>CALEAW010000089.1 GCA_937943605.1 uncultured Sutterella sp. | reverse complement strand
GGCCGCGCTGATTGGAAAAAAGGCGCTCTAAATGGAGCGCCTGGGGGCTTGCGCCTTGAAAAATTTGACCAACCCTTGCAAACAGGGAGCTGACCATGTATTTATTTCTGATATAGGCGATAGAGAGCGGTACGCCATGAAATGGCGTACCTAAGTCTGAGCGTGCTCAATTAAAATTTGTGCACCAAGCCCGATGTGACTTCAACGGTCTTATTTTCAAAGTCCACTTGCTTACTCTTGCCGTCACGATAGCGATAGCCTGTACCTGCGTAGAGAGACGTACGCTTAGAAATGTTATAGGTGTAGCCTACACCGAAGTCGTAAGCATAGATATCGCGATGGTCATTATCGATATAGATCTTGCCATCCATGTAGCCTGCGCTCACGAGTAATTGGCCGCCCATCAACGGGGACTTCGTACCCACCGTCAAGCCCCAACCATCAGCCTGATTAACAGGACGGTGGTTAAGCTTATTAGTGGTTGTCATGCTGGCGACGTCGACAGCATTTTTGAAGTACTGCGTCGCGACATAAGCCTTGACAGCACCAAAATTGTAGGAACCCGCTAAGTTAAGGGTGTAAGCATCTTTGACTTTGTCGTGATGTGGATTCTCATCCTTCGTCAAGCCGGCCGACTTCTTATTGGTGTGGTCGACGGCAGCGACCAACTCAAGGGGGCCGGCCACGTACTGTGCACCCACTGCAGCGTAACGGTTGGCCTTGGAGGTGTTTTCTGCTGTCTGTTCGCCCATGCCGTACTGCGCATAAACGGTCAAGCCACCAACGGTCGGAGAGACATAACCGAGGACGTTATCCATGATGCCAATTTGATTAGCAAAGACACGGGAGTGACTTCCGATCACCGTAGCCCAGCCATTGCCAAACGGGTTAGCGGCCTTGGCATAAAAGCCCATCGAACCAACGCCAGAGAGCATCGTGGAGATGCGACCTGCACGGAACGTACCAAAGCTTGTCTTCACATAAGCGGAGGATTCACGGTCAAAGAGACGGCTCTCTTTAGCGCCAATAAGCATACCGCTATCGGCATCAAAGCCGTTTTCGAGCAAGAAGCCGACTTCTAAGCCGTTACCGAGATCTTCAGAACCTTTGATCCCCAAGCGGGACTTGGCAGAGTTACCGCTCTGAAGGGCGAAGCTATGCCCTTTCTGATCCTTGATCTTGCCGTTATGGGTCAAGTCCGTTGTATCGCTCTTATAGACGAGTCCCATATCGACAATACCATAGAGGTTCACTTGAGCAGCCTGGCTAAGGGCAGGGATGGCTGCGAGCATCGAAATAATCAGTAGATTCTTTTTCATTGAATAACTCAATAATGATTGTTTATGACGGTAACATTAAACCATTAAATGCTTTTGTAAAAATATTTGAATGTGCTATCGGTTTTACTTGATATGAAATAATGTGTGATGAAGTGGGTTGCTATTTTATACGTATTTAAAAATATTCAACAGTACTTGTTGATATACGCAATAAAATGGCCTCTAACAGAGTAGAAAAACTCATTGTTGTTAAATGGAGTTAGATAACTACGCCAAAAGACTGATGTTTGATTCATCAAAGGACTTAGGTCGATATTTTACGACATTAAGATATATTTAGAAAAACCTGCGCGCACAAAAGTGAATGTTTGTGGCGAACTGATTGCCCCTTCTTTTTGTGTCAAACCTGAGTACTGATGCCAAGGTTCGGAATGAAGAAAAGCGGCTGAATTTCAAGGCATCTCAACGAGACTAGAAATCGTTGATCAAGTTGCGATTCGATAAGCGAGGATTGCCCTCTAGCTAGGATTTAACAGTCGTCAAACAGTAGTATCGGTTTGGGTTTGTTTGTTATTGTGTTGTTTTCAATGACTATTAGAAGGGGCGCATGTTGATGCTTGAGACGTTATAATCAAACTATCTTTTTGGTTTCTAAATTAATATCACTTGACGCATGCCGACGACTGCTAGACCACAACCAACGACTCCAAAGAAGCGTCCAAATTACAAAATCGACCGATATCTCAAAGGCTGGAAAGTCTTTGTCGACACCTGTTCTTTGATGTGCGAAGGTGCTGATGCCTTCTTTCGAGATGCTATTCCACGCTTTCAACAGGCCGGTCAGGAGATTCTTTGTCCACTACGTTGCCTTGAGGAAATTAACCGCCATTTGCAATCCAAAGAAACGGAGAAGCGTCACAAGGCTAAGCAAGCCAAAAACCTTGTCGATACACTCAGAGCGGCTGGTATTTTGGATGTACGTGCTGAAGAATCGGATAATTTTGCCGATAACGTCTTTCAGCGTGTCTTTATTCAACACCGCATTAAGCATCGTCTGTTGCTCATCACACAAGACCGTGGTTTGGCCACCGATTTGATGTTGATGAATGGTAGTCTTGCTGTCACGCAAGCGCATCCAATTCACGTTTTGAAGATTCAGCCTGATGGCACGCTCAATATTCTCCGAAGCAAAATTGATGACCATTGGATGACGTTGCCAAAACAGAATGGCACGCCTGACGGTCAAGTCGCGCATCCTAAGGTCTATCGTAAGGATCCGCCTGCGCGTCATCCTAAGCCCGCGCCTCGTTCCGCACAGTCTACGCAAGCCCAAGGCGCACCGCGGACGCAACCAAAACCTCAGGCGCAACCGCAACTTCAACAAACGCCACCCGTGGTAGATACAACGCAAGATGCCTTTGCGCCGCTTGCCGGCTCTCCCTTTATATCGGTTGGAGGTTCTTTTACGGTCTATAGTACGCCGCAACCACAGCCACAGCCGCAAAGTGTGGCGGCCTCGGCGCCCGCTCCAAGGCCTCAAGCAACGGAATCAGCTGGGCAAGATAAGCCAGTGCGTCGTGAGGCACCAAAGCGTCAGCCCGCAAAAGAGCAACGACCAAATTCCATGCAACGTCCAGGCGCCGTCAAGCGTCGTCCAGCGCCTAGTGCGACTGAACGTCGTGAAAAGCACCGTTTTGCGTTGCCTACCACCGTGACGACCCTGGTTGACGCACAGATCAACGTGGCCGAGATGCCTAGCGAAGGTAGTGTCGTCCGTGACGAACAAGGTCAGACCTATATGCTTGTCAAAGAATTAGGCTCTGGCGGTGAAGGCATTGTCTATGAGACGGGCACCGATCTTGTGGCGAAGATTTATCGTCGTGATAAAAATACGACCCTGAAGATGGAAAAGATTCGTCGTATCACGGCGCATCCGCTGCAGTATCAAGGCATTTGTGCGCCCGTCAAAATGCTCTTCACTTTGTCGGATGAGTTTGTAGGTTATCTGATGCCGCGTGCGCAAGGGCACGACCTCTTACGCTGCCTTTTGGTGAGACCGTTACTTGAAAAGCGCTTTGCGGGTTGGACGAAGGCAGACTTGGTACGTCTTTGTATTACGATTTTGATGAAGATTCAGTACCTTCATAACCGTAACGTGATTTTGGGTGATATTAACCTTTCGAATATCAAGGTGGTGTCACCGACCGAAGTGTATTTAGTGGACTGCGACAGTTATCAGATCGAAGATTTGCCGTGCCCGGTGGGTCAAATCAATTTCACCGCACCCGAAATCCAAGACAGTAAGTTTGCTGAAATCCTTCGTACTAAAGGCAATGAATACTTTGCCGTGGCGACGATGCTTTTCATGATTTTGGTGCCTGGCAAGACGCCCTATGCCCATCAAGGCGGTCAAGGTGGGGCAGATAATATTAAAGAAGCGCTTTTCCCGTATCCATACGAAGATCGCGGTACAGGCATGGTGCCACCAGGTGTTTGGGGCTTTGTGTGGTCGCACATGACCTACGAAATCAAGAAGTCCTTTGGTCACACTTTTGATATGCGTGGTGATCATTACGATGAAGGCTCACGTTTAACTGTTGATGATTGGCTCGAACGCTTGAGGCACTACCATAAGCTCCTCACGAATGGCATGCTGCTTCGTCAAGACGAGATGTCGAACGACATCTTCCCGACGCGCCTCAAGAAAAACGTTGAATCGAGGATGTATACCTGTCGACTTTGTGGTCAGGATTTTGACGAAAAGTCGGGTCGTGAAGGCATTTGTAATCATTGCTTAAAGTACCGTGGCACGGTCTATGCGTGTGAACAATGTGGTGCAGACATTGTGATGAGTAACTTTGATCGTTATGTGCTGAAAAAACCACTCAAACCTTTATGTGCCGCTTGCTTTGAAGAAAAACGCCGAGCCAGACAAGAGGCCATTGATCGTCGAAACGCCATTGTCTATACCGCCAACTGCACGAACTGTGGTGCGGCTATTCAACTCACGCAAGGTGAATGTGACTTTTATGACCAAAAAGGTTGGACCTATCCGAAGCGCTGCAAAGCGTGTCGTGAGAATCCGCAACGGGTTCAATCGCAATACCGTTCGTCGTCAAGCGCCTCGACGGGCGATGGTTTCTTGACGGGGCTTATTAAAGGCCTTTTTGGTCTCAAGTAACTCTGAAAGCTCAAAGGATTTGTGATGCGCGAAAATGTTTTGATTCGTTCGACCGACTTGATTGACAACCCGACAACTCGCGTGCCGATTTGTCTTTGTCTTGACACCAGCACCTCGATGACTGGTGAACCGATTGCTGAACTCAATCGTGGTGTGCGGCTCTTTTATGAAGCTATCAGCCAAGATGAGGTTGCTGCCTACTCAGCTGAAATTTGCATTGTGACGTTTGGTCAGAATGGCGTGCAGTTGGTGTCAGATTTCACAGGCTTTTATCAAGGTGCTCAGCCGCCTGTCTTGATGCCTGGTGGTTGGACACCCATGGGCGAAGCTGTTGACATAGCGATGACAAAGCTCATGGATCGTAAGCAACAATATAAAGACAATGGCGTGGACTACTTCCAGCCCTGGCTCGTGCTCATGACAGATGGCGAGCCCAATGGTAACGCAGACGTCTTTCGTCGTGCCTCGGAGCGCGTCACGCAAGAAGTGCTAAACGGCAAGTTAACGGTCTTTCCGATTGGCGTGGGTAGTAATCCAAGTATGGCGGCGCTCTCCGCGTTTTCGCCCAATAAATCGCCATACCGCTTGCGCGGCCTGATGTTCCGTGAATTCTTCCAATGGTTAAGCCAAAGCGTGGCTTCTGTCTCTCAGTCGACGCCTGGTGAATTGATTAATTGGGACACAGAAGGTATGAAAGGTTGGGCAACGCTATAAAAAAACGATATGTGGTTACTTTCTCAAGCCGCGGTTCGCGGTCGTGGTCATGAACGCACTGGGCTACCCTGTCAAGATAAAGTCTTAACGCAAGTGTCGGGCGACTTTGTCTTTGGCGGTTTAGCCGATGGTGCAGGTAGCGCGAGGCTCTCGCACTTCGGTGCGGAGGCGTCGCTCGCCTTTAGCCTCGAGTATTTTAAGCAGCATTTTGATGCGATGGTTGCTTCGCAAGATGGTGCGGCGGTCAAAGCGCGTTTCATGGAAGGTCTGACACAAGCCCTTGACGAAACGTGCCTCAAACACGACTGTCAGCGATCGGATTTAGCCTCGACCCTCTTAGTCGTAGCGATTAAAAACGAAACGGTCATCTTGATGCATCTTGGTGACGGTGTCATTGGTTACCGGCAACAAGGTCAGGTGCGTGTGGCAACAGGTCCCACTAACGGTGAGTTTGCTAATCAGACGGTTTTTACGACATCAAGTACAGCGATAGAGGCCATGCAACTTCTCAAGGCCTCCTTGGCGAACATGGATGGTTTTGTCTTGATGTCAGACGGAACTGAAGCGTCGTGTTACGACAAACGTCGTCGTGCGTTTGCTAAGGCGGTTGATAATCTTTTGCTAGAACAAAGTCGTAGACCTTCTGCGGCCTTCACGAAGCTTTTAGAAGAAGCCGTTGAAGTGAGTTTAAAGCCCGCTACGACCGATGATTGTAGTCTCGTCTTGATGGTGAAAAGCGATGATGCTACCCAAAGTTACGAAGCGCTAGCCGAAGTAGAGCGTCGCGCTTTGTTAGGTTTAGCCGAGTACGGGCGTGAGATTCGTTTTGCGCGTTACGAGCAGATCATGCGTTTACTCAACGATGCCGCTGACGACGGCTTATCGGTCTCATCGCTCGCTCGGACGCTAGGCATCAAAGAAAAGCATCTCGATAAGCATTTGCAGACACTCATCGGCAAAGGTCTTGTCGTGAAGCGCGGGCGTAGTGTCTTTTGCGCCATACGTTAAGCGACCGCCACGCTACCGATCAGAGTAGGGAGCAAAAAAGAAGGACTTGATGCCAAAAGCGTCAAGTCCTTCGAGGTCGTTGGCATTGTCCCCTACCAAAAACCTATGTAAATAGCGTAATTAAATCTGTGATCAAAGTGGTTCTATTTGATCAGTATTTACGCAAAGTTTAAAGTGGCGGACGTTGCGTAACTGAATGTGAGTTTTGTCGCGCTTGGTTGCCTTGCTGGCACGGTGTTGGTAGCTTCGCCGCAAAGGAAAATCCCAGAAAGCCTAGACTCTCTGGGATTTGTTTAGGACGCACTAAAGATGCTCTTAGAAGTCTACCCGCATGGTGGCTTCAAGGGCGTGGTTCTGGCGACCGGCATCACCTGCCGAGAGGCTATAGCTCATACCTAAGTTGAGGTTCTTGTAGGTAGACATGTAGCCAAGTTTCAAATCACCCACGAAGTCACCGGCAACTGCGTAGTCGATGTTGTCGGTGGTCTTTGAACCTTTGAGCGTATAGCTCGATTCAGTATCACCAAATCGGCCACGCAAGGTGACATCAGCGTAAGGTTGAACCGTGAAGTTCTGGAACATAAAGCTCGGCGTCTTGAGGGCCACACCAACAGGCACTTCATAGATCATCGCTTTGTCTTCGTTCACGGTGAAGAGCTTCTGCTTACCCAAATCAATCGTGTAGTTGTCAAGATCTACAGACGTGATGCGGGCACCAACGTGCGGTGTAAAGGTCATGCCACCAAAGTCAAAGTTACGCTCTGCTCGGATACCTGCGGACAAAGCCGTGGCCTTGACATCAGTAGAGAGCGATTGATTCTGAATTGTTGCCTGCGTTTCGCCATCCGTCTGGATATAAGAGAACGTTCCGATCACGTAGGTTTCGCCATAGGACTTGGCGCCCCACAAGTGTGCAGCTTTGCTCTTAAGCTTTGTAGAAACAGGCAATACAGTGCCTTCACTATCAGCATCACCACTCTGGTACGAGGCAGCAAGACCGAAGGTCCAATCGCCACGATGAATGTCATAACCGCCCATGAGGCCGTAAGCATCTAACGAGTAGCCATACGACGCAACGCCCATAGAGAGGTCATCGGTCTTCATGCGTGTACCCATTGGCTGCACCCACCAGCCACCCATGTTGTGCGGCATCGTCGAAGCGTGGTGTTCAATCTGGTCAGCCGTGTAGCCAGCAAAGTCAATAGACATCGCTTTTACACCAGAGATGACACCAAGCCCTGTTGCGGTATTAATTGCGTTACTCACATCAGCCAAAGACGTGCCGTTATGAAGCAAACTATTCACAAAGACGAGGTCAGCTGCAGACGTACGGTCGCCCTTAAAGATGTTAGATACGAGGTTCTGCGCATTCACATCAAGACCCGAGCCTTTCACCGAGTCAGAACCTACAAGGATGCTCACGTTGCCATTTTTGTCAACCTCAACCTTTAATTCAGAGCCGGGGTTCTTTAACTGTTCAGCCCAGATGTCAGAGGCGCTGAGTTTGCCATCCTGAGCAACGAAAGTCCCTTCGGCAACGCTATCTTTGCCGTTGAAGTTTTCAAAGAGGTTGTAACGACCCCAAGAAAGGTTCTTGGCTTCGATGTTCACCTTGGCGTTTGACTCAACCGTCAGCTTACCTTGCTTGCCATCTGCAACAAAGAGGGCATTCTTATCCAGTTTGGAAGCATCAAACTGCAAGGTTGTCGTGCCCTTGAAGGTCAAAGAGGCACCATCGTGCTGGGTGGCGGTGTTGTTGGTATGGTTACCACCAAACGTCACCTTGGCAGTTTCGCCTAATGTGATAGGAGCGCCAACTTCTAAAATGAGATTGTTTGGGTTCAGGGGCTTCTTGTCGTTGCTGATGTAGTCAGACATGCTGTGTTGAACATTAAGTCCAACATAACCGCCCTTAGCGACCAAGGTGCCATCGATCTTATTGACGTTATGTGAAATGAACTTAGTCCACGGACCCTCAATACTGAGTGTGCCAGTGCCTAAGTTAAGTGTGCCAACTTCAACACGAGAACCGCCCGCAATATTGAGCGTATGAGAGCCTAAGTTGTCAAAGGTTTCAGTGACGGCAATCTGATCCTTGTTTTCAGGTTTGCCGTTGGCGTCGGCTTTAGTGGTCGTTGTGAACTTGGAATAGTCGCCCGTAACTTCTGTTTGCTTGGCTTCAAAGTTCAATTCTTTGATGTAGAGGTCGCTACTCGAGATCATGTGGTTAGCGTTGGAAGCAGTGATGCCACCGACGTTAAACTTACCCGTATGGACGTCCATTTTCTTGTCGAACTCGTCTAACAGCTTTTTCTGCTCCTCAGGCTTCAAGGAGGAGACCCACATCATCAAGTTGACGTTGAAGTCAGCGCCTGTCCAGTTGTCAATGCCTTCGGGAGCTTTCAGGTTTTGGGCTTTAATCGTTTCTTTAAGGTCATTGATTACTGTCTTGGTGTCGATCTTATAGTTCAACTTGACGTTAGACGAGACGAGATTCATACGATCGATTTCAACGGAAGCCTTGTACTTATCGCGACTATCCTGATCCTCGTACTTATTGTTTTTGAGATCTAGCTTAGCATTCGTACCAACTGTTACTGTGCCCCACTTGTGATTGGTGGCCGTCCATTCGGGTTTGGCTTCTGGTTGGGAACTGTTGGCTTTCTTTTGAGTCCATTCGGTCTTGAAATTTTCGATCTTAATCGTGCCTTGATGAAACTCTTTACGGTTTACCTGACCATTGGCTCCCACTTCAAATTCAGCTGTTGAGCCAAGGTTCAGCGAAGTGCCAGAGGAAAGCTTGATGCCGTCCTTATGAGTTCCGTTAAACGTAAAGTTGACGTTTTGCTGAAAGGACTTTAGCGTCAGGCTATCCTTGATGGTAAAAGCAGCGTCACCAGTGCCATTCTTAATGTAATCGTCAAGGCGTTTATTACTACCGGTGACCTTTTCGATTGTCAATTCGTTGGTAGAGACTTTACCCGTGTTGTTAAGTTGAATATGCTCTTTATCGCCAATAAGGGTAATCTTCTTCCAATCAGATTGTCCCTTGATGCTCATGGAAGAGTTTTGGCCGATAGTAATCGATTCACCGACATCCATGGCACCTTCGCCCTGTTCGAACTTGGCACCGTTTTCCAACGTCACGTTACCAAACACCACACGACCAACAGGCTTTGAATCCTTCTGATCAGTCTTGACAATGTAGCCCTTGTCGTTGTTGGTAAGGACGCCGCTGGCACCTGTCATCTTAACGTCACCCATATAGATGGGGTTAGGGGCCTTGTCTTGTTGAGTCGTGCTTAGACCAGAGTCCTCAATCGTCACCCCGCCAGCCGATTCAATCTTGGCTTCACGATTGTCAAAGGTCGCGGGCTTGGTAATCGTCAGCGAGCTTGAGCTATCGAGCTTAAGCGTGCCATTGTTAATAAAGGAAGCGCCTTCGGTCACGTTAAGCGCAACGCCCTTTAATTCCACCATCTCAATATTGTTCTTGAGGGAACCACCCTTGTTAACGGTCAAGGTGTTCGTGCCATTGTTAGCAGAAATCGTTAACTGCTTGGCATCCTTCTTGCCATACTTTTCAGCCCATTCTTTATTCCATTCAACGGCTGAATTGACATTCTTGTTAATGACTTTTTTATCACTGGCATCAGCGTCACCCAGCGTGACATTAATCGTGGTATCCGCTGGTTGTTGTGCTTGTGCGGTCGTATTGGTGTTAGCAAAAGAGGGTGAGGTAATGAGAGCCACTGCAGCCATCATGGCCAAGGCTAAAGGTGTACGCTCGAAATGTGTAGACATAACTCTAGTCTTAGGAGTGAAAAAAAAATGCTAGTGAGTTTAGAGTATTGCTAAAGGTGTCCCTGATAAATAAAAAGAACGAAAGTGTCAATAAGTGTTTCAAATAAGCGTCACGTGTCTAAAGGTCTTGTGCGTTTGAAGGGCTGTATCGTCAGGAAAATATTCAGCCTCAATCTATCTGAGTAATACGTATCACATTAGACCGAAAGGTAAAATAAAATCTGAAAGGTACTGCAATAAGCGATAACAATAAGCGATCGAAACGGCCGCCTGTTGATGGACAGAGTGTGAGTCGTATTAAATAGTCATCCTCTTGTGCTCTAAAAATGCATCGAGTGGTGTCAGAAAGTTTCATTTTTCGCCAAGTCTATTCTGGCGATCTCAGATATTTCGAAAGACTAAAGCGATGCTTTAGGGTGATAATCGTCAAGGACTGGTAAACGCTTTTTGGGTTGTGAGTATTGAAAAAACAATATAAATCAATATGTTGAGCCTCTTATAACAAACAGACACAAAGGGGCGCACAATAGAAACAACTATCCTCATATGGTCTCATTACGTTATTTCGGTTGAGTTTTCTTATTGATTCTGTAACATGGTTTAATTGGGCAAAGGTATCAGTAGTTACCAAATTGGTAACTACTATCGCGAATTTACTAGAGGTCTAGTGATGCGAAATATTTGTCTAAAGAATCAAAAAGGAGATAACGATTCGTTATGATGACCTCATTCAATAAAGCAATTGTTTTAGTAGCTTCATGCTTTTGCATGGCGAGTCCAGCGCTCGCTGAAGCCGTAGCCAAGTATCGTGTTTCAGTGGCCGATTTGGCCGTGAGCGATAGCCTCAGCGAGCAACAAAAGAAGACAGTGTTGACATCAAGCTTAATTGCTGATATTGAAAACGCTATTCGTAATGGTCGAAAGTTTGAATTGCTCACGCGCCGCGCGGACGCGTTGGCTGAAATTCGAAAAGAACAGGCGTTTGCGAAGTCAGGTTTGGCAGCAGGCGACGCAGCAGCTGAAGGCCAACTCTCGAACGCCCAGTCCATTGTGAAGGTGACGGTTGAATCGTTCTCATTTGGCCGTTCTGCCACCAAGATTCCGAATTTAGAGGGTAAGTACAAGGTTCAAGATAGCGCTTCGATTGCTTTGAACGTGCAGATTCTTGATACCACGAAGGGGACGGTCACAGGTGCCTTCCCGGTCAAGGCATCTTCAGCGTCTGGCACGTCAATTCGTAATGGCGTGGGTGGCGCTTCTAAGAGCATTCTTGAGCAAACGATGGCGAAGGCTGCTGGTAATTTGGCTAATCAGTTGTCTGACACCATCTTCCCGATCACAGTCATTCAGGTGAAGGGGAAGCGCATTTGGGTGAATCGCGGTAACGACTCTGGTATGAAGATGGGCGAACGCTTTATCGTCTTTGAACCTGGTGAAGACTTGATTGACCCACAGACGGGCGAAAACTTGGGCTCTGCTGAAATGGAAGTGGGCGAAGCCAAGGTCACGCGCATTAATCCTAAGGTGACGGTGCTTGAGGTCACGAAGGGTGATCCTGCTCAGATCGCGCAAGGGTTCTTGTTACGTCGTCCAGTGAAGTAAGGAGTGACCATGATGAAGTTAACGCATCTCATGGTGGCCATGATGTGTGCCACGGCTGCGATGGCAAGCGTGGCCGCGGGTATTCGGACGGTGACAGTTGAAGCCCACGGTGTAGGGGCGAATCGTGACGAAGCTATGAAAGCAGCCCAAGCTGAAGCAGTAGCTCGTGTCAATGGTTTGTCGCTCGATAGCCGTGACGTCACGCGCGTTAAGGCTGAAGTTTCGAATAAGTCTGAAAGTAAGAATGGCGAATCGTCCTCCGACACCAAGGCCAATATGCGTGAGTACCAGGAGCGCCAAACGACTACGGCTACTCAAGGGTCGGTGAAGAGCTTCCAGGTTTTAAGCGAAAACTGCGAAGCAGGTAAGTGCGAAGTGCGTCTTTCAGTTGACGTTAATAAGTACGAAGCAGGTCAACAGACGCAACGCGCTCGCATTGCCGTGTTGGACTTCCGGCGTAAGGGTGGAGGGCAAGGGACGTTTGCCGATCAGCTCAATCAAGCGATGGTCAACTATCTGACGAGCACTCGTCATTTTGCTGTGCTCGATCGCACGTATGAAAAGGAACGTTTGGCTGAATTGAAAGGCTTGACACGTGACGACGTGCTGACTGAAGAACGTGCTCGCATTGGTAATTCGTTGGGCACCGACTATATCGTCGTGGGGTCTGTGGAGGAGTTTTCTCAACAGCGTCTTACGACCAAAGTTCCTTATACGAACGAAATCGTTCATCAACAAGAAGTGAACGTGGTGGTGAGTTGGCGCACCATTGAGGCGGCGACTGGTCAAGTGATGGTGTCTAACACGATTGCCAAGAAGGTGACGTACAACCTTAATGATGCTGATCAGGGTGCTGTTGGTCGTGACATTGGTACGGCCATTGCTGAGGCGATTACGGATGTGATTTATCCCATCCCCGTTCTTTCTTACCAAGAACCTACTAAGTCGGTAGTGATTGGTCAGGGCGGTTCGACCCTTAAAGAAGGGAAGGAATATCGCTTGGTGAAGTACGGTCCTTTGCTCACGAACCCCTACACCGGCGAAACCTCCTCTCGCGAAGAAATTGAAGTGGGTCAGGTACGCGTGACACGCGTTACGCCTAAGAGTGCCTATGCCGAAGTTTTGAAGACGACGGTGGATCTTCGCCAGGCCGTTGCACGTGAATACATTTTGCGTCCGATGTCTGCGGCAGATGACCAGGGCGCCAAGTCTAAGCCCAAGAAAACCATGCAACCTGCTTGGTAACCCATTTAGACCAGGAGACATAAACTCATGATGAAGAAAACAATGATGGCGTTAGCCATTGCTTCACTTTTTGGCACGACAACCGTGTTCGCTCAAACGGCTGCTCCAGCTGCTGCAGCTACACCTGCCGCCGCTCCGGTGGCTACGCCGGCACCTGTTGCTGCACCCGCTGCGGCACCTGCCGTAGTGACGGTTGAAACGGTTGCCCCGGCTGTTGTTGAAACAGCACCAGCTCCTGCCGTGGTGGAAACGGCGCCAGCAGTTGTCACTGTCGAAGTGGTGCGTGACCTGAATACCCCTGTTCAGAAGGCTGCTCCAGTAGCTGAAGAAACCTGTAAGACGGGTCGTCAATGCATTCAGCAGGCCTACCATGCATTCATGGAAAAGAATGGATTCCCAGAAGAAGGTCAGGATGCCAAGGGGAAGTCCTTCCATTTTGGTTCCGCGCCTGTGAATGTGCCGCGTACGCATGCTGACTATGCCAAGTACTTGTCGATGGCTTACACGCAGGCCTACATGAATGCCGTCAAGCAGTTTGCGTCGACGTTGGGCGTTCAGGTTCAAAACGAGATTGTCTCGAAGTTCTTCCTTCAGACGGGCGACAACGCGCGCGACTTCCCTGTGGATCAGAAGGGGCGCACCGACACGGAAGCCCTTTGGCTCAAGATTTCGAAGTACTCTCAGGCTCGTTTAGATAAGGGCTTGCGTGAGTTGGGTATTGATCCGACGCAGTACGATGCGGTGGCCCCTGACCAAAAGAAGAAGCTCTTTGAAGATGCTTTAGCGAACAAGACCATTGAACGCATGTCCTTGGCCTTGGGGGGCATCAATGTGGCCGGTAACTTCATTCATGAAGGTGCAAGCGATGCTCATGTCGGTGTGGTGATTGCTTATTCTCGAAATATCGAAGGCATCGCCCAGTCGTTACGTCAGGGTAAGCGTCCAGCCATCCAGGCCGTTGGTCAGCCTTTGAGTGTTCAGATCCCTAACGATCCGAAGCTTTTGTCTGACATGTACGGTCCGCACCTCATGGTGGACGAAAATGGTCCTGTCATCGTGGCTTATTCCTTCTGGGGTGTCACGAAGGGTGTGCCGGCTATGCAGGATCGCCTCCATCAGGCTGCCCAAGAACAGGCGCGAAGCGAAGCTCGCGCTCAGCTCGCTCGCTTCTTGACGCTCTCTTACTCTGCGAAAAACGAACGCATTCAAGAGATGGCTCAGACCCAGATGTTGACGAAGTCGGGTAAGACGGGTGATGTAACAGAAGCTGTGACGACGGCCCTTGACGAAATCGTGAACGACCGTGCCGTGGCGCAGGCACAGGCTCACCTCCAGGGTGTGCGCACCATCCGCGAATGGGAAATGGTGACCGAATCCGGTCAGACCGTCGTGGGATCTGTTTTGGCTTATAGCTTTGCTGGTATTGAAGCCGCGAGAGCAATCACGGAAGGCCCGCGTGCGGCCGATCCTGCTACTAACGCACCTCAGCAACCTGCCAACTTGAGCACGTCGACGCGTGAAGGCGGCATTAAGAACGCACTCGATCAGTTCTAATTGCGATAGTTTGTAACCCGAGACCGGCTTTTGGCCGGTCTCTACGTAGGTGCCATATGAAAACAAAACGACAGTTAAGACGCTCTGGATTGTCTTTGGCGGTGATCGGTGCACTGATGCTTTCGGGTTGTGCGACACATAGCGACAAACTCGGGTTTGCCGAAGGCGAAACGACGAAAACGTATGCCGAGGCCTATGAACCTGCCAGGCAGATGTTGATGCTTGGTCAGTGGGATGCAGTTAGAGCAAAGCTCAACGAAAATAGCACCAAAGAAGTCAAAGAAGAGGTGGAGGGCGAAGATGGCGAAATTCGTAAGACTGTTCGCCACGAGACGCTCACCAATGACGAAGAAATGGAGCGCCTCATCAAAGAGCAAAGTGAACTTTCGCTTGTTGAGCGCGGTCTTTTGACTTTGAATGTCGGTGACTTTGAGCGTGCACTCTTTTATTTCGATGCGGCAGAAGAAAAACTGGGATTGACCGAAGAGGATTCATCCATTACGGGTGCAGCATCAGACTATGGCAAGTCGGGCTTATCGATGCTTTTAGGCACGGAGGAGTTAGCCAACTATGAATTGCGTGGCTACGAAAAGGTCATGCTCCTCAATTACAAGGCGCTCTGCTATATGCTCATGGGAGATCGTAAGGCCTATAACGTGACGCGTCGCGCCATTGACCTTCAGCAAGAAGAGTGGGAAAAGTTTAAGCAACTCCTTGAAGAAAACAAGGATAAGCAGTACGACATGAAAGAAAGTGTGGGTGAGGCGCCAAGTCAATCGTCGGGTCGTCGTGCCCCTAAGACCGAAGCCGAGCACTACGACTTTCAGATTGAGCAAGCCCGCAATATGCAAAAGCAATTGCGTGAAGTGCGCAATTCTAAGGACATTCGCCCAAGCGATCGGCCAGCGCTCGACCAAAAGATTCGAGAAATCGACGGTCAGATTAAGCAACTTCAGAAGATGAAGACGGCAGCTGTGGGGACGTCGCCCGATAGCATGTCGATGAGTGATGTGGACGACCGTACGGCAGAAGTCAAGAAGAAGGCAGGTTTAGTGGCCTCTGCCTACGTGAATCCCTTTGCGGACTATTTAAACGCCATGATGATGGAAATCGACGGCTTTGACGATCCAACGATGCGTCAAAATGCCAAGATTGCCTACAAGAAAGTGGTAGAAAATAACCGCGATTGTACAGTCGCTAAAACAGCTGTCTCGCAAGTCGAAAAAGGGATTGGTCGCAATCAAAAGCTCGTGCAGATTTTGCTCTCTGACGGCTTTTCGCCTTATCAGCTTGAAAAGACCAAGATCTTCCCGATCCCGATGGATAATCGGGTGATTAATGCGGTCGTTAACTATGCAAACGCGACACCGGTCCCTACCCAGACGCGTGGTGCAGTCATCAAAGTGGGTGGTAAGACCACAAAACTTTCGAGCCTCACGAAGATGGAATCGTTGATTCTTCGTGACGAACAAGACCGTCTGCCGATGCGTGCCACGATGTTTGGCTTAGCGATCATTCGCTCTGCCACCTCGGGGGCCTTCTTAGGTAACTTGGGTTCTGCGTTAGCAGGTAGTATTCAGCGCCCTGATACGCGTTCTTGGCTCACGCTCCCGAATCAGGTCTTCGTGGCTCGTGTCGCGGTCCCAAAGAACCAAAAGACGTTGAAACTCCAAACGATGAATGCCAAAGGTCAGCCGCTTGCGACGACGGACATTAAGCTCGCTAAAGACGGACCGACGGTGGTTTATGCAGTTTCGTACGACAAAAACATCAAGGTCTATGCCAACGAATTCTCGTGGGTTGACTAACTTAAATGAGGCCTCATGCGGTTGACGCGTGAGGCTAGGAGACAATGATGATGAAGAAAACCACACTGGTTGCTGCCGTGGCAGCAGCTTTGCTCGCAGGTTGTGCCACGCAAGAACCTCCAGTCGCTCAACCAGAACCTAAGCCTATTGAACTTGTTGACACATCGGTGTCCAACGTGCGTATTACCTACGCGAACGAACAGGTGGCGACGGCCATGAAGGCCATGAATGTGCGAATGATCAAAGACGGTACCTTCCCGAAGTTAGTCTTTCAACTCGTGAATTTCACGCAGGCGAAGTTCCCTGTTGAATATAAGGTGCAGTGGCTCGATCGAGATGGGGCGCCCTTACAGTCAACGGCACCATGGCTTCAGACGACTTTAACGGGTATGGAAGCCAAGCCACTCGTTTCGTTAGGTAAGTCGGTGGATGCTCAGAGCGCTCAGGTCACCATTCGCTTCCCGCAAAACGTTGAAATCTATGTGCCGACGCCTGATCCTGCTGAACAGCTCCGTATTGAGCGACAGGTGATTGATGACTATAACGCTCGCCTGGCTTCGGGTGAGCTAAAGCTGTAATTCAAAATAATAGGAGAGAAAATTTATGAAGAAGTCGATGGTTGCTGTGGCTACATGTGCCACGCTCGCGATGCTCGCTGGTTGTACGACGACGCAGTATGTGGGTACGCCTGTGGCAACACCGTCAGGCCATATGCAGACGATTTCGATTGTCGATTCGAGCGAACGTATTAAGTTGAGCACCAAGGTGTCGCTCTCTGACATCATTGCGTTTGCCGAAAACCTCACCAACAAGATGCTTCAGTCGAAGGTGATTGCCAAGGCCAAGAAAAAGCCACGTATTGTGCTCGGTTCTTTGAAGCAAAACACCCACGACGAAAATCTTCGTGTGCAGGATATTCATGATCGCATCCAGGAAGTCCTTTTCAATTCAGGGGCCGTGCGCGTGATGGACCGTACTGCCACGAACTTTGACTACATCATTCAAGGTGAAATCACAGATATCGTGACCCGCGCCCCCGATGGTCAGAAGCTCGTGGACTACACGATGAAGATCAAGCTCTTTAATCTTGAAGGTGAACTCGTAGGCCAGTGGTCTGACGACTTGTCGCTCTTTAAGAGCCGTTAATCGTACTTCGCAAGGTGTTCGACATTAGATCGTCGCCTGGAGCACACACAAAGGCCATGATGGTTGGTAGCATCCGCTCAGTCAACCTCATGGCTTTTTTGCGTTTTGCTTAAAAATCTCGTAAGCGACGCAAATGCGGTTCTGTACACTGAAATCGCATTTGAGTGCAGACAAAGTTTTGCTAATATGAAGTTAACTGGTGCGAGTTGATGTTAACAGGTGCTTGATTGATGTTAATGGTGATGTTAAATGATCTTGAGTGATGTTGTTTGATGTTAAACTTGATGTTAACTTGATGGTTAACATGATGTTAAGTCACATAATCCAACGTCATTAAACAAAGTCATGGCTTCACTTCCAACGAGAGAAACGTTAACAATCGAATTTAAAAGTGATCCTCCATCAGGTCTTTCAGACAAAACGGTTGTAGAGTCCGTTGTTGGTATGACCAATGCTCAGGGAGGCACCCTTTATATTGGTATTGATGATAACGGCAAAGTAACGGGTGTGCGTTCGCCAAAATGGTCGGATCCAGAAAAGACTGCGGCTTATCTGACTGGACAGACGGTGCCACCTGTAGTGGTACGCGCAGAGACGCTTTATGCTGAAAACGAACTACCCGTGACCGCGGTGTATGTGCCCGCAGGCCGTGGTTTGACTGCGACGAAGGACGGTCGAGTCATCCAACGCCGCATGAAGATAGACAAAACACCAGAGAACGTGCCGGTATATCCGCAAGAATACGCGACAGTCCTGTCTGACCAAGGACTCTGGGATTTCACAGATCGCGTGCTGCCTGAAGCAACGCTTGATGATCTTGATCCTGTTGAGCGGGCTCGCCTACGCCGCTTGATGGAGAATTTCAGAGCCGAAGCTACGCAGATTGATCTCGAAAATGATGATTTGGATAAGGCGCTAGGACTTATCAAACAAACCTCGCAAGGGTATCAGCCGACGGTGGCTGGTTTGTTGCTGATTGGTAAAGCACATCGACTACAAGTACTACTACCTACGAGCGGTGCCGTTTTCCAAGTGATGAGTGGTACAGAGGTCATTGTGAATGATGACCTTAAGCTTCCGTTGCTCGGAACCTTCGAAGAACTGCTTTTGAGATTTCGAGCTCGAAACGGTGAACAGGAGTTTACCGAAGGTTTAGTGCGTGTACCTGTGCCAGATTTTTCAGAGCGCGCGTTTCGTGAGGCACTCGTGAATGCGTTTGTGCATAGAGACTATGCAGTTGCTGGTTGTGTCAATGTGTGCATGAGTGAAGAAGGCTTTTCCGTGACGAGTCCGGGTGGCTTTGTGCGCGGTGTCACATTGGACAATTTGCTCGTCGTAGAACCTAGAGGTCGAAATCCGTTGTTGGCAAGCATCTTCAAGCGTATCGGTCTAGCCGAGAAAACAGGACGTGGCATAGATCGCATTTTTGAGGGCGCTGCGCTTTACGGCAGACCGTGGCCAGACTATTCTGAGTCGACCGAAGCCGCTGTACGGGTACGAATACTGCGTGCCGAAGCAGATATGACTTTTTTCAAGCGCGTTTTGAACTACAAAAAGCGCTTTTCGCGCAGTCCTTCGACAGTAGCGTTGCTCATTATGTCGGTGCTTGAAGATTCGCCAGGTGCAAACGAAGGTGAACTTTGTCGTCGAACAGGCTTTTCTGAAATGCGTATTGCCGGCCAGATTCGTGCGCTTTTGCTTGAAGACGTTATTGAAAAGTCGGGTGAAGGCTATCAGCTTCGAAATGCAGCGGGCGCGACACCTAGCCCTTTGTCTCATCCTGATAAACCATTGACGTCCTCAGGTGACCGAATTGGTGATCTCTTGCGGTTGGTGAGGGAGAAGGACACAGTGCGGCGTGAAGACGTGGTTGAGGCGCTCTCGCTCACGACGCAGCAGGCTTATCGTCTCCTCAAGAAGTTAACGGACGCTGGTCTTTTGGTTCGGTCTGGCGCACGACGAACGACAGTCTATGCGTTGCCAAACAGACTTATCGATGTTAACCAATTAAAATGAGGCAAGAGCCAACTTGGAGCATGGAATAGAAAAGGGAGCTGGCCATGGGTGACTATTTTGACCTGTCTCTAGGCATACAGTCTTTCGAAGCTCTAAGAGACAACAAGCAGATTTATGTTGACAAAACGCACATGCTCTATGAGCTTGTCCGTGGTCCCAACAAGGTTTTATTGGCTAGACCAAGGCGCTTTGGCAAGTCTTTATTGCTTTCGACCATTGCTTCTCTTTTTGCTGACGGCGTTAGATATTTCGAAGGTCTTGCGATCGAAAAGCTTTGGAAGGATAAAAAATATCGCGTTCTTCAGTTGGATTTTTCGAACATTACCAATTTCGATGATGTGGCACAGTTTGAGAGTGCTTTTCGGTGTCTGCTGTCTGCTCGGTTTGAGCCATTAGGATTTAAGGCTTCAGGCATAGATAACCGTTTTATGGCAGAGTTGTCGCTTTGGTTATCCAATCAACCAAGCAATGCTTTGGTATTGCTGATTGATGAGTATGATGCACCTTTAACTCAAGTTTTACACAATCAAGCGCTTTTTGATGGTGTCCAAAAAGTTTTGAGAGAGTTCTTCAACATCCTAAAAACAAACGATGGTTGCTTTAGGTTGCTCTTTTTAACGGGTATTACTCGTTTTAGTCATACGAGTATTTTTTCTGGTTTCAATAATCTCAACGATATTTCTTTGGATCCAGACTTTGGCGGTTTGCTTGGACACACTGAGGCTGAGCTTGAGTTGTACTACAGCGAATTCATCGATTCAGCCGCTCAAAAGCTTCAGCTTTCTCGAAAGGCCTTATTAGCCAAACTTCGAGAGTATTACGATGGTTTTTCATTTGATTCTGACGGAAGTACACATGTGTACTGCCCGTGGTCGATTTTAAAGTTTTTTGCCGCAAGCCAAAAAAAGTTTTTCAGTAAGGACGCCAGGTTCGAGAACTATTGGTTTAACTCGGGAGGTCAACCAGCCGTCCTGATGAATTATCTCGCGCAAAGAAAATTAGAAAAGCCTCTGAATTTCTTTGAGACTATTTGCATGGATCCAACGAAGTTGTTGTCCAGTGCGCCTTACCACGAGATGGACATTAATCTGCTTTTACTCCAAACAGGCTATTTGACCATACGTTCTGTGGATGAAGTTGGCGGCCTTTATTTGGGTTACCCTAATCGTGAGGTGGCGTCATCGATGGCTTTGCTCTACGCAAAGGTCATGGTGCATGATTCAGAGTTCACGCCTCAACCGGTGTTAATCCATTTGGTGCGTGGTGAAACAGAGCCAACTGTTTTGTTTTTCAATCGTGTGTTGAATGCCTTGGATTACGAACGTTATCCGATCAAAGATGAAGCATCCTTTAAGGGCGCTTTGCAAATTCTCTTTATTGGACTCTCGCTCAATCCGCAAGTTGAGGTTCATACTGCCAAAGGAAGAAGTGATTTGGAGGTGAGCGTTGGTGCTTATCACTGGGTGTTCGAATTAAAGTTCGCTAAATCGCAAGGAAGTGCGTCTCAGCTTTGTGACCAAGCGGTTGCCCAGATGCGCGAAAAAGATTACGGCAATACGCCTCACGGCAAAGAATTAAAACGTGTCGCCCTTGTGTTTGACGAAGATCAGCGTCAAATTATTGAATGGAATGAGATTTAATCATTTGCAGTGAGCTTCTCTGAGCAACTGACTCAAGACGAACGATTGTCTATGTGTTGCCGGCCAAGAGCACTCGAAGCATAAGCGTGTGCTGCTATTTCCACGGTGTTTGGCGAGTTCTTGAGATATGACATCGCCTTACCTCCCTAATTGGAGCAAAAAAAGCCCATTCCGTTGGCGCGGTTTGGGCTTTTTTGCATATTGGCCGAGCCAAAATGCACAGCGACCATCTCAAAAAGGCCGGGCAGTGACCTTTTCGTCTCAAAGGCGTTGTTTGCGTCACAATCTGACGGATGGTATGCAACCATAGGCTGTGGCATAAAAGTCGCTACAATCGAAAGAAGTTTTTCTCTCGTTTCGGTCTAATCGTATTCGTTGAGCGTTCCATGATTCATACCGTCTACAGTAATAGCTACGAAGTCCTTCGTGCCGTGTTGCTTCATAACGTTGAAGCGCTTGGTGTTGATGGCGGGATTGACGACAAAACGTCACCCGACGCGTTATTTGCTAAAGCCTTCGAAAAGGTTCCAGTGATCGTACCTAATCGTGCTGTGGGGCACGATCTCACCAAGTCCATTGCGGCTCGAGATGGTGTCTGTGCTGGGATCGACTTCATGCTGTTGTCGGCATGGATGGGCTTTTTTTCTAAAGAACCCATGGCCAACATCTTAGGTAACGAAGCAGACTGGATGATATGGCAGATTTTGCGCGAAGAAGGCCCTCAAAGCTTTCGTGCGCAACCAGGGCATGAGCCTTTAGCGAATTATCTTGAAGGCAAAACCGACGATGATATTTGGCGATTAGTGCGCCATATTACGCAGACCTTTGTGGTTTATGCGACTTATCGTTTAGATTGGGTCATGGATTGGTTAGGGTTACATCCGACGCTTTTACCTAACGGCGATGAAGGAAAGCGAGAAAAAGAAAAGCTCGAAAAGCATCCGGACTTTGTGTGGCAACGCGATTTATTGCGATTATTGGCTGAGCACCCCGCTTGGCGCGGTCGTCAGTTTTTAGAAGATTATCCAGACATGTTGCGCCGTTTGGCTGAGAGTCAAGCTCAGCCCGAGGTCTCTTTAGCCAATGGCTATACAGTGAAATTGCCTCAAGTCCTCCATGTCTTTGCACCCTTTGTGGTGCCACCCTTGATGTTGCCGATTTTGAAGGCTTTTGCGCTTTCTGGCCGCGACGTATGGTTTTACTTATTAAACCCTACGAGCGAATATTGGTTTGACTTGGTGCCTCAGCGACTCTTTAATTGGGAAGCCAAAGGTGGCGAAATGAGTGACGATAGTCACCATGAGGTAGGTCACCCGATCTTGGCCAATAACGGTCGTTCGACACGCGCCAATATCGATCGTTTGTGGCGCTATACCGCAGCGCCCGACACAGGCGTACAACTCACCGAACTTGATTTGCCAGAAGGTCAAGCGCCCGCTGTAGCGCAACAACGTCATTTTTTAGCTTCCTTTGCAGGGCGCTTGCAGGATCATCGTCTGCAGCCTGATACGACCGTTGAAAATCAAAGTTACTATTTGGAGTCGCGTGATCCGCGATTATTGCGTCGTATTCAAGATTCGATTTTGAATCTCAATCCTGACCTCAAACTGACCGCGGATGGTGCGCCGCTTTTTAACCCTGAAGATCGCTCTTTACAATTCATGCGTGCGCCCACGGCAACGCGTGAGCTTGAGGCTTTGCTCGATTGGTTGCAGGCGCGATTCCGTGAGGATCCTAGCCTAAGACCGGACGACGTTTTAATCGTGACGCCTGATTTGTCAGCAACCGCGCCTTTGATGGAAAAAGTCTTTGAAAGCCAACCAGCTGACGCGCGGATTGAGTGGCGTATCTCTGGGCTCTCCTATTTAGATGGTGACCAAGCTGCGCAGGCTGTGCTGGGGCTAGGTAAATTGCTCACAGGTCGTGCGACTCGCGAATCGCTGATGGCCTGGATTTCGTTGCCGCCCGTCGCAAGCAAATTTGGTTTAACTAGCGACGATATGCCCACGATTGAAATGTGGTTACGTACGGCAGGTTACCGATACGGGCTTTCTGACGCGCATCTCAATACACTCGATCCAGTTACCTTTGCGGTTGCAAAAGACATGACGCTCGCGCGTGCAATTGAACGCTTGACGCTCGGCTTTTGCTTGCCAAACGACGTATCGACCCCCTTATTTGACACGCTACCAGTCGTAGGGACAGAAGAAAGAGGGTGGACTTCTGTGGGCGACCGTCCTGTCTTATTGGATGCCCTGGCACGTCTGTCGAGCTATTTAGAAGCTTTCCGAACGCGTATTGTCGAGTCCGCCACCGCGAGTGAGTGGATGGCTTGGCTCATGGATGCGATGACGTTACTCTTTAAAGAAGAGGGAAATGGCTTTAATCGTGTGCGCCAGGCTGCGGCGGCTGTGCGTGAAGACATTGAACGCGCAAGCTTTGGGGAGACACCCATGGCAGTGCCTTTTGACCTCTTTATGTCGTCCGTTGAGTCGCAATTAGAGATGGCCCCAGGCGGCGGGTTGCCTAGCAACCGAGTGACCCTCACGGGCATGGCACAGTTGCGTCCCTTGCCTTATCGCATCATTGCCATTGTGGGGCTCAACGACGATTGTTCGTTTCCGGGCACCATGCGTCGACATGAATTTGACTTGATGGCAGTTGCACCCCGTCGAGGTGACCGAGATAGTCGCGTGGATAATCGCAATGTCTTCTTAGACTTATTGTTAGCCGCACGCGACCGTTTCTTGATTTCATATGTCTGTGGCACTGGCGAAGCCGCGAACGAACGTCAACCTTCGATTGTTGCCCAAGAGCTGCGTGATTGGTTGCTCGACTTTACCGACAATCGAGACGAGCGCCGTCAGGTGGCCGATCAACTCACGGTCACTGTGCCACTCAACGCCTTCTCGCAATCGAACTTTATGTATGGCAATCGCGATTGGCGTAGTCACGATGCGCGTTTATTTGAGGCTGTCCAAAAAGCCATGGCGTCCGACTATAGTGAGGCTGATCCTGTCTTTGCGGATACAGGGCTCAAAGATCAACCGATGCAAACGGTCACATTACGTGCCTTGGTCGACTTTTGGAAAAAGCCTTCCACACGCACATTAGGGGCAGCGGGCATTTGGTTAGAAGCGCAAGATGAAGGTGCCGCCGAAGGCTTGTTGCCTGAAGAAAAGGGGTTAGGTCGTTGGAAGCGGCGCCATGATGCTTATCAAGCTTTCTTAGCCGGGTGTACGACCGAAGCTTGGGACACCTGTGTCAAAGCGAACCCCTTGTATGGGGCACAAGGCGTGCGTGAATGGTATGGAGAGGCGGATACAGCATTTGGTCAGGCGCTCTTCCAATACCATCAGACGTTAGCGGTTGACACCCCTGTCGACGATATCGATGTGGACCTTGATTTGGGTAACGATATGCCTCACCTCTTGGCACGCCTCAAAGGGATCTATGTCAAAGAGGATCGTCGTCGTTTGGTGCGATTGAGTGCTTCGAAGTCATCAAGTTTATCGATCTTGCGTGAACTATTGACCTATCTCGTGGCTTGCGCTGCGAACGAGATCAATGAAGCGTGGCTCGTTTGCGTGTGGGATAAAAACCTTCAAAAGCTCATGAAAAAAGAGGAGGCTGACGCGCATGGTTTGGTGTGCTTGCAGCTCCCCGCTTGCGATGCGACGCTCGCCAAAGACTTCTTGCGTCTTTTTATGATTCCGTATTTAGTGCGCTCACAAAGCCCGCTCATTGGCACCGACTTTAATGGTCAGCGCTTTTCTCAGAGCGGCACACCCGACCAACGTGCAGACCAAATCTTGTGGCGCGGTCGACATCTGGAAGAGGCGCAATCGATCACGTATGAACGCGAAAAGGCGTTGAGCAGCATGTTGCCGAACTTTGTGATGGGGAATGCCCCAGGGGCTTATGACGCCGTGAAAATTGACCTTGCATCACTATTGAGGTTTGCGATGCTTGAAGAAAATCGCGATTTGACGCTACCCAATGATTTTTGTCTGTCAATCCAAGAAGCGCCGACGGAGGCCGCTAAATGAAGCCAAATGATTCAATGTTTGATGAAGTCCCGCCGATGAGTGACGACGATGTTGGCGTCGTGGCTACCGAAAGTGATGCGAGCTTGGCTGCCTGGGACGCTATGGCTGATATGCCGCCTATGGACGACGAGACCGAGGTGTCTTTGATGGCTTCATCTATGGCGATGGACGCTCTTGAAACGCCCGTCGTCCCCGAAACACCCAAGGCAGCCGGAGAGCTCGAAATGACCAAAGCACCGAAAGCGCACGAACCGACGCAAGCCATTGACCCTGTTGATGGGGCTAAGGCGAGCGATGGCGTGACGCCCGCCTTTGACGTGGTGACAGCGTCGCTCACAACGCCCACGCTTTTAGAAGCGTCCGCTGGGACTGGCAAAACCTTTTCGATCAAACACCTCGTCTTACGTTTGATTGTTGAAGAAAAGATGCCGATCGAAAAGCTCCTCGTGGTGACTTTTACGCGTGCGGCGACGGCTGAACTCAAAACCCGTATTCGTGACCATTTGAGTGAAATGCTAGGCTTTTTGACTGGTCACTTGGGTGCTTCTGACGTGGACAGCATGATCGTGACGCAGGCAGCGCGTTGGACTGACGAAGGACGTGATCAGGCTGAGGCTGTCAAGCGACTGCGTGCGGCGATGGCAAGTTTTGATGATGCCTCGATTTCGACGATTCATGGCTTTTGTCAAAGAACGTTGACAAACCACGTCTTTACGTCTTCAGGGTACTTTGATCGTGAGTATTCAGACGACGATTTGCCTTTGCGTCAGCAAGTGGTTGAAGACTTTTTGCGTCGTGCGTTAGCGAATGCCCCGACCGACGAGGTGCGTCGTGAGATCATGATGGGGGTTGATTGGGAAAAGAAATTAGAGACCTTGACGGCGATCCCAGCAGCACTCGCGCCACGTCAGATTAATATCGAAGATGCCGACTCTTGTGTGCTCCCTGTTTTAGAGGCTTTCGTTCAAGAAGCGCCTCAGGCGTTACGCGACCTTAAGCGTTCGACCCGTACGGGGACCTTTGACGATTTACTGTCAGACCTCTGGTGGGCCCTTCAAAACGATACCGATGGCAAGTTTGCGCAAAGCATTCGTGAGGCCTATCGGGGTGTTTTGATTGACGAATTTCAAGATACGGACCCTGTGCAATTTGAGATCTTTAATCAGCTCTTTTTGCAGATCCCAGAAAATGAAGAGGCGTCAAACGCATCGCGCGCGCTCTTTTTTGTGGGTGACCCCAAGCAAGCCATTTATAGCTTTAGATCGGCGGACTTGGATACCTATATGCGTGCCAAGGCGCTTATTCGTCATCACGCGAGACTTGAGAAAAACTTCCGCTCATGCCCCAAACTCATGAATGCGGTCAACGCGTTTTTTAAGCATCCCACCGAAAGTGCATTTTTGCGTCATGACTTGGGCTATGAACCCGTCAAGACCAATTCGAAGGTGTATGGCCTTTTTGAACTGATTGACGGTGTTTGGCAAGAGGCGCCCGCATTAGAGTGGTGGACGGCATACTACGGCGTCGATGATATTGGTGTCGTGACAGCTGAAACGATTGCGGACGATATTGCACGCTTGATTGCCAAAGGTCGCTATAAACAAATGGGGCTCGCAGCGGGTCCTCATGACGAAGTCATTGGCTCGGTCGAGGTTGATGGGGTCACGGTGCCTTTACGCGCCGTGATGCCTGGCGACATTGCGATCTTGATTCAAAAGCGCGAACACGTTACCGCGATCCGTAAGGCACTCGCCCAACGACAAGTGCGCGTCGCCATGCGTGGTCAAGGGGATGTTTTTCAAACCGAAGAGGCTGAAGAAATCGTTCGACTTCTGCATGCCTTTGAGTCGCCTAGTAACGAAAAGGTGATGGCAGCGGCACGCACCACACGCTTTTTGGGTGACAAGCTCTCAGACATCTTGACCGATGATGAAGCGCGTCGCACGGCGTTACGTCTTGCCTTTGAAAAAGGGGTTGAACGGTGGCGTCGTGCCGGTGTAGCTGCGGCCTTTGCTTATCTTTTTGAAACACAAAACGTGGCTGAGCGCTTGTTGCCCATTGAAGAGGGTGAAGCGCGTTTGGTGAACTACGCCCATATTTTGGAACTTTTGCATGAGGCAGGTCGTCAGTACACGACGCCTTCGAGCTTATTGGCGTGGTTTGAGCAGGTTCGTGCGTCGTCAACGAGTACGCCTGAAGAGCGTCGCCTACGCTTAGCCTCTGACGCCAACCTCGTCACGGTTGAAACGATTCATGCGAGTAAAGGTCTTCAGTACCCGATTGTGTATTTGCCTCATGCCGAAAAGTTGAATACAAAAGCTCAGAATAAAGACTTACTTTATAAAGAGAGTACGCCCCAAGGCATGACGATTCGGTTGGGTCACAAAACGCTCACTGAAACCTCAGCGCATTTTTCGAAGCGCCTTGAAGAAAAGGTGCGTTTGGCTTATGTTGGGATGACGCGTGCGGTCTCGCATTTGGTGGTGATGGCGCCCCAAAAAGCCAACAAAGGAACGCTCGGCGTCGATGAGTCAGATTTAGTCAAATGGGGGCTAAGTGAAGCACCTCGCGAGTGGGCAAAACCATGGCTCGCAAATGCGTTCTTTATGGCTTTAAATGGGTCAGCCAAGATCAACCAAAAAGCGGTCATTGAACGCTTGCAGACATTGGCCGCAGAAGAGCCTGGCTTTGTGATTGTGGACATCAACGAAAAACTCTCGCGTCGTACGAGCCTTTCGGCGAATCCCGTCACGCATACGCTGAAAGATTTTGATTATGACGAGCCAAAACCCATTCAGCCCTCCTGGCGTATCAGTAGCTTTTCGTCCATCAATCGCACGGTAACCGATGACGATATGGCGATCGGTTGGTATGGCTCCAAAAAGAAGCCTGCCAAACTCACGGGTATCATGGGCTTTCCGCGTGGCACGAAGGCTGGTGACTGTCTCCACAATATGCTAGAAGTCGCCGACTTTACTGAAATCGCCCCCGATACGCCTCAAGCCAATGACGTTCGTCGTCGGATTGCGCAACGCATGATTGAGGCCTTCTTGTCGTTTGATGATGATACGGCACGTGAAGAAGCGATTTCGGCCGCATCGCAAATGCTCTACGACGTCGTGAACGCCGAAATCTTGCCAGGTATTTATTTGCGTGACGTTCCGATGTCGGCACGAAGTTCAGAAATGCCTTTCTTATTACATTTGCGAGATGGCCTCACGACCGAAGCACTCAAAGCCACGTTGGCCGAATTTGGTCCCGACTACGCTGTAGACGGCATGGCTGATAACGAGCTCGCGGGTTATTTAACTGGGTTTATTGACTTGGCGTTTGGGGCTAAAGGCAAATTCTGGATTTTGGACTGGAAGAGTAATGCGATTACGCGTTCTGTGAGTGCGCCCGAAGACTTTACGCAACCCGTGATGGCAGACGAAATGACGGTGCACCACTATCGCTTGCAGTACCTCATTTATTTAGTGGCACTCAGGCGCTTTTTGAAGGTGCGTTTAGGGGATGCGTTTAGTCCGGCATTGATTGGTGGGGCGTGTTACGTCTTCTTGCGCGGCGTCTCAGCGACGGCCACCCGTGAAGGTAACCATATTCAAGGCGTGGTCTATGACCCGGTGCCCGCAGAATGGATTGAACGTTTAGATAAGCTCTTTCTATAAAGGATGACTGTGATGTTGGGTAGTGGTGTTGTTGGTCCCTTGCATGCTTTAGGGGAAGCGCTTTTGCGTTTAGGTGATCGTGCGCGCATTGAGGCAGGGCAAAAGGCTTTTGATGACGAAATGCATCAGTTTATGGCTGCCATGATGGCTGCCTTTGCAACAGCGGACGCACGCGGCAGTGTTTGTGTGAGTTTGGGTGAAGTTGCCAAAAAGTGGGGCTACGATCGTGAGGCTGATGCCACCCTGGTCGATACGCTCATTCGCGATAAGCTCACCGATTTGGCCGAGTGGCAACTTTTGGCGATGTCACCCGCGGGTGAGGTGTCCGCTCAGACTCAGCCTTTAACGCTTGACGAGGGGCCGGGCGGTCTCGCGTCGCGCCTATATTTCACGCGATTTTTTGCTGAAGAAGCGCGTCTTGCGAAAGCCCTTTGGACGCTCGCAAGTCACAAGGGGAGCGCTTTAACACCTGAGATGGCTGCGCAAGTTGAAAAGCTCACCACGGCTTTTCAATCGGACCCTTTGCAAACTAAAGCCGTGCGCTTGGCGCTCGAAAATCACTTTTCGGTGATTTCTGGGGGACCAGGTACGGGCAAAACCACGACCGTGGTCTTGATTCTTGAGTGTTTGTTAGAAGCCAATCCCGATCTGATGATCTATTTGGCAGCGCCAACAGGCAAAGCCACTGGACGAATGCGTGAGTCGATTGAACTCATGACCCGAGGGACGATCGGCCACTTTTTCCCGCGTATGAAAGCCTTGGTCGAAGATGACCAGACCGCGGCTGAAAAGCGTCACGTGCGCGAACACACGATTCATAAGTGGCTCGTCACCAAGACGGCCTCAGGCGATAAGCCTTCTGCTGACAATCCTTTGCCTGCGGACGTCCTTATCATTGACGAAGCCTCGATGGTTGACATCCATTTGGCGGCTCGCCTATTTGAAGCAGTGTCATCACGCACCCGCGTCATTATTTTGGGTGATAAGCATCAGTTGGCAGCTGTGGGGCCTGGGGCCGTTTTTGCGGCGATTTCGTCATCGACTGGTGCTTTAGGTGCCCATACCGTTGAACTCAAAAAGAGTCGACGCTTTGCTGAAGGCTCTGTGATTGCGCGTTTGGCTTCGGCCATTAACCATGAAGGCGGTCTCACCAAGGCGCAGGCGCGCGCTGAAGTCCATGCGCTGTTTGAAGACCCAACAACGCGCGAAGGCGATTGGCAGATTGACTGGGATTCGACGCCGCCTGTGGGCGACAAAGACTGGGGGGTGTCCGAAAAAGCCAGAGTCTGGTTAGAAGGGCACTTAAGCCGCTATGTTGACCGCTTGATTAACTATCTGGCTTTGGTGGAGCGCACAGACAAAACCGAATCGATGCTCACTAAGGGTCGTCTGGCGCTATGGGCTGCGTTTGACGTTTTTCGTCCGCTTTGCGCGCAACGTCAAGGGGCACAAAGCGTTGAGGGGATCAATGCTTTTGCCGACCAATATCTTCGTACGCGTCTTTTGATGGCAGGCTTTAAGCATTGGCTCAATGATTCGACGCGCTATCCAGGGTTAGCGGTGATTATTCGTCAGAATGACGATATGCTTGGGGTCTTTAATGGGGACGTGGCGTTGGTTTTGCCTAATGAGAACGGCGAATTGCGAGCATACTTTGATGGCACGAAGAACCTTCCGCCCACGCTCTTGCCGCGCCACGATGTGGCCTATGCCATGACGATTCATCAGTCTCAAGGGTCTGAGTTTGAACACGTTGCAGTCTTTTTGCCGGACAACGTAGAATCGGGCTTAGCAACGCGCGAACTCCTTTATACAGGCGTCACGCGAACCAAAAAGTCGGTCGCGATTTTTGGTACCGAAGAGGTTCTTGATGCAGCCATCGAACGCCGCACTGAGCGCGTAAGTGGACTTGCCGATCGATTGGCGGCGCTGGCTTAAAACAGAGGACGCACACGTTAAGCGATTTCGGTTTTTTGTCATGCTAATCTCCAGGTAACGTAAAAGCGCGTGGTTTTGGACATTCACGTGACAATTGATAGTAGGTCAGTATGGCGAACAAAAAGAAAATCATAGGTTTGATCCTTGGCATCGTTGCGCTTGGCGCCGCGGGCTATGGGGTCAAGTCGTGGCAAGAAGCCCGAGAAGTGAAGCCGAGTATCGCTTGGGGGAGCGTGGATGCGCGTGAAGTGTCTTTGGCTTTTGAGGGCGCAGGACGCATTGCGGCTTTGACCAAGGAAGAGGGTGAAAGTGTTCGAAAAGGGGACGTCATCGGGCGCTTAGATACGCGTGCGTTAGAGATTGAACGTCAGCGTGCCGAAGCGGAGTTTGAAGCGCTTGATGCGAAGTGGCGCTTAGCAGAGGCTGGCTTTAGAGACGAAGAGGTGGCGGCTGCTAAGGCTGAACTCGAGGCCATTGAAAGCGAGTTGGCACTTGCTAAAAAGACCGAGGCACGTCAAGAAAAGCTCTATGCGTCGCAAGCGACGTCAGTGCAAACCTTAGAAGACGTGCGTTGGCGTCGCGTAGCGCTTGAAAAGCGTCGTGCGAGTGCTTTAGCGATGTATAACCTCAAAGTCGCAGGCTTACGTCCTGATGAAATTCGTCAAGCGAAAGCTGCTCGCGATGCTGGAGCCGCCGTCGTGGCTTCACTCAACTATCAGATTGAAACGGCGTCAGTGCTTACGTCACCCGTCACGGGTACCATTCGCACGCGTTTAGCGGAGCCTGGCGACATGACGTCAGCGCAGCGTGCGGTTTATCACGTGAGCATCATGGATCCGAAATGGGTGCGTGCTTTTGTTTCTGAAACGCAACTCGCTTTTGTAAAAGAAGGTGCCGAGGCTCTGGTCACTACAGATACCACACCGCCCATTAAAGCGCGCGTTGGCTACATCTCGTCAGAAGCTGAATTCACGCCTAAGACCGTCGCCACGCAAGCCTTGCGCACGACTTTGGTCTATGAGGTGCGACTTAACCTTGAAGATAAAGACAATGTTTTGCGTCTTGGGCAACCCGTGACGGTGGATTTTGCGCCATGAAGGTGTCGTCATGACGTCTCGTCCTCTGATTGATGCTAAAAACTTGACGCGCATCTTTGATGCGGCGCCTGGTCGTCCGCCGATTCGCGCGGTCGACGGCTTAACGATATCGATCCCAGCTTCGGCGCGCTTGGTGGCTTTGGTGGGGCCAGATGGCGCTGGCAAGTCAACTCTCATGCGACTCGTGTGTGGTTTAGAAGTGCCTGATCATGGATATATTGAAGTCCTTGGTCAAGCGCCAGATCCAGACGATGAAAGGTTTTTAGAGACGGTCGCTTATATGCCGCAGTCTTTGGGACTATATAAAGACCTATCGGTGATCGAAAACCTCGAACTTTTTGGGACGCTTCGTGGTGCAAAGCCCATGAAAGCTGGCATGAGTTTGGCCGAGCATTATCGTCAACTACTTCAACTCACGGGGCTTGCCGGTTTTGAAGGTCGGTTGGCGGGCGACCTCTCTGGCGGCATGAAGCAAAAGCTCGCGTTGAGTATTGCACTCGTGCGTGCGCCAAGGTTTTTAATTTTGGATGAACCGACCGTGGGTGTTGATCCGCTCTCTCGTCGTGAGCTTTGGCACATCATTCATCAAATGATGGCTTTGACACAAACGACGTGCTTTTTTTCGACTGCCTATCTTGAAGAAGCTGAAAAAGCGGATTGGGTCATTTGCCTCACGAATGGTCATCTGTTGGCTGCAGATACGCCAACTGCCTTGCTATCCAAAGCTCAAGAGCAAACGTTTCGTGTGCAGTTGGGCGACGTAGCTGACCCGATCAAGCAAACTTATACGCGCCGTTTGATGCAGCGTGTAGGGTTGAGCGACGAAACTTTTTGTCTTGATGTCGTACCGCGCGATGGCGCTATTGAACTTTTGACGCAAAAGTCTCAAACACTTGAAGCTGTCAAAGCCTGGTTGATTGCACAATGGGGAAGTGCGTTTGTGGCTACGGTCGACGTCACCACGCGCCCCGCTCGTATGGAAGACGCGTATGCGCTCATGACCTTTGAAGGCAAGCATCGTGCCGAACCAGGCATTACGGTTGATGCTTTGACAGGTCAAGCGGCATCAACAGGGTCCAATGGTATGTCACCAGAGGACGCATCTATCGTGATTGAAGCCGCCGAGGTGTCGCGTCACTTTGGTGACTTTGTCGCGGTCGCAGCGTCATCTTTTACGGTGCGCCGTGGTGAGATCTTTGGGTTGTTGGGGCCCAATGGCGCGGGTAAAACCACGACTTTTCGAATGCTCTGTGGTCTCTTGCCGCCGTCCTCGGGGCGCGTCATGCTCGAAGGCCGTGATTTACGTAAGGCTTTAGCCAAGGCACGCGCCGAGATTGGATATGTCGCTCAGAAGTTTTCGCTTTATGCCAATCTCACGGTTGAAGAAAACCTGCGTTACTTTGCACGAAGCTACGGGTTTTATGGCGCAACGCTCACAACACAAGTTGAAGACGCGCTCGTTGCCTATGAATTGGCACGCTACCGAAAGATGCTAGCGAACGACTTACCGTTAGGTGCAAAGCGTGACTTGGCGATCGCTTGTGCACTACTACATCAACCGGCGATTCTCTTTTTGGATGAAGCAACGTCAGGCGCAGACCTCGCCTCACGCCGACATTTTTGGCGTGGTTTAACTAGACTCGCTGCGCAAGGGACAACGATCGTCGTGACAACCCATTTTATGGAAGAAGCCGAGTATTGTGATCGCTTCTTGATTCAAGAGGCTGGCCGCATTTTGGCGATCGGGACACCTAACGAAATTCGATCTGCGGCGCGTCAAGTGTCTGACGGCCAACCCATCCGGTCAATTGAAGAGGCTTTTGTTGCGCTGGTTGAAGAAGATCGCCGAGCGCGCCAAAGTGTGATAACGTCCGAAGGAGCGACTCATGACTAAGCGTGGTGGATTACGGTTTTCAGCCGCCCGATGTCGAGCGCTTCTCTTGAAAGAGTGTCGACAGATCCTGCGTGATCCGTCCTCTCTAGTGATCGGGCTCTTTTTGCCGATCTTTATGCTGTTGATTTACGGCTATGGCATTTCACTTGATATGCGGCATATTCCTACTGCCGTGGTGCTAGAAGACCGTTCACTCACTGCTCGCCGTATTGCGGTTGACTTGACGGCCAATCAACATTTCAGAACCGAAGTTTTTCATTCGTCTCAAGCGGCTGAAAGCGCCTTTGAAAATCGAGCTGTCGAACTTGTCCTCACGATCCCTAGTGGCTTTACGGCGGACTTAATGAATGGTCGACAAGCCTTGATGGGACTCACCGTCTATGGTGTGGATAGCCAGTCAGCTTTGCTTTTTAAGACCTATGCAGAAGGCGTGATTCAAACATCGATTGCCAAGCAGCAAAAGAGCGGTTTGATCGATATTGACGAAGCAACGCTCGCGCAAGCGTTGCCCGTGAAAAACCTTGTCTCTCGTAGTTGGTTTAACGAAGGCATGATTTCAACGTGGTACATCGTGCCAGGGCTCTTTGTTTTGGTGACCGGAATTGCGGGTGGTCTCATGTGTGCCATTGTGGTGGCGCGAGAATGGGAGCGAGGTACGATGTCGGCCTTATTTGCGACGCCGGCTTCTGTGCTTGAAATCTTCTTGAGTAAGTGGCTTCCGTATTGGGTGGTGACCTTTTTAGGGAGTTTATTGTGTTTGATCGTGGCGCAAACGTTATTTGAAGTGCCGCTTCGAGGAAGTCTCTTTGCGCTATTAGTGATGCTTGCCTTGCTTTCGGGATGGTCGTCCGTCTTAGGGCTCTTTTTGTCCGCGAAAACGAAGAGCCAATTTTTGGCCACTGAGGCCACGGTTGTCTTGGCCTTTTTGCCTAGCCTCATGCTCTCGGGTTTCTTGTTTGATTTGCGTAGCGTCCCTGAATGGATTGAAGTGGTTGGACGCCTTTTGCCGCCTACCTATGCGATGGAAGCCTTAAAGCAAATCTTCTTAGCGGGTGATGGTCCTTTAGTTTGGCAAAATGCGTGCATACTTGTAGGCTGGATAACGCTTGCGGCATTGGTGACGATACAGATGTTGCAAAAGCGTTCGTCTCAAAGGCGCCCAAAGTCAACCGCTCTGACAAAGGAGGCGTCATGACCATTTGGCAACGTTGGCTCATGTCGCTCAACCGTATTTATGCGATTGTGCTCAAAGAACTAGCCGTCATTTTAGGCGACAAAGGCTCTCGCGTCGTTTTGATCGTCCCCGTTTTTGCGCAAGCCATTCTCTTTGGTTACGGTGCGACCTTTAACCTTGAGCGTGTCCCTTGGACGCTTCTTGATGAGTCGCATTCGTCCGCGTCCGCCGAAGTCATTCGTCGCATCGAAGGGACGGGAATTTTTGATTTGCAACGAAACGCTGTTTCTTTGACGGACTTTGAGCGGTCAATTGACAAAGCTGAATCGCTTGTCGGTGTCTACTTTTCGAACGACTTTGCGCGTTCAGGCGAAATGATGGTGGTGACCGATGCACGTAATTCGACCACAGCTGGGATTGCGTTAGGATATCTATACAGCATCGTCAAAAAAGTGAATGACGCGCATGGTGTTGGCGAGGGTGGTTTGCAACTTCGAGAACGCTATCGTTGGAATGAAAACGGCATTACGCGGTATACCATTGTTCCGCCACTCATTTTGGCGCTTGCCACGATTCAAGTGCTATTGCTCGCTGGGCTTTCGGTTTCGCGTGAACGAGAAGACGGCTCTTTTGACATGATGCTGATGACGCCAGCCGACAGTGTGGAAATCTTGATTGGCAAAAGCATTATCCCCACCCTGATTGCCTGTGTGCAGGCTTTTATGATTTTTGCCATTGGCTTTTGGTGGTTTGAACTGCCGTTTATTGGATCGTTCATCGAATTAGGACTCTTTGTCTTAGGTTATAGCGTCTCCATGGTGGGCTTAGGCTTAGCTGTTTCGGCTATGGCCAAAAACATTCAACAATCGATCGTGGCCATCATCTTTATGATGCTGCCCATGGTGATTTTGTCAGGCCTAATGACGTCCGTTCGAGCCATGCCCGAATGGATGCAAACGTTGACGATTTTGAATCCGATGCGCTATAGCATCCAGGCTTTACGCGCCATCTATTTTGAAGGTGCTTCGCTCATTGATGTCTTGCCACTCGCTTGGCCTGTGGCGATGATGGGGGTGGTCTCGATGTTCGTGGCGAGCTACTTGTTTAGGCACAAGATCGTGTAAGTCGGTTGCGGTTTTTTAACGGTCTTATGCCACCGTTTCAGTCGTTTAGGCGTAAAATCTAGTCCCTTCAATCTTATAAAGAGGCTCAAAGAGAGCCTCAATCAATCTCTTTTGATGCGGCTGGATTAACGATGTCGACACCTTCACTGAAAGCGACTTTTGTGACGTGGCTACCTGTGCTTACGCTCACGCTTTGTGCGTTTGTCTTCAATACGTCCGAGTTCATTCCGATCGGTTTGTTGACTGATATCGGGCGAGACTTTGGTACGACAGAAGCGCAAACAGGGTGGCTTGTGACCATTTATGCCTGGGTGGTGGCCATCTTATCACTACCCCTGATGCTTCTTGCAGCCAAGATGGAGTGCCGGCGTCTGATGATGCTGATATTGGCGCTCTTTGTCGGCAGTCACTGTTTGTCGGCGGTTTCAACAAGCTATTGGATGCTTCTGATTTCACGACTCGGCGTGGCGTGCTCACATGCCATCTTTTGGTCGGTAGTGAGTCCTCTGGCCGTTGAAGTGGCGCCTAAACACAAGCGCTCGACGGCCTTGAGTATGGTGGTTGCGGGTTCTTCGATTGCGATGATTGCCGGGCTACCGTTGGGGCGTGTGTTGGGGCTTTACCTTGGTTGGCGCGTGACCTTTTTGGCGATAGGTTTGACGGCCGCTTTGGCGCTCTTTTGCTTGTGGCGCTTCTTCCCGAGTGTTGAAAGTCAGCAGGCAGTCAAACTCCGCCAAGTGCCTAAATTGCTAACGCAGCCCGCGTTGCTTGGCATCTATATTCTGACGCCTATCATCATGACCGGTAACTTTACGGTCTATAGCTATATCGAGCCCTTCTTAGCGCAAGTGACGGGCATGGTGCCTGATCACATTACATGGGTGTTGGTCGCTTATGGTGCAGTAGGCATTGTAGGGAGTTGGGTCTTTTCGCACTTTTATGATCGCCATCCACTGACCTTTATGAAGGCTGCGGTGGTTGGTATGGCTTTGAGCCTACTTTTGATGCGAGAGGCTGCAACCGCCGAAGTCACGGTCTTCGTGTTGTGTCTCTTCTGGGGCTTTGCGGTTACGCTCTACAACCTTACATTCCAATCAGCCATCATTGCGGCTGCGCCGACAGGCACCGCCATTGCGATGTCAGTTTTTTCAGGCATCTATAACGTTGGTATTGGGTCGGGCGCTTTGGTGGGCGGCGTGGTCTGTACGCACCTTTCGATTGGCGAGATTGGCTATGTGGGTGGTGGTATTGCGCTCTTGGCGGCGGCTTACTGTCTCTGGCGAGTGGTGCCGGTCTTCAAGCGTATTTTGGTGTCAAAGGATTGATTTTTTATGTAATACGCAATGATGAAGTTAACTAAAAGTCAGTCTATATGAATGATGTATGACAGATTAAACAAATCGTAACTTAGCCCTTGTGTAGGGCGTGAACGCCTCCATATACGAAGTAGATCGGGCACCGAATTGTGATGCTCGACGTCCTATGCCGCCATGGTCGACGGCAAGAAACTCTTGGAGGAAAACCATGCTATTACCTAGCGTATTTGGTGAAAACCTGCTCGACGACACGTTCCCGTTTGACGCCTTTCGCACTACAAATCGTGACAAGCTCTTTGGCAATCGTGCCAGTCGCTTGATGAAGACTGACGTACGCGAAAACGACAAAACCTGGGAATTGGATATCGACCTGCCGGGCTTTAAGAAGGATCAGATTTCTGCCACGTTGAAGGACGGTTATTTGATTGTTAGCGCTGAAAAAGCGGTCGAAGAATGTCAGAACAACGAAAAGAAAGGCACTTGCATCCGCCGCGAACGTTGGTCTGGCGCTTTGAGTCGTGCCTTCTACGTCGGTGAAGGCGTACGCGAAGAAGACATCAAGGCGAAGTACGATTATGGTGTCTTGAGTATTTCCATTCCGAAGAAGGAAATGAAGACCTGTGAGAAAAAGTGCATCGCGATCGAATAACGACCAGTGAAGGTATTCAAATTCAGTGAATACCGTGCATAGAAGAAAGGCGCTCGTTGAGGTATCAGTCGAGCGCCTTTTGGTTGTTTGTCGCTTTGGATGTTCGATTAACGGATAATCAAAAGCGGCACCGAGCTTTCAGCAGCGATCTTCATCGCGGTAGAGCCCATAACAGCAGAGCGGAAGTTGCCATAGCCGTGGGAACCCATGACCAAGAGGTCAAGTGGGGTCGTTTCGGCGTAGTGGGCAATTTCGTCACCTGGGTTACCGTCAAGGCGTACCACCTTCGGGTCGAGACCCACCTTAATAAACTTTGGCAGCAACGGCGTCATCACAGAATCCAACACCCGTTCACGCATTTCAAGCATGTCTCGTGCCGTATTGCCACTAGACATCATGCTGGCCACTGAAGAGAGGCCGATCGGGTGAGTGATTTGACCGGCGTTCAAAAGTTCAACGCGCGGTGTATCACCAAAGAGTGCACGGTGCGAAAGCACGAAGTCGACAGCGCGTTCGGTGTAGCTAGAGCCGTCAACAGCCAAACCCACACGCAGGTTAGACGTGCCTTCAGGGAGCTTATTTCGAAGCATCAAGACAGGACGATGCGTGTTAGCGAGGACGGCATTAGAGACCGAGCCAAACAAGAAGCTATTGACCGGGCCATGACCACGAATCCCCATGATGATGAGATCGGCATCAAGGCGATCAGCTTCAGCGACGATGTCTTCAGCCGGCATACCGACGCTATAACGCATGTCGATATTAAGGGGCGAATCACCTAAAAGTGCACGAACGGATGAAAAGACGGATTGAGCTTCTTCTTTATAAAAATCCTCGACAGCAATCGGCTGAACGCCAGCAAGGACACGCTGGGGTACAGGCATCTGTGCCATAAAAATGGTGATGTGAGGATTTTCGCCCAAAAGGTCGGTGCGAGTCGTAAGGAATTCCACGGCACGAAGGCTGTGTTCAGTGCCATCAATCGGTACAAGAATATTCATATGATTACCTCCACGCACGATTGCACTGGTTGTCTCACAGGCTTAAAAAAGGTTATTCAGCGCATCGTGCCCTTACTTAATATCATGCCTTGTTTTTAGGGGTTTGTGGTGAAAAATTTGAGGCTCTAGGCAGTCAATCTCACGGATTTTCCCGTGAAACGTAACTATTTGAATCTTCCTATCGTTTAAGGGATCAAAAGTATTTGTCACATTAAACAAACAGTGCCACGAAGCGGATTGCTTGCGTGGCACTGTTGTCTGAGGATTGTCTTCTAAAGTATGCGTGTTGGTTAATTCTCGACGTCTTTTTGGTTAGGCATATTGCCGAGAATCCAGTCTAAAAAGCCGCCCTTGTTGCGAGAACAAACGATGACACGACCGTGACCACGGAATTTAAGCACGATGCCTTCACCCGTCGTTTGACTGTGAACGAGCTTACCTAAGAAGCCACTGCGTGCAGTATTGAGGCTGAGTTCATAATCAAGCGTAGATTCCCAGGCGACCAAGTGGCCGTTGTCAATCGTGATCGGACGGTCTGGTGTCACTTCAAGCTCTCGAATAGAGCCAAAACCAGAGACAACCAATTGACCTTGGCCTTGGGTACCCATGATAAAGAGGCCGCCGGAATTGCCTAAGAGTGCGCGACCAAGGCCTTGAGAGCGCGTTTCAAGCGAAACGCCATCGGTAGACGCTAAAAAAGCGCCATCCGTCAATAAGTATTGCGAAGCACCAATATCAAGAATGCGAACGTCGCCAGGTAGATTGGGAGCTAAAAGCACGGAGCCGCCACATTCTTCAGCTTCGATACGCTGCTGAAAGAACGTTTCGTCATTCAAGAACTTGCGGGCAATGCTACTCATGAGCCCACCGCGCGCCTTGCCTTTAAGGCTTAACTTGCTGTCCATAGCCACCATAGCATTGGATTCAGCCAAGATGGCGTCTCCTTTTTCAAGCGTAGCGTTCAACAACGGATCAATACCACCAGAAATATCAAAGCGAACCATGGGCAAAGCCTCCAAATCAAAGAAGACTTCATTATAAAACGCGTGACTTTGTCAATCATGCTTCAAAAGGAGAGCGCTACAGGTCGACACGAAAAGTAAAGATCGGTCACGGTTTCTATATAGAGACAAGGACGGCTTTTGAGTAGCAAAGCGTTCGTTAAACCTCAAAAACTCCGTAAAAGGCACGACCAAAATCGAACGACACCGAGAATAGGGCGGCGAGAAAAGGGGTGACTGGTGCGCCCACGGATGTTTGACCTACGTAAAGATACGCATGTTTTGAAAAGTGATCTTGTTGTTTTACAAGATTCAACCCTGGTTTTTGGTCTTTTTGGCTTTTAGATATGAATTGTCTAGTTATAAATAATTAACTAAACTGGTCTGGTACTATAAACATGATTGTCTGAAAGAATTTGCAATAAATAACAGTCAGACCATACTGTGTTAGTTAGATTTTTTATGTCTCGAGCTGGTGAGTTTGATCCAGGAAGTATGTAGGTCAGTGTCGTCTATAAAACCAATACTAACTAGACTATAGACTAGCGTGCTTTTAATCATAAAGGATAAGTGATTTTGTAATTTTACAAGATCCGTATTAGGGTGTATTTCTTAGACAAATAACCAAAAACGACTGAAACAAAGTTTAATACATAGTTTAAGTGTGTGTAATAGACAGTTGGCGTCAAATGGGGTTTTAACAACTTTGTGGTGAGAAGTAGTACACCATCGTCTCGTAAAAATAGAAGTCTTTCGAAAACCCTGTCTGACGACTTTTTAAGATTTGTTTGAGTTTAATCAAACTGTAAAGTTGGAAAAATACAAGATAACCCATCTAGTTTCGTAATTTTCCAAGATTAGGAGTGGGGTTTTCGGATTAGACCGATTCGTATCAAAAGGCATATGATGCATATGCCCGATGAAGAGAAGGCGGGCAAAACATTTTCAAACGTCTTTTGATGGAAGGAAGACATGGTTCAACAAGCAAAAAAGAAGATCACGATTGATCCAAAGGTGTTTTTCCCACCTTTGCTCATTTCCGTGGCCTTGATTGCGGCGGTCATGCAGGACCTTGAAGCCGCTAACGCAGTGATTAGTGCTGCGTTTAACTACGTCACCCATACCTTTGGTTGGGTTTTCGAGTGGTACATCGTTGTGACACTCATCCTTTGGCTCTGGCTCATCTTTGGGCCGTGGGCTAACCGCAAGCTCGGTGAAGAAGCGCCTGAATTCAGCACGCCTAGCTGGATCTTCTTGCTCTTCGCGTCTTCGACTTCCGCTGCTGTGCTCTTCTGGGGTGCCATCGAAGTCTACTACTACGCTACGCAGCCTCCGTTTGGCTACGCTCCGATGTCTCCTGAAGCCATCGAAACCAGTTTGGCTTACGCCATGTTCCACTGGGGTCCGGTGTCCTGGTCTACCTTCGGCTTCTTTACGGTTGCTTTCGGTTACTTCCTCTATGTGAAGAAGATTGACGTTGTTCGTCCGTCCGGCACGGTTGAAGCCGTGATCGGTAAGAAGGCTTCTAAGGGCTTCCTCGGCACGTTGATCGACAACCTCTACCTCGTCGCTTTGCTGCTCGCCATGAGTACCAGTCTCGGCCTTTCCACGCCGTTGGTTACGGAATGCATGCAGTGGCTCTTCGGTATCCCGCATACCCTCGGCCTCGACGCTGGCATCGTGCTCGCTTGGATTATCGTTAACGCCATTTGCGTGACCTTCGGTCTCGAAAAGGGTGTGAAGCTCGCCTCTGACCTTCGTTCCTACTTGACGATTCTCATCCTCGCTTGGGTTCTCGTTGTTGGTGCTACCAGCTTCACGATCAACTACTTCACCGACTCCGTTGGCGTTCTCTTGAACAACCTCGGCCGCATGATGTTCAACACGGACTCTATCCGCGGTACGGGCTTCCCGCAGAGCTGGACGGTCTTCTACTGGGCCTGGTGGGTGATCTTCACGATCCAGACGTGCCTCTTCTTCGCCCGCATCTCTCGCGGTCGTACGGTGCGTGAAGTCTCTGTCGCTGTGGTTGGCGGCGTGACGGCTACGACCTGGTTGATTTGGCCGATCCTCGGTTCCAACACGATCCATCTCTTGATGACGAAGGCTCTTGACATTCCGGCCATCATCGAACAGCACGGTGTTGCTCGCGCCATTATCGAAACGTGGGCTGCCCTTCCGATGAGCACGGCGACGATCGTTGTCTTCTTCGTCCTCTGCTTCCTCGCCACCTTGACGTTGGTTAACGGTTGCTCTTACACGCTCGCCATGTCCACCTGTAAGGACGTTGGTGGCTACGACGAACCGCCGGTTTGGGTTCGTGTGGTGTGGTCGCTCCTCGTGGGTGCTATCGCTCTCGCTCTGATGGCTCTTGGCGGCATTAAGCCTCTCCAGACGGCCATCGTGGTTGGCGGCTGCCTCCTCTTCTTCGTGAACATTGCCGTCGCGGTCTCCTTCTTCAAGGAAGCCCGTGCAAATACCGAGTGGAAGTAATTCCCTCAAACACTTCTCCCTGACTCATTTTTGAAAGGAAAGAAAAATGGATTTTCAGCTCAATGACGAACAGGAATTGCTGGTTGCCGGCGTCCGTGATCTGATGGAAAGCGAAAACTGGGAAACCTATTTCGACGAATGCGACAAGACGAGCACCTACCCGGTTCGTTGGGTTAAGGCTCTCGCTGACCTCGGCATCGACCGTCTCCTCCTTCCGGAACAGTACGGTGGCCTCGAATCCAACCTCGTGACGCTCGCTGCCATTTGGGAAGAACTCGGTCGCCACGGCGCCCCGACGTACGTCCTCTACCAGTTGCCTGGTGTTTCCTCCGTGCTCCACAACGGCACGCCGGAACAGATCGAAAAGATCACGTCCTTGCTCGGCACGGGTCAGCAGATGTGGAACTCCGCCATCACGGAACCGGGCGCTGGTTCTGACGTTGGTAGCTTGACCACGACCTACACCCGTCGTGACGGCAAGATCTACTTGAACGGCCACAAGGCCTTCATCACGAGCTCCTACTACTGCCCGTACCTCGTCGTGATGGCTCGTGACGCTGCTTCTCCGGATAAGCCTGTCTTCTCCGAATTCTTCGTTGACATGTCCAAGCCGGGCATCAAGAAGGAAAAGCTTCCGAAGCTCGGTCTCAAGATGGACTCCTGCTGCGAAATCTACTTCGAAGACGTTGAACTCGAAGAAAAGGATTTCTTCGGTAAGGAAGGCATGGGCTTCCAGCGCGTGAAGGACGAATTCGACGTTGAACGCTTCCTCGTCGCTTGCACGAACTACGGTGTTGCTTACTGCGCCTTCGAAGACGCTGCCAAGTACGCCAACCAGCGTGAACAGTTCGGCGAAAAGATCTTCCGCTACCAGCTCACCCAGCTCAAGTTCGCTGACATGGCCACGAAGCTCGCCAACATGCGCAACATGATCTACATGGCTGCTTGGAAGGCTGACCAGACTGGCGTCATGAACACTGGCGACGCCGCCATGTGTAAGTGGTACTGCGCCAACGCCGCCTTCAGCGTTGTTGACCAGGCTATGCAGGTTCTCGGCGGCATGGGCGTCGCTGGCGACCACCGTGTTTCCCGCTTCTGGCGCGACCTCCGTGTTGACCGCGTCTCTGGCGGTACGGACGAAATGCAGATCCTCACGCTCGGCCGTGCGGTTCTCAAGAAGTACCGTTAATTCGCCCCTGAGTTCATCTGAACTCTCGTGACCAAACCGTCGGATCCCGAGATCCGGGATCCGACAACACTCAACACAGCAAAGGAATTTCGAAAATGTCCAACCAGATCCAAACGCCGGATTTTGGCCCGCTCCATGGGGTTCGTGTCGTGGTTTCCGCTATGGAAATCGCTGGTCCTTTCCCAGCCCATATGATGGCTGAATGGGGTGCCGAAGTTATTTGGCTCGAAAACACGGCCTATCCTGACACGATCCGTGTGCAGCGTAACTACTGCGAACTTGCTCGCCGTAACTTCCATACGATGACCATCAACGTCTTCACGGAAGAAGGTAAGGAAGCCTTCCTCAAGCTCATGAAGACGACCGACATCCTCATCGAATCGAGCAAGGGTCCGTCCTGGGCTCGCCACGGCATCACCGACGATCTCCTCTGGGGTGCCAACCCGCAGCTCGTTATCGCTCACTTGTCTGGCTATGGCCACTGGGGCGATCCTGCCTACGTCAATCTGCCGTCCTATGACTTGATTGCTCAGGCCTTCTCTGGCTACCTCGTTCAGAACGGTGAAGTCGATCAGCCGATCCCAGCCTTCCCGTACGCTGGTGACTACTTCGCTGGCTTCACGGTCCTTTCCTCCGCTTTGGCTGCTCTCTATCGCGCCAAGCAGACGGGCCAGGGCGAATCCATCGATATCTCTATGTACGAGGCGCTTTTGCGAGTCGGTCAATATTACATGATGGATTACTTCAACGAAGGCAAGGTCTATCCGCGCTCCACGAAGGGTAAGGATCCTCTCTGCGTTGGTTGCGGTATCTACAAGTGCACCGACGGCTATATGTGCGTCGAACTCGTGGGTGTTAAGCAGGTCGCTGGCATGATGACCGAACTCGGTTATGCCGACCTTCTCGGCACCGAAAGCTGCCCTGAAGGCTGCCAGTTGCTTCTCCTTTCCATGCCGCGTGGCGCTGAAATCGAAGCTGCTCTCGACACCTACTTCGCCAAGATGACGTTGGCTGACGCCGAAGCTGTGATGGCTCGCCTCAAGATCGCTGGCGGCCGCATGATGACCGTTAAGGAACTTGAAAAGCATCCGCATTACATCGCCCGTGAAGACATCGTGACCTGGGAAGGTTCCGCTGGTCGCACCGTCAAGGGTCCGAACGTGATGCCGCGCTTCAAGAACCGTCCGGGTCGCATCTGGCGTGGTATGCCGGCTCGTGGTGAAGACACCCGTGCCGTGCTCACCGAACTCGGCTATGACGATGCCGCAATCGCTGCCCTCGAAGAAAAGGGCGTCGTTGTGACCTCCAAGTAATCGAGTACTAGGGTCTCCTAGATCCGTTCTCCAAAGAGAGTGGGGCAGAACGCTCCTTTCTGCCCCACCTCTCCGATAACCCTCTATTGACTGACACTGAAAATGGACATCTTAGGAAACAGAAATCTCCGTCGCTTCTGGGATGAGTTGGCCGCAGCTCATGCAGATAAGGTTTGCCTTATGGCTGAGTATGAAGACGGAAATACCGAGACTGCCACATACGGAGAGCTCAATCAAGACATTAACCGTGTGGCTAATGTGCTGATTGCGCACGGCATTCAGAAGGGTGAAAAGGTCATTCTTCAGATGACCAACACGCCTTGGTTCCTCAAGGTTTGGTTCGCTCTTTCGAAGATCGGTGCGGTCATGGTGAGTGTCAATAACGGCTATATCGCCCGTGAATTTGACCACCTCGTCAAGACCTCTGAAGCGGTTCACTGCATTTGTGACGTTCGCTTCTGGAAGTCCTGGGAAGGCTACGAACAAAACCGCGAAGACAAGTTCCGCAACATGTTCGTCGTGGCTCCCAATGGCGAAGGTTCGCCAGAAGACTGCAAGGGTGCGATCGATCTCGAAGCATTGACGAAGGAAGCTTCTCCGGTTCTTTCTGAAGTGCGTCCGATTGATCCTGAAGACCTCGCTGAAATTCTCTTTACGTCTGGAACGACGTCTGCCCCGAAGGGCGTAATGATCACGCATGCCAACTTAGTTTGGGCTGGTTTCTTTACGTCTTGCCAGGCTCGCATGAACGCTAGCGATCGTCTTTTGACGACGATGCCTAACTTCCATGTGGACTTTCAGTGTAATGCTGCGATGCCGATCTTTACGGTAGCTGGCACGCTCGTCATGATTCAGCGCTTTAGCGCCCATCGTTTCTGGCGTCAGATTTGCCTCTACCGCGCGACGATCACGCAGGCTGTGCCGATGATTCTTCGCACCGTGATGCGCCAGCCAGTGCATGCCTGGGAAAAGGATCACGTCTTACGCGAAATCCTCTACGGCCTCCCGATGGCTGTGAGCGAATATCGCGCATTCAAGGCTCGCTTTGGTGTTGACGTGATCAACTCGTACGGCATGACAGAAACGCTCGTTGGCAACGTAACGCTTTTGCCAGAAGACGATCGTCGATTCCCCAGCGTGGGTCGCCCGTACTTCGGCTACGAAGCCCGTCTGGTTGACGAAAACGGTAACGACGTGAAGCCCGGTGAAATCGGTACCTTCATGATCCGCGGCATCCCTGGCCGCACGCTCTTTAAGGGCTACATCAACAACGAAAAAGCCACGCGCGAAACGCTCGTCGGTGACGGTTGGATGCTGACCAAGGATAAGGGTCGCATCGACGAAGACGGTTTCTTCTGGTTTGTTGATCGCTCGATCCACATGATCAAGCGCAGCGGGGAAAACATTTCGAGCACTGAAATTGAAAACGTGCTCACCGAACATCCGAAGATCGCGGAAGCGGCCGTCATTGGCGTGCCCGACCCGATCCGTGACCAGGAAGTGAAGGCCTTTGTGCGTCTCAAAGAGGGCGTCACGATGACCAAGGCAGAAGTGCTCGCACACTGCCGCAACAACCTGGCTGAATTCAAGTGGCCGGTATTCATTGAATTCCGTGAGGAATTTGTGCGTACCTGCACAGGAAAAATCGTCAAGGAAGTTCTCTCCCGAGAACCCCATGACGGCACAGAGCGCCTGAATTAATAGGTGTTTTACTTAACCAAGGAGTGAAAAATGGCTCTGAAACTCGACATGGTCGGCCAGACCTACGGCCCATTCATTTACAACTACAACTTCCGCGATCTCATCTTGTTCGCGCTTGGTTGCGGTGCTGGCTACGACGGTAAGACCGACCTGAAGTATGTCTACGAAAAGGATCAGAAGATCCTCCCGATGATCGCCGCTTGCCCGATCGTTGCTTCCGAAGTCACGAAGACGATCGACTGGGGCTTTGAATGGGGTGGTTCTTTGCACTGGGGCTTCGACTTCCGCATCATGAAGCCGCTCAGCAAGCTCAACGGCACGTTCGAAACGATGGTTACCCTCAAGGGTCTTTTTGACCGCGGTGAAGGTCGTGGCACGCTCGCCCAGCACTATGGCGAAACGCGCGACAAGGAAACCGGCGAATTGCTCTTCACGAACGAATCCTGGGACTGCGCCATTTTTGACGGCGGCTGGGGTGGCCCGAAGGCTCCGAAGGACATCGTCGAAATCCCGGAACGTGAACCGGACTTTGTCGTTGAACAGGTCATTCCGCTCAACCAGGCTTGCATCTATCGCTTGTCTGGCGACTACCATCCGCAGCACATTGACTGGGAATACGCTCAGAAGTTTGGCTATCCGAAGCCCAACCTCCACGCCGTTTCCACGGCCGGTACCGCTGTGCGTCACATCATCAACGCCGTTCTCGACGGCGACTCCGATCGTCTGACGCGCTTCAAGACCCGTATCACGAAGCCGCTCTTCCCGGGCTGCCGTATCCGTACGCGCATCTGGAAGTTCGGTGACAACTGCGTCCACTTCAACGTTGAAGACTGCGACAAGCCGGGTCACTTCTACCTCAACTTCGGTCTCGTTGAATACAAGTAATTCAATTTGACCCTCGCGGACTGTCTGGTAACGGTCGGTCCCCGTCCCACCGGGCAGTTCGCATTCATCTTAAACACCACCTGGGAAATAAAATGAAAATCTATTCCGCTTTCAAGTTCGTCCATGAGGAACAGGACATTGTGGTCAAGTCCGATCGCACGCTCGATGTAGCCAAGGCGACGGTCAAGGTCAATCCGTTCGATCTTAACGCCATTGAAGCCGCTTGCGAGCTCAAGGCTGCCGTGGCCGATACCGAAGTGGTCGCTGTGAGCGTTGGCGGTGCCATTATGGCCAACCCGAAGGCCCGTAAGGACGTCCTCTCCCGCGGCCCTGATTCGCTCCTGCTTCTCCAGGATGATGCCTACGCTGCCCTTCGTCCGGCTGAAACGGCCAAGGTCCTCGCCGCTGCTTTGCGCGCCAAGGGCTTTGATCTCGTTCTCTGCGGCAATGGTTCCGGCGACATCTACGCACAGCAGACGGGTCTCCTTCTCGGTCAGTACCTCGGCGTTCCGACCATCAACGGCGTCTCCAAGATTGTCTCCTGCGAAGGCGGCAAGCTCGTGGTTGAACGCGGTCTTGAAAACGAAGTTGAAACCCTTGAAATCACGCTCCCGGCTGTCGTGAGCGTTTCCGCCGACATCAACGAACCGAAGATCCCGGCCATGCGCGCCATTTTGGCTGCTGCCAAGAAGCCGGTTGAAGTTCTCGCTGCCGCTGATGTCAACGCCCAGATCGACGGCGCTTCCGTCGAAGTTAACAGCGTGCTCGCTCAGGCTCAGAAGGCCCGCCAGCAGGTCGTCATCGAAGGTGATGACGATGCCGCTATCGAACAGTTTATCGAACACATCCGCAAGGCCATCGCTGCCTAATTTGATTGAGGATAGGAATTAAAAATGAGCAAGTTTGTTAACGTTTGGACGTTTAGTGATCTCAACGACCGTCAGGCCGACGTCATCGCCGCTGGTAAGAGCTTCGGCGCTGCCGTCAACACCTTTGTCTTCGGTGCCGACCGCGCCGCTAACGCTTTTGCCATGGGCGCCGACAAGGTGTTCGATCTCGGCACCCCCGCTGAAGGCGTGATCGTCGAAGACTACTGCGACACGATGGCCAAGGCCATCAACGAAGGTGCTAAGCCCGCCCTCGTCATCATGCCCGCTTCCGTTCGTGCCAAGGCTATCGCTGGCAAGCTCGGTGCCATGCTCAACGCTGGTGTCGTGAACGATGTTTCCGAATTCGGCGCTGACGATTCTCTCTCTCACCTCGTTTACGGTGGTCTCGCTGTCTCCAACGAAAAGGTTGTGAGCGACGTTGCTATCGTGACGATCGGTGGCGGTCTCTTTGCTGCTCTTCCGGCTGACGCTTCCCGTTCTGGTGAAGTCGTGACGCTCGACTTCGTTGCTCCGGCCGTTTCCGGTATCCGTCGTATCGGCGTGATCGCTAAGGCTGTTGGCGGTGTTGACCTTTCCCGCGCCAAGCGTGTGATCGGTGTTGGCCGTGGCTTCTCCAAGCAGGAAGACCTCAAGCTCGCTGACGACTTCGCTGCTGCTATCGGTGCTGAAGTTGGCTGCTCCCGTCCGATCGCCGAAGGCGAACAGTGGATGGAACGTGAACGTTACATCGGTGTTTCCGGCGTTATGTTGAAGCCTGACTTCTACATGGCTGTTGGTATTTCCGGTCAGATCCAGCACATGGTCGGTGTCAACCGCGCCAATGTGGTCTTTGCCATCAATAAGGACAAGAAGGCTCCGGTCTTCAAGTACGCGGACTTCGGTCTCGTGGGCGACCTCCAGAAGGTTCTCCCGAAGCTGACGGCTGCCCTTAAGTAACCCAGGTTGGTGGGTGCCCGGGAAGGGGACGGTATGTGAGGGTTTGCCGTCCCCTTGCCCCGGGGTTCTCGGAGACATGCGCTTTTTTTATTTAACGACTGCGTTTATCTCCGAGAGCCTGAGCCACTCTGGTTCGGTGCAAAGAATTTCTCTCTGACTCCATCTCCATAGGAAGAATTCCATGTCTGAAGAAGATGCATTTGATTGCGTTGTCGTCGGTGCTGGCCCTGCTGGTGCGACGGCGGCCTATGTCATGGCCAAGGCTGGTGCTAACGTTCTCGTAGTCGAACGCGGTAACTATGCTGGCGCCAAGAACATGACGGGCGGTCGTTTGTATGCCCATAGTCTTGAAAGGATCATTCCGGGTTTCGCTGATGAAGCCCCTGTTGAACGTCGTGTGACGACGGAAAAGGTTTCTTTCTTGACGGACGAAGCTGGCGTGACGCTGGACTATCGTACGCATGAACCCAAGAGCAAAGTTGAAGAATCCTACACGGTGCTTCGCGGCACGTTTGACCAGTGGCTCGCTGGTAAGGCCGAAGAAGTTGGCGCCCAGATCATTTACGGTGTGCGCGTTGACGAAGTGATCCGTGACGAAAACGGTAAGGTTTGCGGTATTGAAGCCGACGGCGATCGCATCGATGCTAAGTGCGTGATCATCGCTGAGGGTGTGAACACCATCCTGACGGAAAAGTTAGGCATGGCTACCCGTCCTTGCGATCCGACCGCTGTGGCTGTCGGTGCCAAGGAACTCATCCGCTTGCCGGAAGATGTTTTGAAGTCTCGCTTCCAGCTCGAAGGTGACGAAGGTACGGCTTGGCTCTTTGCCGGTACGCCTTCTAACGGCCTCATGGGTGGCGGCTTCATCTATACCAACAAGGATACGGTTTCGGTCGGCGTCGTTGCTGGCCTTGCTCACGTTGGTGAAAGCTCCAAGACCGTGCCTGAAATGCTTGAAGACTTCAAGAACCATCCGACGGTTAAGCCTCTTTTGGAAGGCGGCGAACTCGTTGAATACTCTGGCCACGTTGTTCCGGAAGCCGGTATCAACATGTGCCCGAAGCTCTACGCTGATGGCGTGATGGTTGTTGGTGACTCCGCTGGCTTCTGTATCAACCAGGGCTTCACGGTGCGCGGTATTGACCTCGCTATCTGCTCCGGTGAAAAGGCTGGTGAAGCCGTGCTCGAAGCCCTCGAAAAGGGTGACTTCAGCGCCAATACCTTGAAGAGCTACGAAACCCGCTTGAAGGCTAGCTTCGTGATGCACGACCTTGAACTCTATCGTGATCTCCCGAGCTTCTTCGAAAACGATCGTCTCTTCAACGCCTATCCCAAGATGATGGCCGGCATGATGCATGACATGTTCGTGTTGGGTAGCAAGCCCGCTGAACCGCTCCGTAAGAAGATCGCTGCTCGCGTCAAGGAAGTCGGTTTCATGAACGTCTTGAAGGATGCCTATAAGGGAGGTAAGGCAATATGAGCATGAATGTTGACGAAAAGCTGAGCGTTAATAAGTTCTACGTTGACGAAGAAAACGCTCACATCGTGTTGAAGTCCAACATCGATAAGAAGGAATTCATGAAATTAGTGAAGGCTTGTCCAGCTGGCCTTTACAGCATCCAGGAAGACGGCTCCTACCGTTTTGACTACGCTGGTTGCTTGGAATGCGGTACCTGCCGCTTCCTCTGTGGCAAGACCCTCTTTGATAAGTGGGAACTGCCGCGTGGCACGTTCGGTATTGAATACCGTCAGGGCTAATCACCTCACGCTCTGAGCCCTTCAAGATGCGACACCGCGTTGTCCTGCGCGGTGTCGCCTATGACCTCTACACAGGACACCCTCCGACCAAGGACCCTCCGACCATGCACACTCTAAAAGATTTTGACAATCTGCCGTTCACAGGACGACATCGAGCCATTACGTTGTGCGCGGGTGGCGGTTCGTTCATCGATGCCTATGTGTTGATCATCATTGGTGTGGCGCTTGAAAATCTGATGAAGGATTTTTCGCTTGATACCTTTTGGGTAGGCGTCATTACCGCATCGACCTTTGTGGGACTCGCTATCGGGACAACGTTGTTCGGTTACATCGCTGACCGTATTGGTCGAAAAAAACTCTTTATTTTCAATATTTTTGCCTTGGCGACCTGTTCGATTCTGTCCGCCTTGGTCACGACGCCAACCGAGTTGGCATTAGCTCGCTTCTTCATGGGACTCTTAATCGGCGCCGATTATCCAATCGCGACGAGCATGGTGGCTGAATTTTCGCCGATTAAGAGCCGCGCGTGGGCGATGGGTACGATTGCTGCGATCTGGTTTGTCGGCGGCATTTGTGCGAGCCTCGCAGGCTATTTCTGCTATGACCTCGAAAACAGCTGGCGCTGGATGTTAGCTAGTGCTGTAATTCCTTGCGTGCTGGTTTTGTGGGGTCGAATCCGTGTACCAGAGTCGCCGCGTTGGTTGTTGATGCACGGCAAAGCCGCTAAAGCGAGAGCAGTCTTTAAAAAGTTTGGCTTAGATATTCCGCTTTCTGAACTTGAAAAAGATGTTCATCGCGATGTCGAGTCAGTCAATATCTTGGGCATTTTCCAGGGTAAAAACCTCCGTAACTTGGTCTTTGTCGCAACTATTTGGCTTTGCCAGGCAGTGCCCATGTTTGCGATCTATATGTATGGCCCGCAAATCATGTCGGGGTTCGATGCCGTCACGCCGAAGGAAGCCTTATTAGCCAATACGGTGATCAGTATTGCGTTTTTCTTGGGTTGTATCCCAGCCATGTGGTGTACCACTGAATTCGGTCGTCGCGTGGTTTGCATCAGCAGCTACCTTTTGATGACCTTGTCGTTAGGTGCAATGGTGATCTGGAGCACGAACCCTGTGGTGCTCTTCATTGGTCTCGTGACCTACGCCTTGGTGTCTGGTGGCCCTGGCACGTTGCAGTGGCTTTATCCCAATGAACTCTTTAGCACGGATATTCGTGCAACAGCTGTGGGGTGTGCGATGTCTATTACTCGTATTGCCACGATTTTGACGACCTTCTATATGTATCCGATTCTTTTGAAGTACGGTAGCGAAACCGTATTGATGGGGGCTTTCCTCATCACTATGGTAGGTCTCGTAACTTCTGTGCTCTTTGCACCTGAAACGAAGAATCTCTCTTTGACGGGGGCTGATCATGTCTGATGCTTTCGGTTGGATGCCAGCACGTATGCACACGGCAGGTCGCACTGTCATTTGGTTTCACCCAGCGGGCACAACGCACACCGCTTTTCGTGAAACCTGGCAGCCGTTGACAGAAAGTCTCTCGGACGTTGGTGTTGAAAGTGTTTTTCCTGCTTCACCAAGAGTATCGATTCCGAGCGGCACAGCCTTACCCGATGAAGCGTGGTATGGATACACGATCAAGTCTTATGGTTTGAAAGACAAGGTCGACATTCTTGAAACACTCGTTTATGTGGACCATCTCATTTCAGAAATAACAGCAAGTGGTACACCGCATGAACAAATTTTCCTCGGCGGTTTAGGGCAGGGGGGCTTTTTAGCGATTGAAGCTGTCCACTGTCTTTCGAGACCGTTCGCGGGTGTGATTTGTCTTGATGGGGATTTTCCATTGAGCTTTTCTTCATCAATGCATGGCGATTATCCCATCCCGGTCTTGTTGGCCGGTCGTCGGATGAGCGATGCAAACCGTCAGCGCTTAGAAGTGCAGGCGGCGGATCGTTTGTCTGCCATGGGGTATCGCGTTGAACGTCATATTGGCGCTCATTCAGGAGTAGAAACTGATGCGGGACTGCGTGAGGTCGCGCGTCAGTTTATTGAGCGTCACTCACGCTTTTTCCCTGTATGCGCGCAACGTACGCCACGCAGTTTTGGTGAAGCTTTGTTGGTACGGTAAAATGACGTCCTCGGCGTCCTTTGACCGTTTGGAGAACCGGCTTTCTTTTTGGGAAGCCTTTTAGGAACTTTTATTATGACAACCACAATCCGGCCTGTCCGTATACTCGAACGAGGCGCTTCTAAAGAAGAAGCGGACTTCGTTGTGATCTGGTATCACGGTTTTGGTGCCGATGGACGTGATTGTGCTCCCATTGCTGATGTACTTCGAGAAATGGGTGTCTCCAATCGCATCCGTTATCTTTTCCCTGAAGCAGATCAAAGACCTTGCGAGATTGTTGATGTGCTTGGTAATCCACCTTCTTGGTATGACTATGTCAGTTGGTTCCCGACTGTTAAGGTGCCTGAAACAGTGGATCAAGCCATTCGTGGTGTCCTTGAAACTGTCGACGATGTTGTGAAGAGCGGTATTCCCGTTGAACGCATTGTCTTGGCTGGTTTTTCCCAGGGGGGCGCGCTTGCGGTTGACACCGCTGTGACGAGCAACTTGCCGTTTGCCGGTGTCATTGCGCTTTCGTGCGACTTCCCACTTCTTTATCCGAGCCGTGTTTCTCGAGCATTTGATATGTTCTTCGGTCACGGTACGGCTGACCCGATGGTGCCGCTCGCCTGGAAGAGCGAAAGCGTTGCCGAACTTCGTGGTGCTGGTCACCGTGTGACCGAACGTCACTACCACGGGTTGGGGCATGGCATTGCGCGCGAAGAATTGCGTGATGTTGCTCAATACCTCACGGCTTTGCATCGCCGTGCACTCGGTATTGAAGACTAAAACAGTACCTACGTACTAAAAGCAAAAGGCCTTTCATTTGAAAGGCCTTTCTTGTAACCGTTTTGCGAAATTATCTGTTTTCGACGCGAGAGCTCATGGGCATGATGTCTTCAAAGCTCAAGTTGTTACGGTAGGTCGAACGATACTCATCAAAGATGCAAAGCCAGGGCAATAAGGGCTTCACCATCTCGCTACGATAATAAAGGTAGGGCGTTTCCGTATAGGAGAGGCCTTCGTTTTTCCAGGTGATAAAAAGCTTGTCAACGGAAGCTTTAGAGGTGCTGATCAAGCGGGAAAAGTCTTCTCGTAAGAGCGGCAACGGAATGCGAATCCAACTTTGTTCGTCATGGTCGACCATTAAAACGCCCCAATACACAGCCCAAGAGAGCAGATAAAGTTTAACTCGTTCAGCCACCGGGAGGCCCGACACCGCTTCGAGCGTAATGGAATTGGACAAATGGCAAAGTTCAAAGTGCTGCTGAAGAGTTTGCTGTAAAGCCGTGTCAACGCTCAACACTTGATTAAGCAATTGCTTATTGCAAACAATGACTTCTGCTTTCGTGAGTGCGTAGCTACGAGACACAAACGGATGGCAGAAGAAAAAGTCTAATCCACCACCCAAAATACGACCAGCTGGGGTGATCGAAAGAGAAGAGCTTTTGGTCGAGCCAACGCGTGCGGCACTAGGTTCTCGAGCGATCATGCCTTTGCTTACGTAGATTAAATTGTCTTCGCGAGCATAGTCAGAAGCAGACATTTCGCCTTGCTTATTTTCAACGGCTGAAGAAAGACTAGCGCCTGCTTCCAGGGTAACCGCCGTACCAATATTTCGTAGGGCACGCGCTAGACAGACGGGGGCAGAGGGTGGAATCCAGGGCATCACGGGTTCTCGAGGACCACAGGTATTCCACTTTGTATAGCGATATTCGTTGATGGCCTTGTACCAAGCTTCAGTCAGTTTCTTCATAGTGATTCAATAACAACCCGATGGGGGTTGAAAAGAAGAAAATTTATTTTCAATGAGTGTCGAGCAATCGTTCTGATTGACGTTTGTGCGTGGTGAAGGTGTCGTTTTATTGATGCTGGGGTACCTGACGTACAAATCAGAATGATCGTGTCTAAAAATTGTAGCGAATTTTTTCGTGATTTGTCACTAATTAAATAAAATTTATGAGTAAGGGTTTTTATTTAAAGAATAGAGAAAATGCCTGAAAGAGAGCGTTATCTTTGTTTTGTTATAGGGTTAATACCAGGTGATTTGTGCGAACGAGGTAGGCTCAATTGAGCAGACCAAGTAGGTCTATAAGGAATTTTCTTTAAATAAGAATTGGTACTAATTAGAGCCTTAGCCTTGTGAGTGAGTTTGTTGACCTCCTATCTGAGGGTAGAGAGGCTTGATTTATGTCCCGTTAGGGGATGTTGATGGCAGTAAAGTGAACGCCAATCAGAACCAAAAGGTCACATTTAGGATGCTTCTTACCTTCTCTTTAACAGTGACCTCGTGATCGTTGTACGATCGTTTTCTCTTGGCTGTTGGTAAGATTAAAGATGTAATCAAAAAATAGACGAATCTCAACGATTGGGTGCTGTAGCATTGCCACAAAGACTCACTCACTGATCAAACATGTCGACATAATGTTTTATTAGGATAATGTCACCGGTAGGAGAGATTAGTGAGTGTAAATGGTCACTCCCATACAAACGAAACAAACTGGGTAGTTATGGAGGATCTTTTTTCATTCAACCCCTGTCGGTTTAAGTCGATGATTTACAACGTTGTTGCTGCCCTAAAACATCTAACTGATTGGCCGACAAGTTGACTTACGGGTTATATGAGGATCAATCAAAAGCATTTGAGTGCGCTATGCGGGAAATGTCCTAAGGGATGGCTTGTGCGTAGTAGTCCTCAAAGGGTAACCCCGTGATCGTTATAACCAATAGGCAACGTCAGTGCTCATCGGTAAGATAGATAATATGGATGAGAAAGGCTTGATTCGAATAAGCCTTTTTTCTAATGATTGTTTAACTGAAAACTTCGGGCTTAGGGCCGAGGACTTGAGGAGGAGTAGCACATGCATCACGGTTCTTCCGAAGCCTTTGAGGCCTTGGTAACCATCGAAAAGCGCGGCTTTGAACGTTCAGCGCGTGAAGCCATTGAACGGATTCTTGAAGAAACATTGCCTGATGCAACTCGACTTGTGATGGCCTCTAGTCCTGCCTACCCAGAAGAGCTTTTGGTGTTAGAAGAGCATCCGGCAGTTTTGGTGTGCGAAGGCGATATCAACTTAACGAGTCGTCAACTGCGAATTTCGATTGTTGGCTCGCGAGCTGCTAGTGAAGAAGCCAAAGCAGACGCTTTTCAGGTGTCGAAAGCCCTTGCTGAACGCGGTGCTGTGATTGTGTCGGGCCTTGCGCAAGGGATTGATACAGCTGCTCACGAGGGCGCATTGTCCGCTCAAGATACAACGGGTGCTCGAGGTCGTACGATTGCCATCATTGGTACCCCGCTTGCGCAACCGTGGCCGCCAGCTAACGTGAAATTAGCTCGCCGCATCGCGGCTTATGGCCTTTTGATTTCTTTGGCACCTCAGGTGAGCGGTCTTTCTTTTACAGATGAGGAGCGTCTTCATAGTCACTGGTGTCGTAATCGTGCGATTGCGGCTTTGGGTTGCGGTACTTTGGTGATGGCCGGCAAAGAAGGCTCGAGCACTTTGCGAGAAGTTGAAGCTTCGTTAGCTTTAGGTCGACCTGTCCTTTTGTGGCACACGTTGGTCAATGGAGCAACGACAGAACCTTGGGCTTTGGCGTTGCTTGAAGAGGCACCCAAAGACGAAATGGGACGCCCGTTAGTGCGTGTTGTGCAATCTGCAGATGAAGTCGAGGCAGCGCTCTCGCCGTGGACGACGGTATGGTGGCTTTAAGGTTTTAAGATTGTTCGCGTCAAAACAAAAGGCCGAAAGTGTGATGATCGCATCGCTTTTGGCCTAATTTATATATTTTAAAGGCTTTTGAAGGTGCTGTGAAGTCACATAATGAAGCCTTCTGACGCAGGGCAAAAAAATGATAAATACCTCTGCGAGAGTGGGGAGTGCTGACATATCATTAAAGAAAGCAGACGACTGCGCTCGTTTGAGCAACCGCGTTGCAACTTACCTCCTGGCTCAACCGGTGTGGCTC
>CALEAW010000088.1 GCA_937943605.1 uncultured Sutterella sp. | reverse complement strand
AAAGTAGGACATCGTCAGGCTCACAAATTAAAAACCCCTGGTTTCGAAAGAAGCTAGGGGTTTTTGCTATTGATGAAGTTTTGTTCATATAAACAGAACGGTTTATATGTCTGTGTTCGATTTTGTTAAATCTGCTAAAATATCCCTGGTAGAGAAGAGATTTGCGATCCTAGACGCAAAATGATTACCTCTGCCTCGCTGTGACGGTTTGCGCATGGAGTCTCCTGCCGCGTTCCAAATCGTGGCCATGCTGCGAACTATCACAGACCGGATACAAACAAAATTGCCCGCTCAACGAGGTCGTGAGCGGGCAATTTTGTTTTAGCTTTGGCGGTGCTTATCGATGCGCCTGAAGGATTTCGACCTGTTCACCGAGCTGCTGGCGAAGGAGCGCCTTGGCTTCTTCTTCTTGGCCATTCTTAATGGCATTGAGCAATTGACGCTCTTTCTTGGCCATATCGAGGAAGAACTGCGGATCGTTATGTGGCAGGTTCTCTGTGGTCTTTTCAAAGTACGTCACAAGCGCAGCAGAGAAGACCTGGAGGACGCGGTTACCACAAGCTTCTAGCAAGAGAAGATGGAATTCACGGTCCCAACGGTCGGCTTCAGCCGTGTTACCAGCATTCGTTTCGATACGGCTTATGGCATCTTCAAGACGCCCCAGTAGGGCGGGGGTCATACGACGAATCGCGAGCGGAATAATGTCGACTTCGATCAGTTGACGTGCTTCGATAAACTCACGAATATCGAAGTTCGCAATATCCATCTGAACCTGAATTTGAGCAGAAAGGTTCTTGGGTCCCAGAGCATTCACGGTCATGCCGCGTTTCGGGGCTCGATCGACAACACCCATCTGAGAAAGGACGCTTAACGCCTTACGCACCTTATAGCGCGTCACATTGAAGCGATGGGCCAGTTCGGTTTCCGTATCAATACGTTCGCCAGCTTTTGCCTGACGAAGGATGTGATGATGAATATCGCGAAAGAGCGCTTCTTCATCCATGGAAAGTTGATCCTGTTTTGACACTGTCATTGCCCCTGAGTAAATGTATGTTTCTATAATCGTGAAAATTTTGCAAAATTTCACGATTATAGAATTTTTCGACCTCGTTTGCCAAACAACTGAGCTAAATCTAGTGTCATACGTTGCTTGGTATCCATTCTGAGGTTGAGACTTTATGAGAGTTTAAGCGCTTCTTCACGCATTTCGTAAAGTTTAGCCAGTGCCTCTCTTGGCGTAAGGCTATCCACGTCGATATCAGCCATGGCATTGGCAAAGGCGCGTAGCTGTGGATTCTCTTCGACGATGGCTGGTGCATGTACGTCTTCAACAGTTTTCTCAAAGAGTAGTCCATCGCCAAAGAGATCGGCCTGTGGTGACTGCGTGGCCGCTTCACGGCTTTCAAGCTTTTGAAGCATGGCACGAGCTCGACGAACGACAGGGGCAGGAACGCCAGCGAGTTGAGCCACTGCAATCCCGTAACTTTGGCTAGCTGGTCCCTCTTCAATTTCATGCAAGAAGACAATACGAGCGCGTGTCTGAGCTGCAGAGACATGCACATTAGCCGCTTCTTTGAGCGTTGAAGCGAGTTGTGTTAATTCAAAATAGTGTGTGGCAAAAAGCGTCAGTGAGCGTGTGTTTTCAACGAGCTCCTGCGCGATAGCACCAGCGAGCGACAAGCCGTCAAAGGTCGCTGTCCCTCGTCCGATTTCATCCATCAATACGAGCGAGCGATCCGTTGCCTGATGCAAAATGGCAGCAGCTTCGGTCATTTCGACCATAAAGGTCGAACGACCACGGGCTAAGTCGTCCGAAGCACCAATACGCGTATGAATGCGATCGACTGGACCAATAGTCACACTTTCGGCGGGTACAAATGAACCTGCCCAAGCTAAGAGCGTAATCAGCGCGACGGCACGCATATAGGTGGACTTACCACCCATGTTGGGACCCGTAATGATGAGGCAACGTCGACCATCACCCAAACGACAGTTGCTAGGCACATAGGATTCAATCGCAGTTTCAACGACAGGATGACGACCTCGCTGAATATCGATACCAGGCTTGGTGGTGAGTGTTGGGCGCACCCATTGGTATTGAACCGCATGACGCGCTAACGTTGCCACCACGTCTAACTGTGCAAGGGCACGTGCCGCATTCATAAGAATAGGGACGGAGGTATTCAGTTCAGCGACGAGATTATCGTAAAGCTCTTTTTCGAGCGTTGCAGAACGCTCTTTGGCCGAAAGCGCTTGGTCTTCATAGGCCTTCAATTCTGGCGTAATGAAGCGTTCAGTATTTTTGAGCGTTTGACGACGATGGTACGTGACTGGAACAGACGTGGCTTGGGCTTTAGAGACTTCAATATAAAAGCCGTGTACACGGTTATATTCCACGCGCAAGGTGGAGAGTCCAGTCGCTTCACGTTCACGGGTTTCTAGGTCTAACAAGAACTGTCCCGTGTTGTCACGCATTTCGCGTAATGTCCGAAGTTCGTCGTTAAATTCACTACGAATCACATCGCCTTCACGCAAAAGTGTGGCGGGCTCAGGTAACAATGCATTGTCAAGCTGCGTATGCAATGAGGTCGATAAAGCGAGTTGCACAGACGTATGATCAAACCAAGCTTCGGAACGCGCTGAGACCTCAGTCGACAATGATTGCACAATGGGTAACGCATCACGCAACGCAGCGAGCTCTTTAGGACGTACCGTCCCTAACGCAATACGGCTCGCGATACGCTCAATATCGGGGAGACCTTGCAAAGAGGTTTCGATGAAGCGAGAAAAGTCGGCTTCTTGAGTGAGGACTTCAACCGCTTCATGGCGAGCCATTGCCTCATCACGCTTTGTCAGCGGTAAGTTGAGCCAACGGCGTAATTCTCGACTACCCATCGATGTGCCGCAACGGTCTAAGACCGAGAAGAGCGTCGGTCCACGACCTTCGCCTCGGATCGTGTCAGAGATTTCGAGGTTACGACGGCTTGCTGGGTCAATGATGATGTATTCAGACTCGTCCGTGAGTTTCAAGGGACTGATAAACGGAATCATGTCCACTTGCGTTTCGGTCGTATAGTCTAAAAGGGCATTCGCTGCTGCGAGTACACCTGTGCGACCTGTGACATTCCAAGCATCAAGATTATCTAACGAAAAGGTCTTTTTGAGGCTTTCTTCACCGTGCTCCGCATCAAAGTGCCAGGCGGGCATAGGGGTGACGGTGACATCAGGGTGCGCTTCGCGCATACTGTCACGTAGTCGCTCAGTGACTAAGAGTTCTGAAGGGGCAATACGGGCGACTTCACTATCAAATTGTGCATCAGTGACTTCAGTTGCAAAGAAGTCACCGTTACTGAGCGTCAGCCAGACAAAGCCCCATTTAGCGTCTCGCCCAGCAGGACGAGACACGGCAAGGAGCACAGCATCGTTCTTTTCAGGGAGAAGCGACGTATCGGTGAGGGTGCCAGGCGTAATGATGCGAGAGATACGACGTTGCATCAGGCCTTTGCCAGGCGTGCCCACTTGCTCGGCAATCACGACCGATTCGCCAAGACGCACCAAACGTGCAACGTATTGGTCTAACGAGACCATGGGAATCCCAGCCATCGGAATAGGATCCCCGTTTTTGAGTTTGCCACGCTTCGTAAGCGTAATCCCAATCAGGCGGTTTGCTTTAGCTGCATCGTCAAAGAACGTTTCATAGAAGTCCCCCATGCGAAAGAGCACCAAGGTTTCTGGGTAGCGACGTTTGACTTCAATAAATTGGCGCATCGCCGGTGTGAAGTCGTTAAGGTCTAGATCTTCGTCGTGGATAAAGGTCTCGGTCATAGTCGGCAGTAAGGACTTTTGAAAGAAGGACTTCTTGAATTTAAGCGAAAAGGCCGGACGACGCTGAGTTCAGTCCGGCCTGAGGTAATGGGTATTGCTAAAAACGCATCAGAGTGCAAAGCATAGCGTATTTTCTATCAAACACTCTGTATAGCAAGAGCAAAAGAATTAGGCTTTCTTGGCTTCAGTGCCCGGGGTAGGGACTTTACCAACGAGCGGGAGAAGCTGAGCAAAGATACGCGGCGTACCGGCGCACACACGACCCTTTTCGAGCCAGTCTTCACCGCCTTCAAGGTCAGTGATCAAGCCACCTGCTTCAAGCACCATCAAGCCACCGGCAGCGATATCCCACTGAGAAAGGCCAGACTCCCAGAAGCCGTCATAGCGGCCTGCGGCCACCCAGGCGAGGTCAAGCGCGGCAGAACCCGGACGGCGAATACCAGCCGTACGTTCAGCTACACGCATAAAGCTCATCATGTAGCCCTTAAAGTCATCCGTCTGACGGAAGGGGAACCCTGTCCCAATAATGGCACGGTTCATATCCTTACGGTCAGAGACGCGGATGCGGCGATTGTCAAGGAAAGCGCCTTCACCCTTAGCGGCCGTGAAGAGTTCATTCTTAGCCACGTCATAGATCACACCAGCGACCACTTCACCACGGTAGACGAGGGCGATCGAAATGGCGTACTGCGGAATGCCATGCATAAAGTTAAGCGTACCATCGAGCGGATCAATGATCCAAAGGTAGTCGCTCTTAGCGGGACCCATGCGGCCCGCTTCTTCCGTCAAAATGGCGTGCTTCGGGTAGGCCTGCTTGATGACATCAACGATGGCCGCTTCGGCAGCGCGGTCGGCGTTGGTAACAAAATCATTGGCGGACTTGTTTTCAACTTCGAGCGTGTCGAGGCTGGTCGCAGCGCGGGTAAGTTCCTGAGCGGCACGACGAGCGGCCTTGACGGCAACAGTGATATAGGGCGATTTCATATTGACGGAATATATTGAGTAGTAAACAAAACAACGGTCAATCAGGGAACCAATGCTCAACCTGAATGAGTGTAAACGCTTATTTTAGCTGATCAGCCGCTTACCGACAGGCTTCAAGGCAAGGTTTCTGAGGTTTTCGTTACAATGCAGACTCTCTTTGATTTCTTTTGGGTGAGATTTTTTAGTCATGAATATTCCTCAGCTCGCGTCTCGTGTTCGATTTGTCCTTTGTGAACCGTCGCATCCAGGCAATATTGGATCGGCTGCGCGTGCGATTAAAACCATGGGCTTTCGCGATCTTCGTGTTGTCAATCCTCGTGAAGCAGATTACCGAACGGACGAAGAGGCAATTGCTTATGCGACGAGTTCTGTGGATGTTTTAGAAGCCTCGAAAACCCATGCAACGCTCGCAGAGGCGCTTGAAGGTGTGACCTTCGCCTGGGCGTTGACAGGGTACGATCGTGAGTTTGGGCCACCTATGTCATCGATGCGTCCAGCGTCAGAAAAGTCTGTTGCTTGGCTTACTGACATGGAAGGGGATATTGCGTTCGTCTTTGGGACGGAACGTAGTGGGCTCACCAACGAAGAAGTGATGCTTTGCCAAGGTTGTGCGGCGATTGCTTGCGATCCTGTGAGCCCGAGTTTAAATCTTGCCCAAGCCGTTCAGATCACGGCCTATGAAATGCACATGGCTTTGTTAGCCTCTGAAGGGCATGCCAATGATCTTTATGACTGGCAATCGCGCTTTGAACATGAAGCACCGGCAAGCGTTGAAGCCATGGAAGGCTTTTTCAAACACTGGGAAGAAGCGATGACGGTTTGTGGTGTACATGACCCAGAGCATCCCAAATTCTTAATGCCGATCACGCGTCGACTCTTTGGGCGTAGTGGCCTCACGCAAACCGAAATTGATCTTTTGCGTGGTATTTGTTCGGCGATTATTCGTCCGAAGCGGGATCGCGCAGGTTCAAAGAAGGCGTAATTTCTTTTGATAGAAACCTCAATAGACAACTAAACGGCCTCATTTCGAATGTTCGGAATGAGGCCGTTGAGCTTTGGTTAAGTGAATTACGGCGCAATCGCGGGTTGTGCTTGCAGTCGAGAGAGACGCGCATAAACGCCGTCTTTTTCGATGAGTGCTTGATGTGTGCCATGTTCAACGAGTTTCCCTTGAACAAGGACAGCGATCGTATCCACATTTTCAATGGTTGAGAAACGATGGGCAACCGTCAAGCACGTGCGGTTTTGGCAAAGCTTCTCGAGCGACTCAGTAATGGCTTTTTCGGTCTTACTGTCTAAAGCACTCGTCGCTTCGTCAAGAATCAAAATCGGCGCGTTCTTTAAAAAGGCACGTGCAATCGAAAGACGTTGCTTTTGACCACCTGAGAGTAGTCCACCGCCTTCGCCTACTTTGGTGTCTAACCCATTGGGGAGACTTGCAATGAAGTCTGTCAACGCAGCGTGCTTGACGGCTTCTTCGATCGCTTCGTCCGAGACGTCTTTAAGACCGTAGGTCAAGTTATGACGAATCGTGTCATCAAAGAGCACCACGTCCTGCGTCACAAAAGAAATCTGTTGACGAAGGTTTTCTAAAGTGAGCTCGCGAATGTCTACGCCATCCAATGTGATTCGACCTGACGTGAGTTCCAAGAAACGCGGCAAAAGGTTGACGAGCGACGTTTTGCCTGAACCTGACGGACCTACGATCGCTAAATGTTCGCCAGCTTTGATCGTGAGATTGATGTCGGTGAGAGCGTCGTTCGGTTGATCGGGGTAGCGTAAGCCAACATGTTCAAATGCAAGGTTGCCTTTGACATTCTCAAGCACGGTTTTGCCTTCATTACGTTCGACTTCAGCGTCGAGCGTATCAAAGATGCTCTTGGCAGCAACCGAAATGCTCGCAAACGTACCGTTGAGTCCCGAGAGATGCTGAATCGGTGCCTTGATCAACAAAAGGGCTGACAAGAATGTGATGAATTCACCAATCGTTAATAAGCCTTTTTGGGCTTGAAATAGTGCCACGCCAACCACGCAAGCAATTGCCACCATGGTGAGCAATTGCGTAATTGGTGTGGTGATACTTTGCATCTTGATAAGCTTCAACGACAAGCGTCGAATGTTCATGTTGACCGAAGCAAAGCGCTTTTCTTCAAAGTCATAGGTATTACTGACTTTGATGAGGCGTTCAGCTTCATACGACTCTTGAACGCGAGAGAGCATACTACCGAGCGTTTCTTGGCTTTCTGCGACGATACGACGGACGCGTCGAGAGATGGTGCGTAGCGTCAAGGCGAGTCCCGGGATAATCACAAACGTGACTAACGTGAGTTTCCAGTCGTGCCAGAAGAGCACGCCAAGAAGGGCCAAGACTTGCACGGAGTCACGGACTAACACCACGAAGGACTGCACAGCCCCCGACAAGGCCATGGTCGCTTCATTCACAAATTTGGAGCAAATACGACCCGACGTATTGGCTTGATATTCTTTTTCAGGCCAATGAAGGATGCGTTCAAACATTTGGGTACGTAACGTGACAAGCACAGCTTGACTCACCTGCGCCATCATGTAGGTACTCATCACCGTACTGATCGCAAAACCTAAGGTCACACCGATCAAAGCTAAGGGTGCGCCGTAAATTACCCATTCTTCTTGGTTATAAAAGCCTGCGTCTGTAATTTTGCCTAGCAGGGTTGCCGTAATGGACGACATACTGGCAGAACAAAGCAAAAAGACGCAAGCAATCAACAACTTCCACTTGTGTGGCAAAAAGTGACGGTACAGTCGCCGAAGATCGGCATCAATATGACGGAAGATCATTGTGCCTCCTTCGGTTGGTTGTCGTGACTATGGATGGCTTGAAGACGGACGAGTTCTGCATAAAGACCAGGCTTTGCTAAGAGATCTTCACGTGTGCCCATTTCTTGAACTTTGCCATCAGCCATGGCCACAATCGTGGTGGCATTTTCGATGGTCGATAGACGATGCGCCACGATAAACGTGGTGCGGCCTGCCATTAAGCGTGTGAGGGCATCCTTGATCTTGGCTTCGCTTTCACTATCAAGGGCGCTAGTTGCTTCGTCCAAAATCAAGATGGGTGCATTTTTGAGTAATGCGCGAGCAATCGAAATGCGCTGCTTTTGGCCACCTGATAAACGGCCGCCTGCTTCACCCACTGGTGTGTCTAATCCTTGCGGTAGGGACGCAATAAAGTCCGTCAATGCGGCGGCTTCAATGGCGCGCGAAATCTCAGCATCCGTTGCATCCGGTGTGCCATAGATGATGTTGTCTCGAATCGTACCATCAAAGAGGATCACGTCTTGCGTGACAACTGCAATATGACGGCGTAATGATTCAAGGGTCAAGGACGTAATATCATGGCCATCGAGCAAGATCTTGCCTTGGGTCGGATTCCAAAAGCGAGGAATCATCTGAACGATCGAGCTTTTACCTGCGCCAGAAAGACCCACAAAGGCGATCACGTCGCCTGGTTTGGCGTGGAGCGTCACGTCGTGAACAGCGTCCTTTTTGGTCTTGGGATAACGGAGCGAAACATGATCAAAAATGACATCGCCACGGCAGTGTTCGAGGACTTCTGTACCAGTATCCGATTCTTCTTTTTCATCAATAGAAGCAAAAATACTTTTTGAGGCAGTATCCATCATGACGAAGCCTGCATTCACACCAGCGAGATTTTTTAATGGTGGCATCAACAAAAGAAGCGCAGCCAAGAAGGTCACGAAGTCTCCCAATGTCAAAATGCCGATATGCGATTGGTACATAGCAAAACCCAACACAATGGCTACACCCACCATAAAGATGAATTGCGTGACTGGGGTGCCTAATGAGGTGACTTTCGTCATCTCAATCATCATGTTTTTGAGGGCGTTGTTTGTTTTTTCGAATCGCGTTGTCTCAAATTCATAAGCGTTTGAGATTTTGACGAGTCGATGGCCGTCATAGGTTTCGCGTACGTTACCCAAAATCGTGCCAAAAGAGGCTTGGCAAGAACTCATGACTGTTCGCATCTTGTTGGAGATATATCGCAACAAATAAGCCACCATGGGACCAATGATGAGACTGACCAAGGCAAGCATCCAGTTGTGCCATAGCAGGACAACCGTCAGTGAGAGGACTTGAAAGCTATCTCGCACCAAAATAATGATGGATTTACTGGCGTTTGATAGGGCTACGTTGGCCTCAAAAACGAACTTAGAAGCAATTGCGCCAGAATTATTAGCTTGATAGGTCGGTGTCGGCCAACGAATGAGCTTATGGTAAATCTGTGAACGTAAGGTAGCCATCACAGATTGACTCACGTTGCCTAACAGGTAGTTGCTCATAAACATACTGCCGCCATGAAGGATCGAAATCAGTATGAGACCAATGGGCGCAGCAAAGATGATCCATGGGTCTTGTTCATAGAACCCAAGGTCAGTGAGCTTACCTAAAAGTGTGGCGATCAAGCCCGAAGCAGAACCTGCGGCCACCATAAAGAAAATGGCCAAAGCAATCTTCCAACGGTAAGCGGGCAGATAGCCCACTAGTCGGCGCATGCTAGGCGAAATGCGAGACTTTAAAAAATCAATGGGAGAAGTCATCGTGCTTCTCCAAACCAGAAAAGTCTGGACGATAACTGAGCTACACCAGACTGAGGGTGAGTCAGAACAAACAAAAAGGGCATAAGGGAACTAATCACAATAGGGTTCTAGACTTTTCGATGAATAAGTGCGGAAGTAATCTAGGAATTGTAGGTAAAAACACGTGAACGCGAAAGTGTAAATGAAGAGAAGTTCCTCTAAAGGGGCATGACTACACCAAAAGGTGAGTGAATATTTCTGTCGTTTCTGCCAAAATACACTTTCACCTATTCAATCCTCATTTTGCTTTCTGATTTCAAACGAGATTTTTTATGTTCCAATACGCACGAGAATTAATTGCCACGATCATGCAAAAGGACCCTGCTGCGCACTCGCGATGGGAGGTGATTTTTGCATATCCCGGTTTCCATGCGGTCATGATTCACCGTGTGTCTCGTTGGTGTTGGATTCAAGGCTGGTTGACGGCTGCACGTATTCTCTCTCACGCCGGTCGCTTTTTAACCGGGATTGAAATCCACCCAGGCGCTAAGATCGGTCGTCGTGTTTTTATTGACCACGGTATGGGCGTTGTCATTGGTGAAACCGCAGAAGTGGGTGACGATTGTACGCTCTACCATGGCGTGACTTTAGGGGGGACAAGTTTGGCTGAAGGTACAAAGCGCCATCCGACGTTAGAGCCTAATGTCATTGTGGGGGCTGGTGCAAAGGTGTTAGGGGCGTTTACCGTCGGCGAAGGGGCTCGTATTGGGTCTAACGCCGTTGTGGTGAAGCCTGTGCCTGCTGGGGCAACGATTGTCGGTGTGCCTGGTCGTCAGGCGGGTGAACCGAAGCCCGAAGAAGCCACAAAGTTTGAAGCTTATGCGGTTGAAAAGACGGACGTTGACCCGTACTCCGTTGCCATTAAAGAATTGGTACGCGTCACACGTGAACAAAACGCTGTCATTGAAAAGCTCAATGAACAGGTGGTTGCTTTAGGTGGCCAGGGGATTGAAGAATTACCCAAAATGAACTCTGCGGCGGTTGGGGTGTCGACACGTCGAGCACGTCACCATCGTCAGCGTAAAAAGCCGCAAGAGTAATGTCACTAGGCAAGTTTAATCAATAAGGAGACTTTCGAAAGGAGGTCTCCTTTGCTTTATTTGGAGACGGTGAAATACATCCGTGAAGTCTTGACGATTCGGTCAAAATCTAGCCGAAGATACATTGTCGATATCGCGGCTGTGTGTTAAAGTAATCGCCTTTTTTGTCTTGTAGTGATCTGCACTATTTTTCCCTCATTCGATACTAAACAACAATGACAGCACACTTGGGTAATCTTGATCAAAGTTCAAATGCGATTTGGCGTAATGACATCACGGGTTTGCGTGCTTTGGCGGTAATCCCAGTTGTTTTATATCACGCTTTCCCGAGTGTGATACCGGGGGGGTATTACGGGGTTGATATCTTTTTCGTAATTTCAGGGTATCTCATCTCCGGAATCATTTTCAAAGGGCTACTTAACCAAAGTTTTTCCTACAAAGACTTTTATGTCAAACGCATTAAGCGTATTTTGCCAAACTTAAGCCTGCTGTTTGCATTTGTGTTGCTGTTCGGCTTGTTTTATTTAACAGCTACCGAATATAAGGCGCTTGGCAAGCACGTTTATGCCAGCGGGTTATTCATTCAAAACTTCCGACTCTTGAAGGACGTTGGCTATTTCACGACCGATGCGCTTCATCAACCTTTGCTACACTTATGGAGTTTGGCGATTGAAGAACAGTTCTACATCGTCTTTCCCATTATCTGTGCGGTCCTCTTCAAAAAGTGGCGATCAGTCAAACTCCTGTCCCTTGTGACCGTAACCATTGTGATCAGTTCTTTGATCTTTTGTTTCGCTTCTGGTCAAGGTCGAGACTTTAACTTCTATTTCCCTTTAACGCGCTTCTGGGAAATCGGGTTTGGGATTACGCTAGCTATGGCGGAAAAGCTTTATGGCTTTAAGCCTACGCAGATCCCTCTCAACATACGTCATGGTTTGTCTGTGGTCGGATTTGGCATGATTGCTATTCCGATGATGATGGCCGATTCGTCGACTGTACATCCGGGCGGCTTCACTCTGTTGCCTGTGTTAGGTGCCGTTGCTCTTATTGCGGCTTATCCTGATGCACTCATCAATCGCTATTTGCTGTGCTTCCGCCCGATGACTTTTGTCGGGTTGATCAGCTACTCGCTCTATTTGTGGCATTGGCCCTTCTTAGCTTTCCTGTTCATTTGCTACCCAGCAGCATCTGATGTATGGAAAATTGCTATCTTGGTTTTAAGCGTGGTGGTTTCAGCTCTTATCTATGTTGGCGTTGAAAATCCTGTTCGTCGTTCCGTGAAGATCGGGAAGGTTAAAACAGAAGTGGTTTGTTTGGGTCTGCTAACGTTTGCAGTATTAGCAGGAGTATTAGTGAGTCGTTTTAATGGCTTACCTGATCGTACTTTTGGGTATCAGGCCAATGCGCAAGTATTTAAATACGAAGGCGACTGGCGCTTTTATCATAAAGCACCGACGATACCGTACGGGCCATGGAAGATACGTACACAAACACCTAAAGAATTCCCTACGATTCTTTTTGCTGGCGATTCGCACGTAGAGCAGTATTACTTAAGAGCTCAAAAACTGGGTAAGGAGAAAGGGGTCTCTGTTGGCTTTGTGACTAATGGTGGGTGCTTGATACTAGCGCCTGTCAAGAATGGCTATAAAGAGAAAATTTGTCGTCGAGCTTCAGCAAGTTTTTACGAGTTAGCGAAGGACAGCCGTATTAAGACCATTGTGATTGGTCAAATGTGGGGTGGTAAACCTGTGGAATCTATTGAGACTGGGTTGAGTCAACTGGCTTCAATAGTGAAAGAGAGAAAGGATCTACAGGTCTTTGTTTTGTTAGATAATCCCTGGTCAAAAAATATGGCGCCTGCGGTGGAAAACTTCAATCCGTTGCATCATGTGAATAGATTTTTCACTGAAGATAGTCAATTTGTTATTTCGCTTTCTCCTAATGAAGTGTGGCAGGAAGCGAATGACAAAGTGAAAACGCTCACTGCTGGTTGGGCTACCGTTTTGGAAACGACTTCGCATATTTGTCCGAATGGGCTTTGTAATCTAGCCGAATGGTATCGAGACGCGAATCATCTTAATCCTAGCCTGAATTTTGCACAAGGTTATCTTCAAAAGAAAAAATTAGTATTTACTG
>CALEAW010000087.1 GCA_937943605.1 uncultured Sutterella sp. | reverse complement strand
CGAAAAACCCCCGAAGACCATGTACCGTTAGTATCTAGTCAAGCGGGGGTTTAGGGCACAACACGAGATTTTTGTAACACCTTTAGAGGCTAGATCGTTAAACGATCGAGACGATTACTGGATCTTGGCATCCTTGATCAAAGCGGCAACGTGTTCGCTGACCTTCTTGTTGGTCAAGACGTTGATGAGCTGCGGCTTCTGGGATTCGTAATCAGGGAAGAGCTGAGCCGGGCGCTTCTTGTCGAGCTTCACAACGTGGAAGCCAGACTGCGTGCGAACCGGTGCTTGAGCCACAGAACCTTCCTTCAAAGCGGCAAAGGACGTGCCAAAGGAAGGCACGAACTGACGCGGAACCACCCAACCAAGCTTGCCGCCCTGGTTCTTGGTGCCTTGGTCTTCGCTGAACTCCTTGGCGAGCTTATCAAAGTCGGTGCCCTTTTCGAGGCGCTTGATGATGTTCTTAGCCTGATCTTCGGTCTTGACGAGGATGTGGCGAACTTCGTATTCAGTGTCACCATAGGCACGCTTTTCAGCATCATAAGCAGCCTTGATGTCGGCATCCTTCACCGGGTTCTTCTTGACCCAATCGCGAAGGTAAGCATTCAAGAGCACCTGTTCTCGGGCGTGTTCAAGGTTTTTCTTGACATCAGGATCTTTTTCGAGCTTGGCTTTCTTAGCTGCCTGCAACAGGACAGTCTGTTGAGTAATAGAAGACTTGACCATGCGTTCAAGCTCGGCACCGGCTGGCTGGCCTTGAGCCACGGCAGCATCATACATTTCTTTCTGCTGGGCTACGGAAACGGTTTGGCCGTTCACCTTGAAGGCCTGAAGTTCAGCGTTGGCTGCGCCGGCGGCCATCATGGCTGCGATACCAAGAACCAAAATTTTCTTCTGCATTTTCAATTGTCCTGTTTCTGCTAACGGCACGAGTGAGTGCTTATGCCGTTGAGAAGTGATAGAAAAGCGCACGCGCCCAGGGTGGGTGATGCACTGGATGTATTAATTTTGCCGACTTGTGGCGTATTTTGTCACGAAGACACCTACACCAATTGTAAACACTAATGTCAGCGCCATCAGACCGAAAAGCTTAAAGTTAACCCAGGTGTCGGTCGAACATGTGTAGGCTACAGCAAGGTTTATGAGGCCAACGACAGCGAAAAAGCCAATCCACAAGTTCTGTAATTTGCCCCAGGCTTGCTCAGGCATTTCAATTTCAGCTTTAGCTAGCAAAAGACGAATAAAGTTTTTACGAACGAAATTGCCGTAGAGCAAGATGGCGGCAAAGATCCAGTAAAGGATTGTGGGCTTCCACTTGATGAACATTTCGTTGCGCAAGTAAATCGTCAATCCGCCGAAGACTACAATCACAGCCAAACTAATCCAAAGCATGGGTTCGACTTTACGGCCGCGAGCAAGGAGCCAACCGACCTGACAGACGGTTGCAAGGATCGCGACAATCGTAGCCAAAAAGACTGGGGCGGTCATGGTTGTGAGCCCATCACCAATGACGCGCGAAGCTAAATCCATCGCCATATCAGGCGAATTTTCGGCGAACTTAAAGGTCGCAAAAAAGAGAATAACGGGGAAAAGGTCGAAAAGAAGTTTCATTATTGATTATTAGTGAGAAGCGTCCAAAGGACGAAATTTCGATCGAATAATGATAACCAAATTGACATTGAATGTTACTTAAGAGCGCAAAAACTCTTGCGCCTTGGTAACATTTCGAGCATTGTCTCGTGATTTGGTAACGTTCTTTTCATGGGACTTCTGTATTGTTGTATGGCTCGGTGTAACGTGCTCAACGCTCTGAACGCCACCGTAGCCCATTACGAACAACGGATGATTTATGTTTATTGCTCGAAAAATCGTGCTGCTCTCAGCCATTGCGCTGATGACTGCCTCTAGTGGGGGCTTAGTAGCCAAGGAGACTGACTTGACGAACGCTGTGACACCCGTTCCTGTTGTAACTGTTGAAGGCATGACGGAATATCGTTTGCCCAACGGGTTACGCGTGGTGCTTTATCCCGATATGAGTAAACCGACGGCCACGGTCAATATGACCTATTTAGTAGGTAGCCGTCACGAAAATTATGGCGAAACTGGGATGGCTCATTTGCTTGAGCATTTGATGTTCAAGGGTTCCAAAAACTATCCGAATCCGACCGCCGAATTCACGAAGCGTGGCTTCCGTATGAATGGGAGCACGTGGTTAGACCGCACGAACTATTACGTTTCCTTTACGGCCAACGATGACAACATGAAGTGGGCGCTTGGTTGGCAGGCTGACGCAATGATCAATTCGTTCATTGCGCAGAAGGACCTCGACACCGAAATGACGGTCGTGCGTAACGAATATGAAATGGGTGAAAACCGTCCTGTTAGCGTTTTGATGAAGCGTATGCAGTCGGTGCTCTTTGACTGGCATAGCTATGGTCGTAGCACCATTGGTGCACGTAGCGACATTGAAAACGTCGAAATCGCGAACCTTCAGGCCTTCTACCATCGCTACTATCAGCCCGATAACGCCGTGTTGACGGTGACGGGTAAGTTTGATCGTGACCAGGTCTTGGCTTGGATTGGCGAATTCTTTGGTCCGATTGCTAAGCCTGAACGTGCCCTACCGAAGGAATGGACGGTTGAACCGACTGCTGACGGTGAACGTGAATTTACTGTTCGTCGTCCTGGTGAAAGTCAGGTCATTATGGTGGGCTATCGCTTGCCGGCTGCTCTGCATCCAGATTGGGAACCCGCTGCCATCGCGACACAGATTTTGGCTGATGCCCCGACAGGTCGCCTTTATAAGGAACTCGTTGAAACGGGCTTAGCTACGCAGGTCTTCGGCTGGACGATCCCGGGGCAGCATCCTGGCTTTGTCCTTTTTGGTGCACAGGTCAATAAGGATGAAGCGCTCGGGCCGGTTCGCGACAAGCTCGTTGAAGTGATTGAACACGCTTTTGAGGCTGAACCCGCAACCGAACAAGAACTCTCTCGTCAAAAGGCAGATCAGGCCACGATGTTCGATCGTCAGTTGTCTGATCCTGAAGCCTTTGGTGTGGGGCTCTCTGACTACATCGCTTTAGGTGATTGGCGCATCTTCTTTGCTGATCGTGATGCGATCCAGAAGGTTAAGGTGTCTGAAGTCAATGACGCCGCGAAGAAGTATTTCGTGCGTGACAACCGTGTTGTGGGTATGTATATCCCAACCGATAAGACGGAACGCGCTGAAGTGACGCCTGCACCTTCCGTCGAAGATTATCTGAAGGGCTTTAAGTTCCGTCAGGAAGGTCGTACCGCTGAAGCGTTTGATTCGAGCCAGGACAATATCAATGCGCGTACGTCGTTCGTTGAAGCGGGTGGTGTCAAGATTGCCCTTTTACCCAAGAAGAATTTGGGTGAAACGGTGGTTGTGCAAATGAAGTTCCAAAACGGTAACGTTAAAACGGGTGCCAATGCCGCCATCAATATGCTCTCGACGGCCATGATGTCTCGTGGTACCTCAACCATGACGCGTGACGAAATTGATGATGCGTTTACGGCTTTGCGTATGGAAGGTTCCCCCTTTGCCTTTACGACGGACCGTGAACATCTCGCTGGTGCCATTGGTTTGGCTGGTAGCATCCTCACGGACGCCGCTTTCCCTGCCAAGGAATTCGAAACCTTGAAGCAGCAGACCTTGGTGGGTCTTCGTGCTAAGAGTGACGATCCGGGCGTCAAGGCGCGCGACGTCATGACGAAGCACTTCAACACCTATCCGAAGGGTGATGCGCGTTACACCGAAACGAGTGAAGAACTTATCGCTGAAGTTGAAAAGTTGACGCTCGACGATGTGCGTAACTACTGGAAGAATGTCTTTGGTACGGGTCGAGGCTATATCGCTGTGGTCGGTGACTTCGATCCTGAGGTCGTTGCTAAAGACCTTCGCATGTCGATCATCGGTCGTAAGACGTCTAACGTCGTCTTTGAACGTGTCGTCTCCGACTATCGTCCAGTCGAAGCAGGTCGCTTTGTGGTCGATACACCCGAAAAAGAAAACGGCACCTTGATGGCGCGTGTGGACTTCCCGGCTAACGTCAAGGATGCCGATGTGCCGGCTTTGATCGCGGCTGACTGGATTTTGGGCGGTTCGTCTGGGCTTTCTAACCGTATCGTGACTCGTTTACGTCAGAAAGAAGGCCTCTCTTACGGGGCTGGCAGTGGCATCACGCTCCCTGAATGGGGTAACCGAGCTCGCTGGTCTGTGGGTGCCATTGTGGCTCCGCAGAATATCAAGCAGGCTGAAGCTAGCCTTCGTGACGAATTGAAGCGCGCTATGAAGGAAGGTATTACCGAACAAGAATTGGCTGAAGCCAAGCGCGGTATTATCGAATCTCGTGCGGTCAATCGTGCACAGGATGCGACGCTCGCGGGTGCTTGGTTGAACCTCATGGACGCAGGTCGCGATTGGTCCTTCTCGAAGGACATGGAAGAAGCCATTGAGAAGCTCACGGTCGCTGACGTCAATGCGGCGATTCGTCGTATTGCCGACCCGGATAAGCTCACTTACGTCCTCGCAGGTGACTTGGCCAAGGCTCGTGAAGCCGGTAAGGACTTCTCTGAGCGTTAAGCTATAACGACGCGCTAAACATTCAAAGCCCGATGCTGTCCTTGTATCGGGCTTTGGTGTTTTTGTGCGCTATGATTTCGAGTGGCGTCTCATGGCGCAGACAAACGTTCAACAGAAAGGAAAACGAATGACGACGGTATCGGTAGTTTCGGGAGGTTGGAAAACCTATCAGCACGAGTGCGAACGCGTGCGTGCCATGGTCTTTGTGGCTGAGCAAAAGGTGCCTCGTGAGCTCGAATTTGATGAGGACGACCACAGCGCCGAACACTTTGTGGCGATCGATGCACGCAAGATGGTCATGGGTTGCGCTCGACTCTTAAATGACGGTCGTATTGGCCGAGTGGCTGTTCTTCGACCTTTCCGTCGTCGTGGCATTGGTCGCGTGCTCATGGAGGCTGTTCTTGAACGCGCAAAAGCCCGTGGCATGGCGTCCGTGTATTTGGGAGCCCAAGTGCAGGCACAGCCCTTTTATGAGCAATTGGGTTTTAAACCTTATGGCGACGTCTTTGACGAAGCTGGAATTCCGCACCAGATGATGCGTTTGGTTTTCGAAGTCTAAGCGACTCAAAAAAGCACTCTCAAACAAAATGGCCAGCGCCCGATAAAGGCACTGGCCATTGGTTTATTCAACCCAAAGCAGTCGATTACTTCAGACCAAGGACGAGTTCAGCGATCTGAATGGCGTTCGTAGCTGCACCTTTACGCACCTGGTCGGCACAACAGAAGAGCGTTAACGAACGGTTAAAGCTTGCGGCGTCAGCCGATAAGTCGCGACGCACACGGCCAACGTAGACCATATCCTGGTCGCTCGTTAACATTGGCATCGGGTACTGCATGGCTTCTGGATCGTCACAAAGAACCACGCCCGGGGCATCCGCCAAAAGTTCACGCGCCTTTTCAGGGGTGATGTCCTTTTCAAATTCGATCGTGATGGCTTCGGAGTGAGAGCGCATGATGGGCACGCGAACGCACGTGCAGGCAACGCGAAGCGTGTCGTCATGAAGCATCTTACGACCTTCATTTTGCATCTTGAGTTCTTCAGACGTGTAACCAGCGTCATTAAACCCACCAATCTGCGGAATAAGGTTGTAGGCAATCGGATAAGCAAAGCAGGAGCCTTCCACACGTTCGCCATTAGCAGCCTTGACCTCAGCTTCTAAAGCATCAATACCGGCCTTACCAGCACCACTGACCGCCTGATAGGTGGAGACCACCATACGGCGAATGCGAGCATAGCGATGTAATGGCATCACGGCGGTCAAGCCAATAATCGTGGCGCAGTTAGGGTTCGCAATGAGACCCTTGGAGAGTTTTACGTCTTCAGGGTTGACTTCAGGAATGACGAGTGGCACGTTTGGATCTAAACGGAAGGCGCTCGAATTGTCCACGACGTGGATGCCCATCTCTGCGGCGGCAGGCAAAAACTCTTTGGCAATAGGATTGTCAGCTGCGCCCAAAAGGAGGTCTAAGCCCTTGAAGGCTTCAAGGCTTGCCTCTTGCACAACCACGTCTTGACCTTCGTAGGTCATGACTCGACCCGCAGAACGTGCGCTACCAAAGAGACGCAGCTCGCTAATTGGGAACTTGCGTTCGGCAAGCACAGTAAGCATTTGCTGACCGACGGCACCCGTAGCGCCCAAAATACCGACCTTGTAGTTAGCCATGATGAATATCTCCTACGAGTTAGTTGGCTTCAGCCTGAGCCTTGACTTCGTCGGCTTCGGCAGCAAAGGTTTGATAAAGGCAAGCGATAGCAGCCTCAAAGTCCTTGTTGAGCACGCCTACAATGATGTTTAATTCAGCGCTACCCTGAGCGATCATACGCACGTTGATGCCAGCGTTACCTAACGCGGCGAAGAGACGTGCAGAAGTACCTGGACGCGAATTCATGTTACGACCCACCGTGGCAATCAAGGCAAACGGTTCGGTCAAGCGAATCACATCGGGTTCCATCGTTTCTTTGATGCGAGCGATGATTTCGTAGATGTTGTTCTTGACATCGGACTTATTGACGACCACGCTAAAGGAGTCGATGCCAGAGGGAAGGTGTTCCACCGAGACGCCGTAGTGCTCAAGAATGCTGAGCACTTCACGCACGAAGCCTACGCGGTTAGACATGTTCTTCTTCGAAATTTCGATGGCGATGAAGTCCTTCTTGCCAGCGATGCCCGTCACCAAAGCGCCCTTGGGGTTGGGTGCAATCTTGTCTTGCACGATCGTGCCTGGATCTTCGGGGCGGTTCGTATTCAAGACGTGAATCGGAATGTTGCGTTCGCGAAGCGGGAAAACAGCGTCTTCATGAAGAACGCTCGCACCCATGTAAGAGAGTTCGCGAAGTTCGGAGAACGTGATTTGTTCGATATTCTTGGGATTGTCGACCACGCGCGGGTCGGCCATCAAGAAGCCTGAAACGTCCGTCCAGTTTTCGTAGACGTCAGCGTTGATACAACGCGCCAAAATGGAACCCGAAATATCGGAGCCGCCACGGGACATCACACGGATGTTGCCGTCGGGAAGGCTACCATAAAAGCCCGGCATCACAAAGCGGTCGCACGTTTCAAGAATGTCGTGTAAACGTTCGGCCGTTAGGTCGAAGTTGAACGTGCCGTCAAAGTTGATAGCGATCACGTCCTTTGCGTCAACGAACGGGAAGCCAAGATAGTCAGCCATGAGGCGAGACGTGAAGTATTCGCCACGGCTCACGATTTCGTCCACCGTCATGTCAGGGAGCTTGTCGCGCATTTCGGCGAGTTCCGTTTCGATATCCGTCGTAAGTCCAAGCTCGTCGCGGATTTCGCGGAAGCGTTCGCAGATCATCGTAAAGAGCGGCAGGTAGTCGACGTGATAGGTCACGTGCGCCTGGCAAAGATAAAGCAGGTCGGTGATCTTGTTGTCGCCCTTGAAACGTTTACCAGCAGCAGAGGACACCACAAAGCGGCGACCAGGGTCGGCTTCAATAATGGCCTTAACCTTCTTAAATTGCTCGGCGCAGGCGACGCTACTGCCGCCAAATTTCGTAATCTTAATCATTTTAGTTTTACTCCATACCTTCAGGTTCAAAGGCGAGGAAGGATTGCTTTTCGTGGGCGATCCGGACAAGCTCTGCTAAAGGACGTCCAGCGATCGTTTCATCGGGGAAGAAACCCGTACCGCAGAGAAGGGTAGGGTCATACGTCAGTGTGCGGCCTAGCTGCGTGTTTTCAGCTACACCACGAGTGAGAGAAATCAGGTCTTGTATCATGGCGTCGGCAGTTGGTTTGCCACCCGCTCCTTGCCCGGCCAACGTCAAGGGGCCGACAAGGTCGCCTTTGAGGGCGCCATAGTTCAAGTTGTCGTGAATGTTGGCGGGAATGCTCGAGACTGGCACGCGAACGGGGATTACGCCAGCGGCATAACGCTCGCCTACACGGCGAGCGAGCATCATGAGGCGAAGGTGGTAGCCGTCAGCCAAGTGACGAGCAATCTCTTCATGCGTAACGCGCTCAATGCCTGACATGGGCATCTCGGAAGCGACGAGGCCATTAAAGGCGAGGCTCGCAGAAATCACCGCCTTATTACGTAAATCAGCCCCCGTAATGTCGGCCGTCGGATCTGCTTCGGCATAACCCAAACGTTGGGCTTCAGCAAGTGCTTCATCAAACGAGAGTCCAAAGCGCTCCATGTGGTCGAGCATATAGTTGCACGTGCCATTGAGAATGCCGGAGACTTCGGTGACATTATCCAAACGCGTTGCCTTCTTGATCATTTCGATCCAAGGCATGCCGCCGCCACAGCTCGCTTCGTAAAGAAGCTTCACACCTTTATCGTTAGCCAGTGTTGTGAGCCCTTCGAGATCGGCGGCCAATGCGGCCTTGTTGGATGTGACAACATGCTTGCCGGCTGTGAGTGCAGCACGGATATAAGCGAGCGCTGGATCGCGCCCGGGCAATGCCTCGACGATGCATGTGACGGACGGGTCAGCCAAAATGGCTTCAAAGTTGTCGGTCATCTGAGGACCGACCGCTTTACCCGCACGGCGAAGGATCCACTGTACCCTGACGCCGCAGTCACGCTCACGGAGTATGCCGGCAACAGATTGACCGACGGTTCCGTATCCAAGTAATCCAATATTCAAAGGGAACTCCATTTGAAGAAATCGGGTGATGCGACAGGTGCTGACTTTGTGTCAAAAAAAAGACAATAAGCCATCCTATTGATCATACCGAACTATCGGCCTTTTCACCCTCGGATATCCGCCTTAAGATATATGTCTTAGATCTGCGAAAAAACAGTTTTATGCCTTGCACGGTGCGCGATTTGTGCAACAATCAAAAGATAACTTGGAGTGTTTGCGGTTGAAGTTACGTGTCCCGCAAACAGGACACTTTTTTGAGGTTGTGATGATTTACCACAGTACGAGAAATAATGCCGAAGGGGTGAATGCCCGAGAAGCGCTTTTGAAAGGCCTGTGTGATGACGGTGGTCTCTATGTGAGCGATGCTTTGTTGACCGCTCGCTTTCCTATGAATGAACTCGTGGGACTTAGCTATCGCGAGATCGCAACACGTGTTTTCTCTCTCTTACTTGATGATTTCACCCCGGAAGAATTGGCCATGGGTGTTGAGCGCGCCTATGGCGAAACGTTTGATACGCCCGCTGTCACCCCAGTGACCCGTGTTGGAAATGAGTGGTTGCTTGAGCTCTATCATGGTCCTACGTCTGCCTTTAAAGACGTCGCGCTTTGCATGTTGCCGCAATTGATGTCGGCTGCGCTCAAAGACACGGGGCGTCGCGTGATGATTGCCACGGCAACGAGTGGTGATACGGGTAAGGCTGCGCTCTCAGGCTTTAAGGATGTGCCTGGCATCGGTATTACGGTCTTTTATCCGCACGGCAAGGTGAGCGACATTCAGTATTTGCAGATGGCGACACAAGCGGGGAATAACGTCGCAGTGGCCGCTGTGGAAGGTAATTTTGACGACGTGCAAAGTACTGTGAAGACGATCTTTGCGTCTAGCCTAAAAGCCGAATTAGCCGAAGAGGGTGTTCAGCTTTCATCTGCAAATTCGATCAATATTGGCCGCCTCGTGCCTCAGGTGGTGTACTACTTTGATGCTTATCGTCAGCTCGTTGAAGCGGGTGCTATCAAGTTGGGTGATCCAGTTGACTTCTCTGTCCCGACGGGTAACTTTGGTGACGTTTTGGCGGGTTACTATGCACGTGCTATGGGGTTACCTGTTCGTCACTTTATTGTGGCGAGTAACGCCAACAATGTGCTCACGGACTTCTTGACGACTGGGGTTTATGACCGCAATCGTCCGTTCGTGAAGACCATTACGCCGAGTATGGACATTCTCATTTCAAGTAACCTCGAACGCATGCTCTACTACGCCTCTAAGGGCAATACTGCTTTGATTGCGAAGTGGATGAGTGACTTGAAGACGAGCGGTGTCTTTAAGGTCGAGGGTGAGATGCTCGCTGAGATTCAAGGGCTCTTTAAGTGTGGTTGGGCTGATGACGCCGCGACGAGCGCTATGGTTCATGAAGCTTGGCATAAGGATCACCGTCTCATTGACCCACATACGGCCGTGGCTCTCAAGGTCGCGCGTGAACGCGACGATCAGACGGTACCCTGTGTGGTGCTCTCGACGGCAAGCCCCTATAAGTTCTGCCGTGATGTTTATGTTGCCGTGAAGGGCGAGGCGCTCCCTGGCGACGCCGATGGCTTTGCTTATATGGATGCCCTCACTGCATTGACTGGCGAAGTGCCGCCTAAACCCTTGGCCGAATTGCGTACGCTCCCAGTGCGTCATAAGGCTGTAGTGACGCCCGAAGGTATGGCTGATGTGATTCGAAACGCTGCGAAGAAAGCTTAATAAGGATTTTTTGATGAAAATTACGGTGACTGTGCCGGCCTCCACGTCGAATTTGGGGCCAGGCTATGACTCTTTGGGGATGGCACTCTCTCTTAAGGCCAAGTTTACGTTTGAGCCGAGCGATACTTTAGTTGTCGAAGGTTGCCCTGAGGCCTATTGCAATGCGGACAATTTGGTCATTCAGGGTTTCCGTAAGGTGTATGAAAAGGTGGGTAAGGCGATGCCGCCCGTTCATTTGACGATTGAGTCTGATGTGCCTGTGGCACGTGGTCTGGGGTCGTCGAGCACGTGTATTGCGGGTGGTATGGCCGCGGCAAATGCGATGTTGGGGAACCCACTTACGACGGATGACCTTTTTCAGTTGTGCACAATGTTTGAAGGGCATCCCGACAATGCGGCACCTGCCTTTTTCGGTGGTTTGACGGCAAGCTTTATGCATGAAAATAAAGCAGTAGCTGTCCCTTTTATGCCGAATCCTGATTGGCGCTTTGTGGCGATCATTCCTGACTATGAAGTGCGTACAGAAGAAGCCCGCCGCATTGTGCCTAAAGAAATCTCTTTGGCAGCGGGGGTGCACACGATGTCGCATGCGCTCGCGATGGTGCGTGGGCTTGAAACGGGTGACGAAGCACTCGTGCGTCAGGCTTGTGTCGATAAGCTCCATGAACCCTATCGCCGTACGCTCATTGCCGAGTACGACATTCTGCGTGAGCTCTCCTTGGCCGCTGGGGCTGCGACCTTCTTTATTAGCGGTTCAGGCTCAACCTTGATTGCAGCAACGCGTTCTGAAGGCGTGGCTCGTGCCATTGCAGAGAACGTTGGTAAGCACTATCCGCACTTCATCTCGAAGATCCTCACGGTCTGTCATGAAGGGACGGTGGTGACGGTCGAAGACTAAGCTGTCGCTTTTTTCAAAGAATAAAAATCCAGCCTTATCGCTTTGGTGGAGGCTGGATTTTCTTTATAAAGCTTCGGGATTGAGTAAAAGGTCTTGCGGTCGGCCATAACGCACTAAACAAATCTCACCTTCGCCCACCTGATAGATGAGTCCTAAAGGGGTGCCCTCAACGTGAATAGGCACATAAAGGCTGTCTCCATTGTCGATAGGCTGTACGTCAGCAGGTGTCTGGCGCGTGGTGATGTCAATAAAGAGCTTTTCGAGCGCATTGATGATGGTCGGTCGACGCGGGTCATCGATGATAGACGACTTATCTACTCGGAATTGTTTGGTTTCAAGTAGCTCTAAGGGTTGATTAGGTGCTTTAATCAATGATTGACCTTCAGCACTCTCACGTTCACGCGCGCGCCAACGAAGTTTCGCTTGCGCTTCTTGAAGTGAAGCAATGGTTGGGAGTGATGGGTGTAGCGTCGTGTCAACGGGTGGCAGAGGATCATCGTCGAGCGTATTGACTTCGGGAGCTTCAAAGGCCGCAAAGAGGTCTCCTTGCTTGAAGAGCCCTGGGCACTCGGCTTCAGTACGCCGTTTTTTGGGTGTCCGTGTTTTTTTAAGCGGAATCGCCCCTTCACGTGCAGTACGCGATAAAAGCTGACCAATTACACCTTCTGGTGTCAATCCAGCCTCGGCGAGCACTTCGGTTGCACGACGTGCATCGAGCTCATCTAAGGTGATCGTGAAGGTGTAGGTTTTTTGCATAAGTCGAACCGAAAAGGCGTTTTACCAACGTTTTGAGTCTATCAGAGCCTGGGCAACTGTGGTTTTTTTTGACGGGTTAACGATGAGAGCAAAACGCCAACAAAGGGGCTTAAAAAAGAAAAGAGCGCTGCCGAAAGTATCGGTCGCGCTCTTAATTTGAGGACTTATTTGTTCGTTGTGATCTTATACGGTAACGGCAAGACGTCGATGTCGGCGCCTTCGGGCGTCAGGGTGAGTTTCCCTAAGAGCGCAGCACGAAGGGACGAGAAAAGCACCAGGCTTTGACCCTCTTTTTCGACCGATTCAACCACGAAGCCCACTTCAGCACCATCGCTATAGACGGGAGCGCCAGGCAACGGGGCGGTACCATCGACGAGACCAATCGACGCGCGACGACTCGTTTCACCAATATGCTGTAGGCGAGAAATGACTTCTTGACCAGGGTAGCAACCCTTATTAAACACGACGCCACCCGTCAATTCAAAGTTCACGGCTTGAGGCACAAAGGCTTCACGGGTGCGCGGCCAAACGGTTGCCTTGCCTGCTGCAATTTCAGACGCCCACCAGTAGGCGCCGTCACCTGCATCAGTAGCCAAGGCGTGATCAGCGTTAGCGATAATCAAAGCGCGACGACCGCCTACCGTAAAGCCAGGGATGCTTTGGGCGACTTCAGCGTCAAGAATCGTTAAACCGTCGTGACGAACAACACCGCCCTCAGCAGGAAGAGGAAGGTTAAGGGTCGTGAGGACTTCTTCGGCATTACCCGTCACACCCAACATCACGACGCCTTCGGTCGCACATTCAAAGGTCACGTCTGAGCGGAGCACATACATACGAAGGCGCTTGATAAAGGCAGGGCCCACGGCCTTAGGCACCAACATCATGACGGCGTCCCCATCCATCCAAAGACGCATTGTGGCGAGAAGTCGTCCCTTCGGGCTGCAATAACCCGCGCTACGGACGTTCTCACCTAAACCCTGGATGGCATTGGTGAACTGACCATGTAAAAACGTGACGGCATCTTGACCAGTCACACGCACGAGTGCGTAGTCGGTGACTCGCACTAATCGAGCGTCGCGCCCTGTTACCACAAAACGACCGGCGTCTTCATTGGTGTTCATCGTGCAAGTAGAGGTTTGACAAAGCATGACTAAAAGCTCCCATGTTTTTACTGACTATCGGTTTTCGTGGTGGTTTTGGGGCGACTCAGAATGTACTGACGCACCGCACGGTTATGCGCATTGAGGTTCGTTGAAAATTGACTCGAACCATCCCCACGAGAAACGAAGTAGAGATATTTGGTATCGGCTGGATTCACCGCAGCTTCAATTGAAGCCCAACTCGGGGCTGCAATGGGCGTGGGTGGTAATGCCGGAATTTTGTACGTATTGTAGGGGGTTGCGGTTTGCAGATCCTTACGTGTGAGATTCCCGTTAAATTTTTCACCAATGCCATAAATCACCGTGGGATCGGTCTGAAGGGGCATCTTGAGTTTCAGGCGATTATTAAAAACGGAACTAATCTGATGACGGTCTGTGGCAAGCCCAGTTTCTTTTTCGATGATCGACGCCAAAATGAGCGCTTCATAGGGCGTTGTGATTTGCGTAGTCCCACGTTGCGTCCAGGCGCGATCAAGTAACGTCTTTTGTTTAGCCACCGCCTGCTTCATGACGGCCAAGTCTGTGCTACCACTCATATAGTGGTAGGTGTCTGGTGCGAACCAACCTTCAAGAGAGGGTGCTTCAATCTCCAAAGCCTCACGCAAGGCTTCAGGCGTCATCGTGGCTGTGGTTTGTTTGAGGGCAGGCGCATTTTTAAAGATCGCCAGCACTTCCCAAATGGGAGCGCCGTCAGGAATGCGAAGCTGTTGGTCAACAAGTGGGCCTTTGGCTAAGGTAGCCAAAATCCCTGCAGGCGTAAGACCGGGTTCAAAGCGATAGGTCCCTGTATGAATGCGAGAGAGTTTATTAGGGGCGAGTTTGGCCGCTAAGCGCATTGTGAGGTCATCAGCTTCAAGCCCAGCTGTACGTAAGCGTTCCATGACGCGTCGCGCATTGTCACCTTCTTCGATGGTGATAGTAACGGGTGCTTCAGGCGTCAGACTCACCACGGGGCGTTCAAAGACACGTTGATTAACCTCCCAATAGGCGCCGTAGCCACCTAAGCCAATAACGGCAAGTAGGCCAGCCAATACCGCAGGCCAACGGCGTTTCTTTGGTGTACCGTCAAGCGGAATATTGAGTGGGGCAGTCTCGGGCGCTTTGTCTGTTGTTTGATCAGTGTCTTTACCCGAAGCCGTCACATCGTTGGATTGTGTCGGGCTATTTGACGCGTTCGCCTTATCGGACGTGGGTTCGTCAGGCGGTGTGACCACAGTCTCGGCGCAAGGTGCCTCGGGTTTGGCAGTGATCTCGGTCGACGTGTCTGTTGAAGACGTCGAGGTCGTGGTGTCAGTGTTTTTATCTTTCTCAGTCATATCAGCGCGTTGATCGGTCGCCGTAAAATTCGAATTCAATCATTGTACATGGATCAAGTGTTTCGCTCTTCCGAAGTATTCTCAGTACAATGCTACTCATCATTATTTTTGGTCACAAAGGTTAGCTTCATGGCAAGAGGGCGTTTTATTACGTTTGAAGGGATTGATGGCGCAGGTAAAACCACGCAGATTGACGCCCTTCAACGTTTGATTGAATCAGCAGGCATTGAAGTAGTGCGTACACGTGAGCCGGGCGGGACGCCCTTGGGCGAAAAAATTCGCGGACTATTGTTGGGCGATGAAATGACGCCTCGCACCGAAACGCTTCTCTTTTTTGCTGCGCGCTACGAGCATGTCGCGCAAGTGATTCAGCCTGCTTTAGCGCGTGGCGCTTGGGTGCTCTCTGACCGCTTTACGGATGCGACCTATGCCTATCAGACGGGTGGCAAGGGAATGTCAGGCGCGGAGGTTGAAGCGTTAGAAGCTTGGACCTTGGACGGCTTTCAGCCCGATGTGACGGTGCTTTTTGATTTGGATCCGGCAGTAGCTGCCCAGCGTCGCACGTTGCGCGCGGGCGAAGGTGACCGATTTGAGCGCGAAAGCCAAGTCTTTTTTACGCGTGTGCGTGAGGCCTATCTTGATCGCGCCCAACGAGACCCGAAGCGCTTTTTGATGGTCAATGCCGAAGACACACCAGACGTGATTCAGGCGCAACTCGAAAAGGAATTTAAACCATGGCTCTGACGCCTTATCCATGGCTTGAAGAAGCGGCCAGTCGTCTTGATGCCATGCAAGACCATTTGCCTAACGCCATTTTGATTCACGGCATGGCCGGTGTAGGCACTTATGAGCTCGCCCGTTGGTTTGCTGAACGCCTCCTTTGTGAGTCGCCCAATATGGACGGTAGTGCCTGTGGTCAATGTCAGGGTTGCCGCATGTTGCACGCCAATACCCATCCGGACTGTCGTATTGTTGTCTCGGAATTTTTGGCCAATGCTTTAGACCTTCCTTATACGCCGCCAGAGGTGTCGTCGAGTTCAAAGAAGCTTTCGCGTGAAGTGCGTATTCATCAGTTTAGAGCGCTCTCGGACTTTTTCAATATGGCGCCACATCGTGGCGGTAAGCGAGTCGTCTTGGTGTACCCAGCTGACATGGTGCGTGCCGAAGCCGCGGCCTCGCTTTTGAAGTCCATGGAAGAGCCGCCCGAAGGCATGGTCTTTTTATTGGCGGCTGACGACATTGATGCGGTGCTTCCGACCATTCGTTCTCGCTCTCGTTTGTTGCGTGTGGGTGTGCCAAACCGTGATGAAGCCTTGCAGTGGCTCAAAGCCCAAAAGCGTTCGCCTAAAGCCCCTGAAGAAGCACTTGCGATGGCTGGGGGCGCCCCCATCTTGGCGCTCAAAGACACCACGGGCTATACGCTCACCACCAAGGCACAAAAGACCTTGCATGACCTCTTAGCTAAAGGCCCAAGCTTAACGCCAGACAACATCATTCGTAGCTATTCGGCCGATATGACGGTGCCGGCTGTGGCGCTTTATTTGAGCCGTTGGTGTTACGACCTTTTGCGCGTCAAATCGGGTAGTACGCCTCACTTCTTTATTCATGAAGGCGAAGTGATGACAGCGATCGCCAATGGCGCGAGCATGAAAAACTTGTTGTCTTTAAACGCAGCTGTGGCCGAAATGCGCCGCTCGGCTGAGCACCCTCTCTCGGCACGCCAAGTGTGGGAAGGGGTGCTTTTGGTTTATGCTAAGGCCTTAGGGGCGCCGCTCTAAGGACGTCCATATCGCAGTAAATCCCAATCGAAACGGCGTCTTCTTTGAGAGAGGGCGCCGTTTTTAAATAGTGTGCTTTGTTAGGTCTAAAGCGCTTTCATCTTGGACATGGCTTCGCTCATCGCTTCTTCTTCAGGCGAGAGGTAATGCCCGGTGGTTGCGACTGACGCATGCCCCATCGCTGCTTGCACGACGTTGACGCTCATTTCGGAGAGCGCGTTCACAGCAAACGTATGACGTAACCAGTGTGTGGACGAGGCGCGAAGTTTAGCCGCATCCATGGGGCGCGTATTGGCTATTTCGTGCGCAGCTTCTTCAAAAAAGCGCGTGAGTACCACATAAAGGCCACTACGCGACATGGCGCCGCCTGCGTGTTGTCCCCGGCCTAGATTCACCAATAAAGGGGTCTCGGGGAGCGCGCCACCGATACCGGCAATTCCACGCGAACGTAGCGCTTCATTAATGATGGTTTGCTGTTCGTCATTTAAGGGTAAGCGTCTTACTTTAGCGCCTTTACCTACGATTTCGATCGCGGCACGCATCTTGAAGCCAACGCGGCGTGTCACGATCCAACTCGCACGCGCGTCGAGCATTTCGGAAGCACGCATCCCGAGGCTACGCCCCATCATCAAGATGAGTTTCATACGTTCACGAGGCCAACCTTCAGGAAGATTACCCAAGTGGTTTACGACTTCTTGCCACTGCTCATCAGTGAGTGATCGGTCGGCAAAGGCTTGTGGGGCGCCTTCGCCCTTTAATAACGGCACCTTAGGGCTCACTTGATCAAAGGGACTGAATATCAGATAGCCCGTATTTTTGAGAAAGTTAAAGAGTTGACGCACAACCACCACAGCATTACGGCGGCTCGTACTTTGAAGAGGACCATTAAAGGGACGCCAAGCGGGCGAGTGGCGTGGCATGTTTTTTGGACCAATCCAGCGGCTTTGAGGGAGTCGCCAGGCGGTAGCCCAGGCTTTTTCGTCGGTACGACCTAACCCTTCGAGCCAACGTAAATAAAGCGCAGCGTCCCCCGCGCGAATGCTTGAGAGCGCCGTTTGACGTTCTCTCAAACACCACAACAAAAAGCGCTCCGCTTCTTTACGGTAACTCGCTAACGTATTGGGGTTTGAGGCGCGTGCTGCCAACCACACACGAATGGCTGCAAGGTCATCGTTGGCGTCTAAGGCGCAGGCCATGGTTGGGGCACGGTTAAGCCCATCGGCACCCGAAAGCTTTTCGGGGACTTCAAGGCGCTCAATAGGCACAATGCCGTCTTCAGAGGCTTGCGTCGCCACCGACATGGCTTGTGGATCGAGCGTCGTGCCAGGCAAAAAGAATCGGTCCGTCACTTCCCCCACGTCGTCACCGCAACGCGCAAGCCAGTGCATTAAGGCCGTGGCGCGCTCAGCGTCGATCCCTGTGATCGGTCGAAACCAACCCGCGCCCGCATTAGCCGCACACTCATAGAGGTCTTCAGCGGTTTCAATGCCAAAGGCTTTGAGGGGGACAGCTAGATCGGCAGGTAAGACGCGGGTGAGCACCGTGTCATAACGAAGTTTGACGTCTTTGAGTGCAGAGGCCGAGGCAAAATCAGACATGACAGACAAATAGTGGCAAAATGAATAGTTCTATCGATTGCGACCATTTTGCCACACGTATGCCTTTCTCTTCGGCTTTCATTGCACGCGTCTCAAGCGTACTCCTCGGGACCAGTTTATTTTTGGGGCTGCTGACGCCCGTTCATTCGTCATCCTATTTAGGGATTGGCTCTCAAACCGGGACGCCTTCAGGAGACGTCCGTGCGGTCATTGATCCATTAAAACGGGGTCGTGATCCTATTTTGAGTCGTGATGGCGCTTCGGTTGATCAGGTCAATAAAGCTGAAATCGAGCGTCCGGCGATCGTGGGGCAACTCAGCTTTCAGCGCCCTATGCGTATTGCGATTGAAGAACACGTCGGGCTCGAACATGATGCCGAAATGGTGACGGCCACTAAAGAATACTTGCGCCGTATTTTTGGGTCGGCCAATGTGAGTGTCTATTACTTGAGTCACCGCGACTTGTCGACGGCGGTTCGTACGGGGCAAGTGGACTTCTTTGTATCTGGGGCAGCCTTTTTTGCTTTAGAGCAATCGATGGGTGGGGTTGAACAGCTCGCGACTTTGTGGCCGAGTCAAAGCGAAAATCCTTCGTCGGTGACGGCCTCGGTGATTTTCCGCAAGCACCTTGAGGACCGCCCTAAGGCGGGTGACAGCTTTGTCGGGATCGCAGACCATGACTTGGTGGCGATGGAGCCCGAAACCTTGGGTGGGTGGTTAGCCGCAGCGGGCGAAATTGTTCGTCCTCAAAAGATGAATTACGACAGTCTTTTGGATCGTACCGAATTTTTGGGACGCATCCCGACGCGCGTCACAGAAGCCGTGAAGGCAGATCCTACGGTCATTGGTGTGTTACCTGCTTGCGAACTCGAAGCCATGGAACGTGCGGGCGACATTAATCTTTCGGACTTCGAGATCATGCGTCCTAAGGCTAACGATGGCTTAGCCTGTGCGCACTCAACCGAGGTCTATCCGGGGCGCGTCTTTGGGGCAGTGTCAGGCATCGATCCAACCTTAAAGAAGGCCATGACCGCGGTACTTCTTGGCATGTCTGGTTTAAAGTACGGCGCCGAATGGGCGCTCCCGGTCACCAACCGTTCGGTCTATGACCTCTTTTATACGCTCAAGATTGGTCCATACCAAGATTTGGCAAGTTGGAGCTTCCAACGCTTTATGCGTGAGCATGGCGAAGTCATTGCGCTCCTCCTTTTGATGGCCTTCTTGATTTTGAGCTATACGACCACACTCTCGATTTTGGTGCGTCGTCGTACCAAAGACTTGCGTGCTGCTTTACGTGAACGCGATCGTATCGAAGCTGAAGCCGCCCAATCGCGTCAGCATATTTCGAACCTTGAACGCACGGGGATCGTAGGACAGATGTCCACGATTATTGCGCATGAATTGAAGCAGCCTTTGGGCGCCATTACGAATTACGGCAATGGGCTTTTGCGTCGACTCTCTCGCGGTGATGTCGAAAAAGAAAAGCTCGAACAAGCCCTCAAAGAAATGGTCATTCAAGCCGAACGCGCGAGCAAGATCGTGGAGCGTGTTCGTTCTTATGCTAAGCACGACTATCCGCCACGCAAGGTAGACGACTTGTCGATCATCATCGAAAACGCGATTCAGACCTTTAGACGCTCTCGTACGACGGACGCTGAACTCATTGTGCGTATGCATTCTCATAGCATGGCCGAAGTCGACAGTTGGGAAATTGAGTTGGTGATTTTGAATCTTTTGAAGAACGCCGCCGATGCGATCTCGGGTGTCAAGGATCCCAAAATCGAAGTCTGTTTGATTCCCGATGGCGATACGCGTTGGATTTTGACCGTGGCAGATAATGGCCCCTACTTGTCAGACGAACAGCTCTCTCGCTTCTTTAAGCCGTTGCAGACGAGTAAAGGGGCAGCTGGTATGGGTTTAGGCTTGAGTATTGTCGCTAATATTGCTGAGCGTCACGCAGGTAACATCACGGTGGCACGTAACGGCGCACGCGGGGTGAAGTTTACTATGACGATACCAGCGCAAATGAATGGTCAAGTGGTGTCGGCTGAACTTGGACCCGAAACTGTGAGTATCTATGAGTCGGGTGGCAATGGTCACGTGGCACGTCAAGTCATTGAAGACGATGATGAGGATCTCTCAGTCGAAACGGCAAAAGCATCCAACGACATCCCGAAGACCGTGCATTCAGGGGCCTTTAATGATGCGGTGAGCCTGATGCAAGACGGCAAAATGCGCCGTAAGCGTCCAACGCTTCCGAACCATTAAGCTAAAAAAGACGAAAGCCATGGTTAACACCTCGTTAGCCGTGGCTTTTTTCTGCTATCGTTGTAGGCCTTTTTTGTTTTTTAAGGATCGACGCCATGCGTCCTGCTTTCTTTTCTGGCTTTTTGATGATGCTTTTAGGTTGCGGCCTGGCTGTTGCGAGCATGTACTTTTTGCCATGGCATAAACTCGAATTGCCAACGGCTTGCTTTTATCTGGTTCGCATGAGTGCTGTCTTAGGCTTTATGGTCGCGATTTCTGGCGTGATTCTTCAGTTTGCCTCTGCGGGCATTGCGGCAGGTGTTCAACTTATGAATCTGCTTCTTGGTATTGTGATTACCTTGACGGCGGGTTTTGTGATTGGGCCTTGTGACGCGGTGGACGCAAGCTGCGCCACGACAACCGCGCCCGTCATCATGATTTGGGGTTTGGTCATTTCGCTTTTTGCCGCTTTGAGTGGTTTAAAACTCTCTAAAAAAGCCTAAGGCGATCCATCGTCGACGATAAAAAAATGCGACGCTCATCCAACAAAGGAGAGGTCGCATTTTTTGTGTGGATTGGCAAGAAGCCCGGCTTTATGCGTCTTTCGTTTCTTCTAAAAGCTCGCCGTGGCTCATCCACTCCATGACGCCTTCATTCAAGATTCTCAAACGTCGATGATGTTTGGAAAAGATGCGCGCCGCTTCTTGCGCAAGGAAGCAATAGGGACCACGGCAATAGGCAACCAAGGTCACGGAATCAGGTAATTCATCAATGCGTTCGTTGATGGTGTTAAGTGGAATATTGATGGCGTGCGGCAAGTGACCTGCGTTGAACTCTTTTTCGGGACGAACGTCAATCAAAATGATCTTGCCCTGTGAAGCCCAACGTACGGCGTCTTCGACTTCCATGGCATACTTCGTCACACCGATTTCGCTCTCAAGCTCAGAGAGCGTACTCATACTTTGTTCAGCGGTTTCGCGTAGCATCACGGCTAGGGCAGCAACCTTGGGGCTTGTCAGCTGATAGCGTTGGTAGCGACCGTCGCGGGTGCAACGAACCAATCCCGCACGAAAGAGGACGCGTAAATGGGCACTGATGCTCTTGTAGTCTTCATGGAGGATTTCGGTGAGCTGCTCAACGCTTTGTGGGCACTGGGCAATTAATTCGATGAGCTCAAGGCGTACCTCATGACCAAGAGCCTTGCCAATGAGACCGACTTCTCTATAAAGCTTGTGCTTGTTTTCGATGTTTCGCAAGGGGCGCTCCGAGGGAATCCGTGTGCGGTGCCGTAGCACCAAAAATGAATATTCTAAATATTAATAGAATTAGGGTTGGCTTGCGAAATATTTCGATAAAAGGCCCGCAAAAAACAAAACGCCCGATGCCAAAAACAACGGGCGTTGCGTGCGCTCAAAGTATTTACATGAGTTGAATCTGCGGATGACCGCCTTCCATAAAGGTAATGTATCCACTTCGGCAACTGGCTTCGGTTTTGTCGAATTCCCAGTCGGGTAAGACCCAGCGTTCGATCACGGCATTGACATGCGCTCCTGGGTGATGCGTGTGACCGTGAATGACGAGTTCCACACCAGCCGCGCGAGCGCTTTCAGCGACAGCGCTTTCGATAACGTCTAAGTCACGCGGATTGGGAGGGGGCTCATGGTCGGTGTAGGCCTTTTGACGGGCTTCTAATAAACGTGAGGCGCGTGCACCAGCGGGCTGAGCAAGGAGGTTTTCTTGCCAAATGGGATCGTGCGTGATGGCACGTTCGGCCTGGAGGGCAGCGTGACGTACACACCACTGATCGCCATGAGAAAAGAGTACATTCGTGCCCTTCACGTTAATGACGATGGGGTCAGCCAAGAGTTCGGCGCCACACGCCTTGGCAAACGCTTCGCCCAACAAAATGTCGTGCGTGCCAGGCATGATGAGAATGCGACGACCTGTCGCCGAGTAAAGCTTGAGTTCTGCAATGATGGGATCCGCATCAGGCGTTGCATCGTCACCCATCCAATAGTCAAAGAGGTCGCCCAAAATGACGAGCTCAGCAAAGCGAGGCGCAACATTCTTCATGAAGCGCAGGAACGCCATGATGGTCTTAGGCTTATTGGCGGCAAGATGTACGTCGGAAATAATGACGGGATTGGTGAGCGGCGGTACGCTCTTGAGGCCGGCTAGTGCCGGTACCTTAAAGTCAGCCATGACGGTGTCCTATCTCGGTCAATCATGAAAAAAGGCGCCGGACGACGAGCCTGGCGCCCTTTTAAGGTGGCGTCAGTCGCACAATCAATTGTGCGACTGGCAGTGCTGAAAATTAGATGATTTCAGCCTTTTCGATAACCACATCGTCGACAGGTACATCACCGTAGAAGCCGCGCGTGGAGGTGCGAACCTTAGCGATTTCGTCCACAACTTCGGTGCCAGCGACAACCTTACCGAAAACGGCATAACCCCAACCCTGCGGGTTCGGAGCGGTGTGGTTCAAGAAGTCATTGTCAACGACGTTGATGAAGAACTGAGCGGTCGCGGAGTGCGGATCGGACGTACGAGCCATAGCGATCGTGTACTTGTCGTTCTTGAGGCCGTTAGCGGCTTCGTTTTCGATCGGTTCACGGGTTTCCTTCTGGTGCATACCGACTTCAAAGCCACCGCCCTGAATCATGAAGCCCTTGATCACACGATGGAAGATCGTGCCGTTATAAAAACCGTCGCGAACATACTGTTCGAAGTTAGCGGAGGTCTTCGGTGCATGTTCATGATCAAGTTCGAGGTCGATCACACCCTTGTTTGTCGTAAAACGAATCATTTTAAGTATCTTTGTAATATTGAGTTCAATGAAAAACCGCCCCGCAGGGCGGCTTAATCCCTCTATTTTCGCACAAGTGCGACTACTTGAGAAGTTTTGCGGATTTAATCGTCACTGTTTCGCGAGGGACGTCCTGCATGCCGGCGCGATAACCTGTCGGCACTTCAGCAATACGGTCAACCACGTCCATGCCCGAAACGACACGGCCAAAGACCGTATAGCCGTTACCGTCCTGCGCTTGATCAGCGTTCAAGAAGCTATTGTCATTGACGTTGATATAGAACTGGCTAGTCGCCGAGTGCGGGTACATTGTACGCGCCATGGCAATCGTGTACTTGTCGTTCTTGAGTCCGCCACGGGCTTCGAGCGGGATAGGATCGTGCGTAGGCTTTTGCACCATGTCGGCCGTGAAGCCACCGCCTTGGATCATGAAGCCAGGAATCACGCGGTGAAAGATCGTGTTGCTGTAGTGACCTTCTTCGACATAACGGATGAAATTCTTGACCGTGATCGGGGCACGAGACGGGGATAACTGCACCACAATGTTGCCGAGATTGGTTTCGATTTCAACGCGCGGATCAGCCGACGGCGCAGCCATCAGGGCGGTCGACATCAAGGCGGGCATTAAAGGAAGCAATAAACGAGTACGAAAGTTCATAATGGCAATTTGCGTTTAAGAAATTAATTGTTGGTAGGACGACCATCGATGGCCTGAAGAGCCTTCAAGCGCTTTTGCAAAATCTTGTTGCGCGGCAACTTAGGTGCAGCCTGTTCATAGGCTTCACGTGCGAGCGCAAGATAGACGTCGCCGAGGTTCTTACGAGCGAGCGCGAAGTCAGGGTTGATCGTGAGCGCACGGTTTAAAAGATCCACCGCGTCCTCAAGACGGCCAAGACCCGCTTCAATCACAGCGAGGTTATTGTAGGGTTCAGGAATTTCGGGGTAGCTGCCGATCAAATGACGCAAGACTTTGACGGCTTCTTCAGTACGACCAAGGCGCTCTAAACTCACTGCCTTCATAAAGTGCAATTGGGCGCTTTTGTCATTTTTTTTGAGACCCAGATCCGCCAATTCAAGGGCTTGAGCTGGGTTATCGTCCTTCAAAAGCTTTTCAACCTGAGCCGGAAAGTCACTCGGGTGCATACGCTGAGCGAGTTCTTCCATTTGAGTGGCGGCCTGAGCGGAACTCAGGGCGAAGGTCACGAAAAGGGCAGTGATAAGGCGTCGCATAAAAGTCTGTTAGGTCCTGTCGAGTTAGGCTATTGTCGGCAAAAAAGATGAGTCAGCATCCCGAGTATCGGCTAAGCCACGCATAAAAACGCGAAATCAGCACTTTTAGTATGGGCATCCATCGGGCGAGATGGCTATACTTTCTTGCATTATCTTTTTCTCAGCGAATTATTTTAGCCCACCGACGCCTAAAGGCGTTAATCGGTTGTTGATCAGGATGTATGTATTCATGTCCATCGGGCTTTTTTCGTTGATTTTTTATTTTGCTCAAAGGAATTGACCTCTCATGGCACTTTCGATCTACTCGACGCTCAGCCGCACGCAAAGTCCCTTTACGCCGATTGAACCCAATCACGTTCGCATGTATGTGTGTGGCGTGACGGTTTACGACTATTGTCATATCGGTCATGGTCGTACGTTTGTGGCTTTTGACGTGGTGCGTCGTTGGCTTGAAGCTTCGGGCATGAAGGTGACCTTCGTGCGTAACATTACTGACGTTGACGATAAGATCATTCGTCGCGCAGCAGAGCGTGGCATCACGACGACGGCCTTAACCGACGAATTTGCGCGTGCCATGCAAGAAGACATGATGGCCTTGGGTTGCTTGGCGCCGACGATGGAGCCGCGTGCCACGGACTATATCCCTGAAATGCTCAACTTGATTGAAAAGCTTGAAGCCAAGGGTTACGCCTATCAGGGTACGGACGGTGACGTTGACTTTGCTGTTCGCAAGTTCGAAAACTACGGCAAGCTCTCTGGTAAGTCCATTGACGACTTGCAGTCTGGGGCACGTGTAGACATCGCGACGGGTAAGCGCGATCCGCTTGACTTCGTCCTTTGGAAGAGTGCCAAGCCGGGTGAACCGCAGTGGGAATCCAAGTGGGGTTGCGGTCGTCCGGGTTGGCATATCGAATGCTCTGCGATGAGTGCCAAGCTCTTGGGTGACACCTTTGATATTCATGGTGGTGGCCCTGACCTCATCTTCCCGCACCACGAAAACGAAATTGCTCAGAGTGAAGCAGCGTCTGGTGTGCCTTTTGCCAAGGTGTGGATGCACTCGGGTCCGTTACGCGTGCGTGACGCTTCAGGTAAAGAAGAAAAGATGTCCAAGTCTTTGGGTAACTTCTGGACCATTCGTGACGCATTAAAAGACACGGAAGCCGCTTATGGCGCCGGTAATGGCGCTGAAGTGTTGCGTTTCTTCTTGCTTCGCAGTCAGTATCGTAGCCCGATTAGCTTCTCGCCCGCTTTGATCGAAGAAGCTCAGAAGGGGCTTGTGCGTCTTTATGGTGCCTTGAAGGATCGTGAAGCCGCCGAAGGTGATCTTGACTGGAACGAAAAGTATGCTGCGCAGTTTAAGGCTGCGATGGATGACGACTTCAATACGCCGTTGGCTGTCGCTGCGCTTTTTGAACTGGCGACCGAAATCAATCGTACGAATGACCCCGTGCTCGTTCGTCAGCTTCGCAAGCTCGGTGCCATCCTGAACCTTTTACAGCTCGATGCTGACAAGTTCCTCAAGGGTGGTATGGGCGATGATGACGAAGCGCGCATTGCTGGTCTCATTGAAGAGCGTCGTGCCGCCAAGAAGGCGAAGAACTTTGCTCGCGCGGACGAAATTCGTGCCTCGCTCCTTGCCGAAGGTATTGAACTCATGGACGGTCCTCAGGGTACGACCTGGCGCCGACTCTAATTAGGACTAGTTGACGGAATAAAAAGAATGGCAAAACGCGTTTTTCTCGATTTTGAACAAGACATTGAAGCTTTTGAAAAGAAGATCGACGAACTAAAGGAACTTGCAGAAAACACGTCTGAAAGTGCCGCCGCCGTTTCGATCGATGCTGAAATTTCTCAGCTTGAAGCGAAGTCTCGCGAATTACTGAAGAAGGTCTACGCGGATCTCACCCCCTGGCAGATGTCGCTCGTTGCACGTCATCCGAACCGTCCGTATACGCTCGACTATATCGACATGATGTTTACGGACTTCCAGGAACTTCACGGTGACCGTGCCTTTGCCGATGACGAAGCCATCGTGGGTGGTCTTGCTCGTTTGGCCGACATGAACGTGGTCGTGATTGGTAACCAAAAGGGTCGTACGCTTCGTGAACGTACGCGCCGTAATTTCGGTATGGCTCGCCCTGAAGGCTACCGCAAGGCGCTTCGCTTGATGAAGTTGGCTGAAAAGTTTGGTTTGCCAGTCATCACGTTTGTGGATACCCCGGGGGCTTATCCTGGGATCGATGCTGAAGAGCGTGGTCAGTCTGAAGCGATTGGTCATAACATTTATGCCATGTCGACCCTTAACGTGCCCATCATCTCTTGCGTGATCGGTGAAGGGGGATCGGGTGGTGCTCTTGCCATCGCCGTGGCTGACTCTGTCATGATGCTTCAGTATTCGACCTACTCGGTGATTAGTCCTGAAGGTTGCGCGTCCATTCTTTGGAAGGATGCTGCCCAGGCACCTCGTGCCGCTGACGCTTTGGCTTTGACGGCCCCGCGCTTGGTTGAACTTGGCCTCGTTGACCGCGTGATTTCTGAACCTTTGGGTGGCGCACACCGCGATCCGAAGCTGATGGCTGTGACCCTTAAGAAGGTGCTCGTTGACGAACTCCGTGCGCTCTTAAAGGTCGATCGCGACGCTTTGGTGGCTCGCCGTGGCGAACGCCTCGAAAGCTATGGTCGTTTCGAATTGGTGGGTCAGGCTGCCACTGAGACGCCAGTCGAAGCTTCTGCTGAAGTAAAGCCTGCGCCTAAAGCAAAGGCAGTTCGTAAGGCTGAGACCAAAGAGGCTTCTAAGACGACCGAAGACGTGAAGGCCTAATTTCGAAGACCAACGATGATCGTTTGATCCGTTTAAAGGCGTTACTCGACAATGGGTAACGCCTTTTCAATTTATACCGAAGTACAATATCGGTTTCTTGTCGTTTTGAGGCCAAGCGCATTGGCCACACATTCCCTTAGGACGGACATGGCGCAAACCACGAAATCTCCCACTGCTCAGAGAGCCACTTCCCGACGTGCCGCTTCGCCACGACGATCAAAAGTCTTGGCAGATCGGTTAACAGGGTTGGTCAATACTGCGCTTGAAAGTGCGGCGGAATCTTTGTTAGGGCATCGGGGTGAGGAGTTTGCGTTGATGCCACTTAATCCCGTGCGTGTCGTGGTCGCCCTCTCTGGTGGCCGAGATTCGATGGCCCTCTTAGACGTCGTTGAAAAGCTCTTTCATCGCGCACGTCAGTGTTTGATTTCACGCGTTCATGCGGTCTATATCAATCATGGCTTATCGCCTCATGCGAGTGAATGGGAAGCGCATTGCACCGCAGCCTGTGAAGCCCGTCGTATTCCGTTTACGGCGATTCCTGTGCACGTGAATGCCAAAGGTGAGGGGGTTGAAGCGGCAGCGCGCGAAGCGCGATACCGTGCCTTAGCGCGTTTTGCCAAAGCCGAAGCGTTCGATATTATTCTCACGGCTCATCATGAAGATGACCGCATTGAGACATTTTTGTTGCAGTGGTTACGTGGTGCGGGACCAGAAGGCTTAGCCGCTTTTCCGCAGACACGAGCGCTCATCATTCCGGGACTAGCTAAAGAAAGTAGCGATTCGCCTTTATTGCTAGTGCGTCCTTGGAGTGGTGTGCTACGTGCCGATATTAATCGTTACGCCAAGAGCATGAAACTCAGTTGGGTTGAAGATGAATCCAACCAAAGCCCGAAATACATGCGTAATCGCATTCGTAACGAAGTCGTGCCCTTACTCGACGATATTCGCCCGGGATTCAGATCTGCTGCCGCCCGTGCCGTTGCCCTCACGGCTGAAGCCGCTGAAGTGTTGCGCTCTGTGGCACAAGACGATCTTCGTCGTTGTCGTGATCATGTGAATCCCAAGTCGCTACGCTTGAGTGAATTTTTAAAACTGATTCCCGCGCGTCAAGCCTGGTGTTTGCGTGCTTGGATGCAGGCCGAAGGGATGCCGCTACCTAATCGCGCTCGTCTTGAAGAAGGATTACGTCAAATTCGTCAAAGCCATGCGGATACGATGCTCACTTTGCGTGTACGTAACAAGGAATTGCGTCGTTGGGGTGACCTCTTAGTGATTCGTGACGCTTCAGAAAAGGCACCAGATCTTTCGCGTAACGAAACACTAATTTGGGACGGTCAGTCAACCATTGCGCTACCGCATTGGGGTGGTGTTTTGGTGGTTAAGCCTTGCGAAGCGAATGAAGTCGGCATTGCCTCACAGCGACTTCGTGAGGGGCTTTTGGAAGTCAAAATGCGTCACGGGGGCGAGAAGATTAAACTGTGGTCCAATCGTCCGTCTAAGCACCTCAAAGATCTTTTTTCGCTTGCTGATGTGCCAGCCTTTGAACGTGCCGATCAACCGATCATTTGGCTCAATGGTGAGTTACTCTATGTGGCTTCGTTAGGGATGGATGTTCGTTTGTGTGATAATCCTGAGACATACGCCGATCGAGTCTGCTTTGAATTCCATGCTGATGCCTCTTTGTGGGACGAAAATGTGGCGCGGAATTTAGTTGATCGCTGATAGGTGGTGCGTTCGCGAGTTCGAATCTTGGCGCTTTCGCCAAACAGAAATTTGAGAGCCAAACTTTTTTTCTCAAAAATTGGACAAATGGCTCGAATATCAGTAAAATTGATCTTCTCAACCTATGACGGAAGTGTGGCAGAGTGGTTGAATGCACTGGTCTTGAAAACCAGCGACGGGTAACCGTTCGTGAGTTCGAATCTCACCGCTTCCGCCAAACAAGATACTTTACGACGCTAAACACAATCGTACAAAAGCGAACGAAGACGTACAAAGCGTTGCAAGACAAGCCTCTACAAGTATATTACTTGCAGGGGCTTTTTCTTTATCGACGTACAACGTCGAACTAAAGCTCCTTACACCGAACCGAAAGTGGTATCTGAAATGGCTACTGAAAAATTACCAGTGGCTCTAAAAAATCTCAGTAGCCACTTACCCGACTATTACTTATGTTAATTTCATAGAGGGTGTTTATGAGAGTGAAGAAAATCGCTGATTTATCACAGGGTTGGCATTCATACGGAGAAGGTCTCTACTGTCGTGTGCAGGGGGACGCTCGTGCATGGATCCTTAGATTTCAGCAAAACAAAAAACGTAAAGTCTTGACGCTTGGTGACGCAAGGTTTCTAAACCTTCAGGGGGCACGTGACCTAGTTTTTCAATTGAAGAAGGATATGGCTTCGGGTGGCGATCCCGTTCTTTGTCTCGACCGTTTACTTGGTCGTGAAAAGCACGAAGAGGAAGTTGATCAGGGGCCGCTATTTTCCGAGGTATGGGAAGAGGCGCTTGCTGACATTGCCCAGGTAAAAGCGTGGAGAAGCACCAAGGCAGAACAGCACTGGCGAGCGACTATCGTTACCCACATGCTTCCAAAAATCGGGCATATCCCTGTAAAGGAACTCACACGGGATCACTTTATTAATATGCTCAAGCCTATTTGGTGGACGAAGAACTCAACGGCCACGAAGGTGATAGGTCGAGCTGTTGCCATCATTGACTGGTGTAAGTCGAAGGGTTTTTATGAGGGAGACAATCCTGCGTTATGGCGTGGAAATTTGTCATTGTCATTACCGCCGCCTTCAAGGGTTCACACTATAACGCCACACCGAACGATTCATTGGAGGGAGTTACCGGACTTTATCGCAGATATGTGGGAGCGGAATACTGTGGGGAGTATCGCTGTAGTTTTCGGTTGTTTGACTGCTTCACGCTGTGAAGAGTTCGTTCTTGCTAGGTGGGAGGAGTTTGATAAAGATGCGAATCTTTGGAGAATGCCAGCAGCGCGAAGAAAGGATGGCAAGCCGTTTGAACATCGAGTGCCAATGAACAAGTACACGTGGGCATGCTTGGATAGAGTGAAGAAGATTCCTCGCACGCCATGTCAGAAACCTTACGTCTTTCCTGGACGAACCGGTAATAAGACGATCGCGTTAGGTACACCTGCAATCACGATCTTACGCGCCGCATACGATTGTACCATGCACGGTTTGCGCTCCACTTTTTTGGATTGGGTCGCTGACACGAAGGGCAGTAACTACATACATGCAGCAGAGAAAGCTTTGTCTCATGCGGTTGGCGATAAAGTTACTCAGGCATACCTACGCACAGATAAATTAGATGAACGTATCGCACTGATGGAAGAGTTTGGGGCGTACTGCTTTTCTAGGATTGAATCCCGTTTTCTTTAAATAAAAAATGCCTCCCAAGGACGGATCCCTGGGAGGTTTAAAGTTATGCACGAGCGACCTTTTGCATGTGTTTTCTGATGTCAGTGAGTCGCCAGACATTACAGCGGCCGATGCGGACTGCCCTAGGAAAACGACAATCGAGCACCCAAACTCGCAGTGTCTTTGGAGTGATTCTGAAGTAGTCACATAAAACTTGCGTAGCTACTGTTGTGATTGATGTGCATGGTCCTTCTTCAATGATTTGTCGTGCAGCTTCGTAGCGTTCATTTGCACTTGTCATTTCTTCCTCCTCGCTTCTCGCTTAACTTCAACTGTTATCTTGTGGACCTTGTCGAGCTTGTTCTTTAGATGGTCTTTAAGGTTCGCCAGGTGACACTGAGCGTCCTGCCAGTCAGCTCGGATAGCTGCTTGTTTAGCTCCGTAAACATAGCCCTCTTCGACGCTATCGAGCACCATGTCCTGGTCCATGTCGTAGATCATCGAGCGCAAATCATCGATGCGGTCATCACGCGTAACGATGATTCGCTTTTCTCTGCATGGCTTCATGCCGCACGCCTGGCAGGCAAGGTCCGTCATCATGTCGCCGACAGTGTCTTCTCTGATGTAGTACGTATAGCGTTGACCTTCTGACGATCGCTTGATGTGCCCTTGCGTGTGCAAGTGTCGCATCATGCCCGATGCTTTGCAGACTGATATGCCGAGAAGTTCTGCGGCTTTCGTTGCTTCGAGCGTTCCACCGTTTTGAAGAAAATCAACGATGCGCTTTTCGAGTTCAGTCATCTTTTTCCCATCCTGCATCTTTAATCATCCTTCTAATTTGTCTGGTTACTTTGAACCGCTTCGCATCTTCAAAGTGCATTTTGAGAGTAGGGTGCAGCACAAAAAGTTGATCAATCAGAATGCACACATCAGCGAGCTCTGAGGCCATTTCCTTGAGGTTGTTTTGGCATGGCTCAGTCACGTGACGTGCGACTGCCGCACTGGCCTCGCTCAGCTCCTCAATGCATTTCATCTGTTGGTGATCGAGGCCGTAGTGCTTGGCAATCATGTCTATCGACATTTCGTACACTGTCTGCATCATGCTTTCATCCCCTTGATCAATCTCTGAAGGTTCATCGACTGTTCGTGCAGCGCAATCGCATGCTTGTCCATGCACGTAACTTCAAAGCCCTTGCCGGACTTTCTCTGTGCATCGAACTTCTTTGCGGCCTTCTCGATCTTATCGCCAAGGTTTCTCAGGTTAGCCGCTAAGGCCGCAATGTCGTCCAAGTATTCCGTGCTCTTGCGTCGCACAGGATGCACCTGCAGTGCGTGTGCTTTGTCGTTTTTTGGTGGAAGGTCTGGGTTAAATGAAAGTGTTGCCATTGGTGCTCCAATAAAAAAAGCCCCCGGCAGTTAAGCCGAGGGCTGCAAATGTTGCAAGTTTGACTGTTACTTCTTTTCGGGAAGTTCTAACCGTTTCTTTTCTTCACGTTCAAGCTGTTTAATGCTCTTAGCAGGAGTCGGGAGATCCTCGGGCATCGTGCCGCCTAATCGCTTAATGGTTTCTCGCACCTCCTTACCTACGGAATAGTGCGTTTGGTTTGCTTCCCTTTTGCCAACGATGTGTTCGCGCCTGAGTTTTGCTTCGGTTTGGGTCGCTCGGAAAAGGTTTGCAGCCAGTTCTTCGTGCCCCATGTAGTCAAGGATCTCCTGACTCTTTTTCAAGCCTTTCCGTTCGTGGATATCCTTTCGATTAAGCCCTCCATAGAGGCCTTTGTATCCGTGGTTCTGGAAGATGGCATAGTCTCTGGGCTCAACGATTCCCGCGTCGTGCGCAGCATCGCTCAGTCGCTTGTTGTGCTCTTTCATTTCTCTGCGAAGGAACAGACGCTTTTGGTCTTCGTCTAGTTGAGCGAAGGCTTCTTCGTCAGCGAGTTCCTGACGGCGCGTTTGAACCGCAAAGTAAGTTTGGCCAGCGGCGATGACAGGCTTGCTCGGGTCGCCATTCTGAACGATCAGGTAGCAGGCATAACGGGAGAGGGCGACGTCATCAATCTCGCGAGACGAGCCGCTTCCGAGATCGACCATTTTACCAAGGTTGGTAAAATGGTCAGAATCGTTAATTTTCAAAGACTTACAAGCGGTCTTGGCCTTTTCAATAACTGCCTGAAATCTTTGCCATCGGCTATATCCCAAGAGCGGGTAGAGCTCACGCGCATACCAGTACTCCCTGCCGTCATCGTCCAGATGGCGTATTGCATCGAAGTTTGGCAGACTTGCCTGTTCATTGTTATTTTGGGTATTATCCATATATACCTCGTCATAAGGGTTAACCGAGCCTCTAGCGCAATGCACTGCGTTAGGGGCTTTTCTTATTGTACGAGGTTGTTCTCAGAAAAACCTGCTTAAACCTTCTCTCTCGAAAAGGCTTGAGCAGGCCTCCTCCAAGCGTACTGAAGGAGGCGCGTGTCAGAACTGCCCCTTGATCTGCTGTGCGACCGAGCGGATGTCAGGCGCAACCGTGGGCGGCAGAACCAACGTGTACTTCTGGCCAGTGACATTGTTAAAGAAAGAGACGCTGTACCAATGACGGAGCTTTGCTGTTAACTTGGCTTCGTAGAACATGGTGCTTACGATGATTATCGTTAACGCTGTATGAAAACCAGTGAAAAAAGCCAAGAACATACTCGACTCAGTTTGTGCAAGGATCGAGAGCCAAACGATTGCCATGAGTCCTAACAACATCCATTGTTTGCAAAAGATTTCGCACAGTTCTTCAAGGAAGAAGGTGACTTTTTCAGTCCTTGAGTGAAGTTTCATTCTTCGTCCTCGTCTTTATCAGCAGGTTGTGTGCATTCAATCAGTGCAAGAATATGGAACATCAGAACAAACTTAGATTCGATAGGCATGTCGCTCTCGAATATTGCTTTCTCAGTCTTCTTTACAAGTTTTTTGTTTTCTCGCATAAGTTTTGAGGCGATCATGAGTGCAGTAACCGCAACGCCTTCGGGGGTGTTTGGTGCAGGTTCATTGTCATTGATGAACTTTTTCAGATTGTCTCTGATTAAATCGTGTGAAATTTCGATCATTTTTTAGCCTTAAAAAGAGTTCTTCGCCCGACCTGGTGAAGCGCTGCCGGTTTGAAAAGCAGTTAGGCCGAGCGGGGGAAGGTGGTTAAAACAGCGGTTCTTCGGGATCAGCACCCGTATCAGGTAGGTCAGCCTCGTCAATCGCTGGTGCCGCGGCCTGTTCTTCGGGCGGTGTTTCCTGAGCTTCGGTGGCTACCTCTTCCTGCTTACGCTGTTTGAGCTTGTCTTTCAGCGTTGCTTTTGAGGACTCTTTCTTGTGCTCGATGGCTTCAGGCTGTTCAACAGGCTCGAACCAGTCCGAAGGTGCACTCATGCCGTCTCGGAGAGAGAGCCAAATCTGTCGTAGGCGAATGACTTGCGCTGCTCGGATAGCCTCTGATCTGCACTGACAGTATTTTTCGATCTGCTCTTTTGTTACGCCGAAGCGTTCCTCGAAAGTCTCGATGAGCTTCTTGATGGCCTCGGGGCTAACGTCAACAGAACTATTGATCGTGGCCTGGCACTGCTCAACGGCAGCTTCCATAACGTCGCCAGGGATCACAGCAAGGATGCAGGCTCGGAGTCGTCGTGCGCCTTGGTTTGCGATTAGCTCATAAATGTCTCGCGGATCTTCGAGCTTGTATGACCCTTTGCGCGTATAGCGGATGTGCGGAACAGAGAACGTTACCTCTCGGCGGGTGTTCGTTTCTACGTCCCAGGCGAAAGCCTGAACCTCTGACTTGCCGCCATGGTTGCTGAGCTCTCGAATACCGAACTGGATATTGCCCCACTGCTGAGCAACGGCCTCGGCCAGGCGGATGCTTGGACCAGTGATGCTAGAGCCGCCACGAGCGTACGCATAGATAGCAGACTTAGCAAGGGTTTCGCGCGTACAAGCATTCAGGATGCGGTCAACGGCCTTGCGCTGATCGCGTGGATTCATACGAGCAATCATGAGAGAGGCTTGGACTTCTGCGATTGCACGTGCGCTGTCTGTCTGCTGAGTAGCGAGAGCTTCAGGCTGAGTAGTAGGAGCGCTGCCGAACGGGTTGAGAGTAGTGAGTTCAGTCATTATTCGATGTCCTCAAGTTTCTGTTTGATAACAAATCGGCGAGTGCTTTCGCCTTGCTTTAAGTAGCGTTCGTAGATGTCTGGCATGGCCTTCTTGAATGAAGTGCTATCGAAAGTCACGCGAGGCTTAGTGCTCTTCCATGTGGCAAGAGTTGCTCCGTTGTGAGTTAGCGTGTCGGCCTCGCCCATGAATCCAGTTACCGTTGCTTTGAGAGCGTCTTCTTGCTCCTTGAGCTCTTTGATCTGTGCCTGTACTCTCAGCATTTGAACAAGTGCATCGGCCACATCGTCGGTCGCTTCACGCTCTTCCTTTTGGCTACTGGAGAACGTGGCCGCAACTTCTTCAGCTGTACGCGGTGCCGGCGGGGTACGTGCTTCAACGAGATACCAGAACTTACGCTCCTCTTCGATCAGCATGTCGATAATTTCTTCGTCTCGGTCGACTGTGTAGATGCGGAAGTCAGAGCCGCCAATCAATACAGCAACGTCGCAACGGTCAGCGCCAAGCACGGCCATGTAGTGCTGTACCTGCGTGAGGTAATACTCGGGGATTTGATCCGTGCCTTCTTCGCCCCAGTCGGCACCGGATCGAGCGGTCTTGATCTCAACGAGAACGCCGTCATCTCTGATGCCGTCAACGTTTGCGACCATGAATGGGTGAATTTCGTTTTGGAACATGTCTGTTGGTTGTATGACAGCATGGCCGGTCACGTCAGCATACTTCTGACGAATGACTGGTTCGAGGCGGCGACCCCACTCCATTGAGGTGTTGTCAGTGTCATCAAGCTTGTCAGAGGTCTTGTCGTTGTATACGTCAAGAGGCGTACGCCACTTTGATAAGCCAAGGATCGGGGCTACATCTGAGCCGCCGATACCGAGTTGTCGTTGTTTGAGCCAAGCAGCTCGGTCGGTTTCAAGTGGGATGGTGGTGAATAATGTCATTTTCGAATTCCTCATTCAATCGGGCACGGAAATTCAGGATCGTTATCGAGCAAGCAGTCGATGCGGTACAGCACTTTCTCGCACAAGTCGTCGATTGCGCGTTCACGGGCGGTGGCCAACTTGGCAGCGGCGATCATGCAAGCGAAAGGTTCGCTACCGGTGAAGCCTGCAAGGACTTCAGGTAAGTTGATGTTTGCTGAATCGTTGCAGATATAAGCGGTCAGCGCTTCCGGAAGGTTTGCCTGGATGTAGGATCGAACCTTTCCTTCATCGTTAGAACTAAGGCCTGCGTTCACAAGGTCTTCTGCGATTTGCGTCAGTGTTTTCATTTCCACGTTCCTTGAACAAGTGCACCGACCACGATGGCCAGCGCGCCTACAAAAGCGACAACCTTCCAAACCGTGGAAGGTTTTTCACAACAAAAAGGCTCGACGTTCTGCCGAGCCTCTTGCTGTTTTCGTAACTTGGCCGCCTGGCGTTGAGCCAATGGCCTTTTGCGTGATCTAACTTTCATGTCTATGTCCTTGGGTATGTGGTCAATAACCTTGACCGGATCTGAAAAACTCATTTTTTGTTGACGTCCTTGAAGATGCCGAGCTGAAAGCCTTCGAAGACAGCCTCGCCGTCAGTGCGAACATCGAGTTTGCGGAACAGGCTTTTTCTATGACAGTAGAAGGATGAGAGCTTGATGTTCATGAGGTCTGCCATCTCATAGCTTGAGAAACCTTTTGCGATTAGCACCAACACTGTCACTTCACGCGGTGTCAAGCGAAGCCTTCCGTGAACGAATCCTTCAGTTGTTGTCATGGCAGGATCAACTCCCCGTCGTCGTCGAAGTCGTCTTCGTTGAAGTAGTCCCAAAGATTCCAACGCTTAATGTCTTCAGTTGTCAGGTCGCGCATTGAGAGGCAACTGCCGTCATAGTCAAAACTGCCGACTTTAAAAAACTCAAGGTCAACGCCCGTGTATGGCTCAACCCTGATAAAGACAACATCAGTTGGTGGCTCATCGCCGTAAGAAGGAATAACGTAAGGCATTGTCATTTGAGAACCTCCAGTACGACAACAGAGACGGCGGCAACAATCGCAATGGCCGTCATCGTCTTGTCAAAAAGTTGATCGTCCTTGACGGACGGTACGCCGCGGTAGTCTTGGTCTGGTGAACCGAAGAAGCAGCGGAACAAAAAGTCGATAAAGCGTGTTGCCATGGTGTTGTCCTTGTAGGGTGAGGGAGCGAAGGTGAGTACCCTCCGGCAGATGCCTTCGCTTTGGGATCCTGACCCATAGGAGAGGTCGGATCGGCACATATCTGCGTCATGCCGTTTGCCCTCTGAAGTCGTTAGTCTCGAATCAGCTTTCGAATGTTCTTCGCTACTGCTTCGAACTTTGCGTCAGAGCTTTCTTGGGCCATAACGTATGGATCGTTGCAAGCGTAGAAACTCAATGCCGCTGCGAATGTTCTTGATTCGATGCAGTAATTGCGGATGTCATTTGCTGTCGGGGGCTTGATTCTGAGAGCGCTGAAGTAGCCGGCAGCGAAACTCTCGAAGTCTTTGATCTTTTGCATTTGTGTCTCCTGAAAGTCGGTTCAAGCGTTCTCTGCAGTTACCCTCGAAAGAACTGCTTTTGACGCATCACGTATGCGCGAGAGCGCTTGAATCGAATCTCAAAAAAAAGCCCCGGGGTTAGCCGAGGCGTTGGTGTCAGTCTTCGACGTAGTAGAAATCGTCTGCTTCGTCGTACTTGATGTCGTCCTCGTCGTACTGGTCGGCGCATTCCCACTCGCGTCTTGTGTTAACGAAAAGGTCGTCGTAGATGCATTCAGCGTCGCTTGCGCCGATTGAGAACTCGTCAGCCACGGTTTGGCAGTATTCAACGTAGTCAGAGCAGAAGAGACCTTCGCTAGAGCGCATGTACTCTTCAACTTCTTCGCGCACGCTCTCAGAAACGAAAATAATTTTTTGCATGGCTGATCCTTTCAACTGGCAATAAAAAAGCCCCCGGCATGTGCCGAGGGCGGTGTAATAGGGGGGTAATCTAGTGAGATAGATCTATTGCTGTTATTTTGCAGACCGCTTTCCTGTACTTAGGTAGGTTATATTGCGAAGTCTACCGTCGTAGTAATCTTCACAAAGTAAACCTAAGAATCGCTGGAGTGACTTTTTGTCTTCGGGAATGTTAATTTTGTTGTCTACGACCTTAATGTCGAGATCAGCAATCTTTGCGTACGAAACCAATTTTTGTATGTCAAGAGAATTCAAGATCCCAGATTTTTCAATCTCAAAGACTTTTTCTCTCATAGTGTTTGTTGCTAAAGTTTTAATTATTTCATCATCTATAGGATTGAATAATGGATGATGGTTGAAAACAGTAAGTTCTTCATCTGTAGCGGCTCTGAAATAATCTCCTAATTGGAATACTCTTTTGGCATAATAAAAGCTCTTGAAGTAAAGTTTCGAACCATCAAGTACAGCTACAAGCTTTGAATCTAGGATGAATCCTGCTCCGTCGAGACGCATAAATTCGTTGCTTACAAATGGCTGTGAAAATAATACAAAACGTTCATTAGATAGCTTCTTTTTGTTGTCGAAATATTGGAAAAGAAGCTTGTCTTCTGTGTCGTTTGGCTTGACGAAGAGCGCGACAATCGAATCTAGCGACGTCGTTGATGGGTCGTATACGCCACAATCCGATACTGACTTTGTTGGACGATGAAAGTAGTCGCTGTCGCTAAAGTTGTCAATCATAAATACATCATCGCATGTCGCTCCGTTTCTATTTCCAGCGGAGAATTCAATGATGTTTTCTGGATTTTCATAATCACAGTAACATTTTTGGAATAGTTGAACGACGTTAGATTCGATATCTTTATTGCTGATTTGTAACCGTAAAACTTGTTTATCAGTATTCAGAGCAAATATTTTCATTTTGCTACATCCATAAAACAACAGTTATCTATTTCAACTGCATTAAGGGTTCTTTTTGATATGTTAAAGACGTTCTGCTTACTAAGTAAGAGCACTTCTATGTCGTTTTTTAGCATGACTCTGTAAAGGCGATATCCCATTAGAGAAAAAATCCAACTTGGGTAAACGACATTTGATATTACTAGAAGGAGAAGATAAATTGAGCATGAAAAGCAGATGGTAGCTATTGTTTTGTCACTCATGCCAGAGAAAATTAACGGGAGGACATAGGCCATAAAACTTCCGAATATTTCGCTTGTGACCTGGCTCACAGACTCTATTTCTAATTTAAGTCTTTGTCCATCGTGCTTTCGCCTCAGAATGATATGGAAGGCTCTAAACGCAATAAGCACACACACACCAATTAGCAAGAGTATCCATCTCCAGTCGAATCCAGATGTATACATTGCAAAAATTATAGATAGTGCAAATGGAATTGCTCCAGAAAGAGCTAAGACTGCATTGTTTTTTCTGATGACCATTGCACACCTAACTCGTTGCTCTTTTCACCATTACCGTTCATGGTAGCCCCTTGTTATTTACTTCTAAGTATAGCCTTTGAAGGTCAATTCACTCGCTCTCTTTAGAAAGGATTTAGACCGGCTTCCTACTGGCAAAGGAACAATCCCCGGTGGTGCCGAGGGCTAGAAAAAGCAGAGCCCCGAAGGTTTTTACCGACTGGGCTGTAAATATCTATTTGATGGTGAATTTCGTTGCTAAGCTCAGTGATACGCCCGTTGCGATCGATAGTGCCAGATCCTTAATTGCCTCTACTTCTTCAGCATTTAGCCATCGCCATGATTCAGCTACAACAAGATGCCATACGTAAGTGAAGACGATGCCTGCTCCAATAGTAGTGAAGATGATTAAGGCAATAATTTTGATCCAAGTTCTAACGCGTATGCTCTTGATCTGGGCATCTCGTTCAGCCTCTCTCAGGTCTGGGTCTGATCCTGGTTCGATTTGCTGTATGTCTCCGTTCAGCTCTTTAGCCTTGAATTTCGGAAAATCGGTCACGCCATGACCTCAGACTGGAAATAGCTTTTAATCGATAGGTCGTCAATCGGTGTCTTTAGATTGGTGCCGCCGTTCGATGCGCGGTACCAGGGTGAACCGATCTTGTGAGACCAGGCGGATAGCTGAGATGCAGAAAACTTCCCGAAGAAGACGATTGTTCCTTCGATTAGCTTTTTTATCTCTTCAGGGGCTTTGTCCTCAAATTCTTTCCCTGTTACGGCCTCAAGCCCGTTGGCGTGGATATACCTGAGAACATTGGGAAAGACGGGACCATATTGCCACGCTTCAGGACGTTCCTTTGATAGTGGATGACCGTAAGTGGCTAATGTGACACCATCACAGCAGTACATGAGTTTCTGCAGCTTGGTCACGTTGTACGGCGTTCCAAGCTCTTTGCACATCTTGATGATGTATGCCATGACCTGGAGGCCGTCCATTGGGCGAAAAGCAAGTTCCGTCATGACTCCTCCGTAGTAGTTAATGTGTTAGAAGAAGACTTCTTCTAACACATTTTCACTCAAAAGTCCAGTAAATACCACCTTTTGCTCAACGAAAACCCATCTAAGCCCTCTCTCTTGAAAGGGCTTAGATCGGCTTTCTGCTGCCAGGCTCTGTTGCCGTGTCTTGGCTCTACAGATCGGGTCTGACATGACCTCTGCACTAATGCTGTCCTGGCAGGAGCGTAATCAGGTCGTTACGCATTGCTCGCACTCCCTTGTGTGCCGCCACAAGATCTAAGCGGTCCGAAGCTCTTCCCTTCTTTGCCCGTGCCACTCGCAAAGTCCTTAGGTCGTTGAGGTGGGGTTTCGGGGTTATTCGCTAAACCGATATGGGTTGTTTGCGAACAACCATATTAAACCATAATGGTTTACTAAAGTCAACCAAAAAATAACCCTGCACGGTGTAAAAGATAGTTGATGTGAATCAAGAGACAATAAAAAAGCCCGCGATATGCGGGCTGTTAGGGGTGAGGTGAGCGGTGAGTTATAGGGGAGAGCCGTTGTAGACGTAAACGACACGGCCTACGATGGTGGTTCGTTCTTCTAGCGTAAGCTTATCGATTGTTTGCGGATGGTATCGCGGATTGTCTGAAATTAAAAGCAGTGTTCCATCAAGATTACGTTGCAATCGTTTGATGAAAATCTGATTTTCTGCGCAAAGGCAGTAGATGCCGTCAGCGAGGATGCGTGTTTGCGCAGTATCGATCACGCAGAATGCTTTATCCATAACCGTTGGCTCCATTGAGTCACCGTGAGCATTAACAACGTGAAGGTGTCGAGGAGAGATGACGCCTGGTAGAGATAGTAAAAATTCAGGAGCTAAATCGACTCCGCCAACTATTGACGGCAAGCTGCTTTCGATTCCTCCCCCACATGATGCTTCAATATCAAGTAACGGAATTCTTACCCAGTTGCCATCATTAGGGTCTCCTAATCGCGAAATACGTACAAACTGGTTGTCGTTGCTTGCCTGATCTAGATAGCCAGTCTTCAATCCAAGCTTTTCTTCAATATCTCTGGCGATTCGATTACCAAAGCTTTTAGAGCCATTTAGCATTCCACCAATTTGTTGTGGTGATTTTTCAACCGCTGTGGCAAAGGCGACCTGGGACGGGTACTGAGAGATAAGTTCTCTCAAATTGTTTCTGCGTATGGTAGTGATGTCTTGCATATAACCCCCTTGTAACCCCGATTATCACCCGTCAAGAGTTACGGTGCAACAAAAAGAATTCTGGTGTGGCAGGTTGAGAGTAACCTTTTATGGTTTATAAAATGGTGTACAATGCACCTAGGAAATAAACTGTTATGGGGAAATTAATGCTTCCACGTGCTAACGCATATCTGAGGTCGCTGAAAAAAGTAGAGCGAAATGCTCTCGCGGAACGTTGCGGCATCAAGTTGACCTCGTTAAACAACATCATTTACGGGAAAAAGCTCTCAGTTTGCCTTGCTTGTTCTATCGAAAAAGAAACGGGCGGTGCCGTGACTCGAAGAGAACTGCTGCCAGAGATTGACTGGGATCTAATTTCAGGTACTGCTTTGGATCGATCTTTGTCTGAAAGAAGGTGAGGCAGTCATGAGTTATGAGGCTATGCACAAAGTCCGTGCGTCAGGTTTGACTGATCGCACTCAGGTCGACGTGTTAGAAGCGCTCGCGTTTTTCCATAACAAGGAAACGGGGGCTTGTTTCCCGTCGACTGAAGCAATTGCACGTGTATCACGTGTCAATGATCGAACTGTTCGATTAACGCTAAAGGCGTTACACGAACTTGGCTTTGTGTCATCAATTCAGAAGCCTGGCCAAAAGCGTTATTTCACTTTGCATCTTGATCGACTGCCAGTTGCTGAGCTGTTGCAGGAAAGTACACCCCTGTATGAATCAACACCCCTGCAAGAAATTACAGGGGGTGCAGAAGTTATACCCCTGCAAGAAATTACAGGAGAGGGCTGTAAAAACTTACAGGAGACCCCTGTAAAAAATTACCGTGAACCCCTGCAAAAACTTACACCCGAACAAGGTATTAACAAGGAATATAACAAGATAAATAACAAGGTATGTATAGCACCTTCCGCCGAACCTCTTGAAAACCTTGTTAAAGATACCCCCGAAAACGGGACGACCCAAAAACGGGACAACCCAAAAACGGGACGACAGTCGTCCCAAAAACGGGACAACGGTAGTACCGAAAACGGGACGACAGTAGTACCGAAAACGGTACACGACTCTATCAATACTCTGTCAACTACTCAGTCATGTACTCAGTCAATTGACGCTCCCGCGTCCTCCGATCTTTTTCCTGACGCCACGGAAATGATCGAGGAGAAAAAGCCGAAGAAGTCACGTGCTAAAGCCAAGACTCAATGTCCGTTCTCGCCAGATGAACAGATCCCTGATGACTACCTTGCCTACGCCAAAGAAAAGCACCCAAGCATCGATGCGCTCAAGGAGTTCAGAAAGTTCGTGAACAGTGCCTACGCCAATGGACGTAAGTACAGCGATTGGAAGGCCGCCTGGAGGACGTGGACTGCTAACGCTGAGGATTGGAAGCCTAAGACGACATACACGCCACGCAATAACGCACCGCTTCGATTTGATGACGCCTACTACGGCGACGGGAGTTTCTAATGACACAGATGACTACAGCTAGTTTCCAAGGTACGGGCGTTCGTGAAGTGACGTTGACCTGTCCTAAGCATGGAGCCTACATGGTAGAGCAGTGCTTTGTAGCAGGTCGCTTGGCTCACACACCTGAGTGCCCTAAGTGCAAGGCAGATCGTTTGGCCTCGCCGGAGTATCAAGCTGAGGTTGCACGGGCCAAGGCCGAGGCTGAGGAGCTTGAGCGTAAGCGCCAACAGGCCGCTAAGCATGAGGCCTACATGTCCGCTTGTCGCAAGAGTAACGTTCCTGCCTCTTTCGTCGGGAAGTTGCTGAAGGACTTCACCGTCACTAACGAACATCTGCGTGAGTCTCTTCGCCAGGCGCGTCTCTACGTAGACAACTTCGAGAAGGTGGCCGAGAAGGGCGTTGGCTTCTGCCTCTATGGCAACTGTGGTACCGGCAAGACGATGCTTGCTTGCGCAATTCTGCAGGAGTTGTTTGATCGCGTTCAAGGGCTCTATGCGCCCATGTGGGATGTGCTACGAGCAATCCGTAAGGCAGATAGCTTCAAGTCCGATATGGATGACTACAACAGCCTTGTGCGTGCTCCTTTGCTTGTGATCGATGAAGTAGGTGTGCAGAACGGAAATAGCTTCGAAGAGTCGCAGCTGATGTCGCTTCTGGACGAGCGCTACTCAAGACGACTGCCAACGATCTTTGTCACCAACCTTTTGCCGGACGAAAAGGATCAGGCAAAGAGTACATCTAACCCAAATACGCTCAGAGCAAAACTCGGTGAGCGGTTGTTTAACCGAATCCTAGGCTCAAGCGTCTTCCTTTACTTCAAGGGGGAAAGTCAGCGCCGTCGAATCATGAAGATCGATGAGGTGATCTGATATGAGTGTGAGTTTTGGACAGCTGTGGTTCAGCAATGTCGCCTTCGGGATTCTTGTTGCAGCGGTCTATTCGATTCTGATGTGGGCGAGGTCAATCTCTGCTAGGAATCGAACGCTAGATGTCTACGGTGATTGGCTTGCGTTCGTCGCGTCAATGACGGTGACAGTGGCTATCAGTGTGGCCTTTTGCGCTGATGTGTATTGGGTTTATGGGGTGTTAGTGAAATGACGAAGGAAGTAATCCATGACTCCGATTGCGCAGTGCACAACGAGCCTGCTTATCCGGCAGGCCCGTGTGATTGCGGTGCGCTAGCTAAACATGAGCGTCGATACGCAACATGGCTTTATCAGCTGGGTTGTAAAACGGCCTTACACCTTCGAAACAGGATTGCGTCACCTCTATGGCGGAAATCTTCGATAGCGAAAACAGGTGCCATGCGGGGACTGTGCCGGTTTTGCTTGTGCCTTCTGTTTGGTAGCCGCGCAGTGCGGGCTTACCTGCAGTCGTCACACCAAGCAGAAAAGGTTCGACAACACGACGATGACCGTCGTATGTGAACTGGACAACACGTCTGTTGTCGATGGCGAAGACTAAGTCGTCGTAAACGGACATAACGATTTCTCCGTGGTTTGGTTGAACAAAGCAGAACTTCTCAGGGCCCTGCAGTTCAATCATCCCACGGGGATCTAAAAGAGGCAAAAAAAATGAAAGCTGAGGTGATGCAAGAGATCGAATACAGGACAGGAAAGACCACGTTCCTGCGTACCGATGAAGGCCAGTGGTTCAAGGTGGCCACATGGCCCCATCGGCACGACATAGAGCTTGAGCAGGTGACTGGCAAACAATCGCCATACGAAACCAAGGCGTATGCAAGCCGAGTCCGTGGGGATGAAAGACCAGACCGTTGGGGACGTGAGATCGATGCGCGCGTGAGCTACTGCAAGTCCGTCGCACTCAAGGTCCATGACGGGGTGGTTGGCAGCATTCAACGATACGGGAGGATCAAGTGAAGGTGGCGGCGTGCATTTTCATTGGTGTGTTCTACGTAGTGATTGTGGCGCTCTATTGCTGTTGGGATCCTGAAGGAGACAAGGATGAGTGAAGGTTTTTGGGCAATGGTGGTTTGGCTTGTTTTTTGCGCTTTTGTTGTTTGGATTATGGCAAGGGGAGATAAGTGAGTAGGTGCATCGATTGCCACTATCTCGCAGGGTCTGAACGGACACCAACGTGGCTTTTTGGAGATGGCCGAGGCTACTGTGACCACAAGGACCGTGAGGGCGGGCGTTGGAACGTCCTACAGCGCATCGAGGGACCTTGTCGGTGTGATCGGTTCAAGAGAGCAGATGAAGCCCGTATAGCACAACGTATGAAGGCTCTCAAAGTTTTGAGGAAGAGGAGAAAAGAAAAATGATTTTCCGTGTTGAACTGCCGTGGCCACCGCGTGGTCTTTCGCCTAATGCTCGCTTGACCGTCTTTGCAAAGGCAAAGCTTTTCAAAGCGACGAAGATGCACACGCGATTGAAGACGGCACAAGCAATGAAAAAAGCTGTCATTAGTGAGGTGCAACTCAAAGAAGGAAGAGCCGATCGCAGATGGAAGGGCGGAACGATGAATGTGCGCTTAATTTGTACGCCACCATTAAACCGTTATCGAGATGAAGACAACCTCATTGCGAATTGCAAGGCCATTTTTGATGGGGCGGCAGAGGCGCTAGGTGTTGATGACAGCACATTCCATTTTCGCGAGCAGGTGTGGAACGAGCCTGAAAAGCCTGGTGCATTGGCTGTTGTCTTTGATTGGGAGGAACCTGATGAATGACGAGGAACGTGAAGGGGGAAGAATCGGAGTCTCGGGCTTCCTGCCGCCAGTGGCAGCAGATGCTCTTGTTCGAGCTTCCAGAGATGCCAAGGCGGTCGGGTGGGACAACCCTGTGCTCAGGGCAAAGATCATTGACTCTGCAATCGGAAAAGTCAAAAAGGAATATCCGCGTTACTTCAGAACACAAGATGACAGTGACAGTCAACGATGCGGGACGAGCAATCGGAGAGGATCATGTGAACGCTCGTTATTTGAACTCTGATGTTGAGCATGCGCGTCAGTTGAGGGAACAGGGCTATACCTATCGACAGATTAGTTTGATGTTGGATATGCCGATTAGAACGCTCAGGGATTACATCTCTGGGCGTCGACGTTGTCAGTCGGTGGCAGGTTGGAAGACATTTGTGAGGAGGTGGTAAGGATGTTGAATGCGAGACAGCAAGCGTTCGTCAATGAATATGCACGGGGAGGTTTCAAGAACGCGTCTGAGGCCGCAGTGAAGGCGGGCTATAGTGCAAAGACAGCAGATAGGATTGCTTCTCGATTGTTGAAAAATGTTGAGGTCAGAGACGCAGTTGAGGCTCGACGTGAACCCGCTAAAGAGAAGGCGATTGTTGACGCAACATTCGTTCTCGAACAACTCAAAGATATTGCACTCACGTGTGGGCAGAGAGTGCCAGTGACTGATGGTCTGACTGGTGAACCAGTGATGGATGACAACGGAAACATTGTGTACAAGAAGCTCGATGCAGCAGGTGCGAATACTGCGCTTAAGACGTTGTCTCAGTGCATTGGTATGGGGAAAGAACAGGTTGACAAGGATCAGACGATTCAAACGCTTTCCGAAACGCTTCAGGACCTTCTGCGCAAATGACGACTCCGACTTTTGATCTCTCAACCAAAGCAGGCATCGGTAAGGCAATGACTTTCCTCGCGGCTGAATGTTCGAATGATCCACTGCGGTTCGTGCAGGTGGCGTTCCCTTGGGGCAAGGATTCGCTAGAGGGAATGACTGGACCCGACAAATGGCAGACATCGATCCTTACCGATATGCGTGACAAACTTCAATCTGGTGAAGCTTGGGACCACGTTATGCAATATGCGGTGGCTGCAGGTCACGGTGTGGGCAAGTCCGGGCTTGTGGCTTGGATCATTCTTTGGGCGCTTTGCACCTTTCCAGATACTCGTATCGTCGTCACTGCCAATACGGAGAATCAGTTGAGGACGAAGACCTTCGCTGAGGTTGCTAAGTGGCATAACTTGTGCCTATTCAAGGACTGGTTCTCGGTCTCTGCGATGTCTGTTACATGCAAGCAACCAGGGCACGATAAGACATGGCGTGCTGATGCCATTCCTTGGTCTGAGACCAAACCCGAAGGCTTTGCCGGCTTGCATAACAAGAAGCGTCGAATCATTGTCATCTTCGACGAAGCTTCTGCTATTTCTGACTGTATATGGGAAGTGACCGAAGGGGCATTGACAGACAGTAAGACGCAGATCTTTTGGTTCGCTTTCGGCAACCCAACGCGTTCGACAGGTCGATTCTACGAGTGTTTCAACCGATTCCGACATCGATGGAATCATCGTCACGTGGATGGTCGCGATGCCGCAATGACCGATAAGAAAAAGATCGATGAATGGCTTGCAGACTATGGCGAGGACTCTGACTTCTTCCGTGTCCGTGTTCGTGGCGAGTTTCCGAACAGTTCCTCCATGCAGTTCATCCCTCGTGACATCGTCCAGGCCGCAATGGAACGACCGATGGGTGTTGTCAACTACACACAGACTGTCGCAATTATTGGCGTTGACGTTGCGCGATTCGGGGATGATGCATCGGTCATTTGGACCCGTTTCGCTCTCGATGGCCGTTCCATAGCAAAGCAGAAGTTCCACGGCCTTGATGGTCATGAGTTGGGTGCAAAGGTTGCTGAGCATTACAACCATCTACGAAAGATGGGAGTACGAAAGATTGTCATCAACGTGGACACTGGTGGCGTTGGTGCTTCTCCTGTTGATTGGCTTCGACATAATGGCTATCCGGTGAATGCAATCAACTTTGGTGCTGGTGCGGTCAATACTCAACGCTACAAGAATCTACGTGCTGAGATGTGGGGACGCATGAAAGAGTGGATCGCACAGGGTGGGTGCTTGCCGAATGATCCTGATCTTGAGACGGATTTGACTGGGGTTGAATACGGCTACACGCCGACGAATCAAATCCTGCTCGAGAAAAAAGAGGACATGAAAAAACGCGGCATGGCTTCCCCTGACAATGCCGATGCCTTGGCTTTGACTTTTGCCGTACGAATGAACGAATACATAGACAACCCGACGCCGCCGGCAGGACGACGACGTCAGGAGATCAGGAGTAGGGATCCTTACAGATAAAAGAAGAAAAAATAGGCTATGCAGGAACCCCAACCAATATATGCCGGCAACTGATATTGGATTAATAGTGGTAAGTCTTTGAGCTTGTTTGTAGATTTTGCCAAGGCTTCAAATCCCCAGAATAGAGAAAGGGATAATGGCAAAGCTCCACAAAAAAAGTAAACGAGGCCGAAGAACCACGCCGCCCCCTCTCTGAAATAGTGAGGAAAACCAGTAGACCATTTATTTGTTCCAAGAATCGCGCACAGTGCGATAACAAGTGAAACGATGGCTAAGAACCAGCGAAGTTCAGAGGCACCATATGCGTCTGTTAGATAAAGCTTTTGAACTTCACTGGCCTTTTCCAACTGCAAATCGGTCAGTTTTTGTTTCTTTTCGGCGATCTCACAAATAAGACGCTCTTCTTCAGTTTTTTGGGTCATTCGAGTGCGCGTGTGTGTTTGTTGATGATGGAGTATGAATGCACAAAGGAGCATTCATCGATGTCTATCAGTATCAGACGAATCACGTGCCGCGAGGCTTGGGAAAATCCCTCATGGTCAAAGATCGTGAGGGAGTATGGCGAGGACGTTAAGTACCCTGATCTTGAGCCAGATCCTGACTATGAGTCATATCTGTGGCTTGAAATCAAGGGGACATTGCACAGTGTCGGTGCGTTTGATGGCGATCGCCTAGTTGGTTTTGTCAACTATGTCACGACAAAAATACCGCATTTCAAAGGAAAGACTCTCGCGTCTTCTGAGAGTCTTTGGGTTGACCTTGACTACAGAAAAACTGGCGTTGGTCGAGAGCTGATTGAGTCGGCTGAACGATTTGCCAAAGAAGATGGGTGCTATGGCATCTATTGGGGTGTCAAGAAAGGTACTCGGGCTGAAAAGCTGTTCGAGAAGATTGCGACCCCAATGAATGTGCTCTTTTGGAAAAAGCTATGAGCACACTCAGTCTTGTATCAGACCTACCGCCGTGCACACCAAAAGACATGGCTGAAACGATGCGGATGAGAGAGGTTGTGGCGAAGCTACCACAATACGATTTTCCTACAGAGCAATTTTTCCATGGTGGCATGTATGTCAGAACAGTCCAAATGCCCGCTGATTCCATTTTGTGCGGTGCAGTAATCAAGGTGCCAACGGTAGTAACTGTGTCTGGTAACTGCCTTGTCAAGGTGGGTGAGGAAGCTCGCGAGATTACTGGTTACGCAGTCCTTCGGGGAGCCCCAGGAAGATCACAAATTTTCATCGCAAGGGATGAAACATTCATCACGATGTTGTTCCCTTCAAAAGCTTCGACCTTAGATGAGGCGGAGCAAGAATTCACGGACGAATACGATCAACTTATCTCTAGGAGAAGTCAATGTCAGGCGGAGTAGCAGGTGCAATTATTGCTGGGGGTGCTATTGCAGCGGCGAGTGCAGCCGCTTCTGTCTATTCGAGTAAGAAGCAAGCTAAAGCTCAAGAGGCCGCTTCCAGGCGTGCTGAACAACAAGCTAAGGCTACTGCGGCTCAACAACGTCAGCAACAGCGTAAGCAGGAAGGAAATTCTGCGAACGTTGGTTCCATTCTTGAACAAAATGCAAATTCTGCGCTTAGTGGCGGATCGACCCTGTTGACTGGTCCAAGCGGTGTTGGTGATTTGAATCTTGGTTCTGGCGGAAAGTTGGGGTAAAGCAATGACGACCGAAAAGGACATCCGTGAGCGTGTCCTTCGCAGGTGGAACCGGCTGAAGGTTGAGCGAGAGCCGTACGTGGCTCAATGGCTTGAAGTTAGTCGACATATCACGCCTGCGTCAGGGCGCTTTCTTGACGTAAAGTCTCGAAAGAACGAAGCTCGGGATCGATGGAACAAGATCTACGACTCGACTGCTGTGCGTGCTGCAAATATTTTGCAGGCTGGTCTGATGTCAGGTATGACTGACCCATCGTCGCAATGGTTCGCGTTGACAACAGGATCGCCTGATCTTGATGAGTCTCATGCCGTCAAGGTTTGGCTTGATGATGTTCAGCGCATCATGGAGATGACATTCACTCAGACCAATGTCTATCAGGCGCTTCAACACACATGGCGAGAAGTAGGAGTTTACGGGATTGGCGCTTTCGTTATCGTCGAGGATCCTGTTTATAGCTTCGTGGCTCATCCCCTCGTGTGTGGCGAGTACTGCATTGGCTGTGACTTCCGCGGTCGACCAGATACGCTTTATCGTCGATTTACGATGACGGCAGGACAGCTTGTTACTCGTTACGGTCGTGGCAAGGTGTCAAAGGCGGTTTTGACAAACTACGATGATGGCCATGTAGATGCGCCTTTTGTCTGCATTCACGCGATAGAACCTCGATTCGAAAGAGATCCAAGCAAGCTCGATAACCGAAACATGCCGTGGCGCAGTGTGGTTATTCAAGTAGATCACGATGAGAATGCTTCAGGTGTTCTCGACGAGTCTGGATATCGAGATTTCCCCGCTGTCGTTGGTCGATGGGGTGCTTCGGCTTCGGACGTCTATTCGGAAGAATCGCCCGGTATGGTCGCAATCGGCGACGTGCTTCAGCTCGGGCATCATCAGGTTCAAAAGGGTAATGCGATTGACTACATGGTCAATCCACCTCTCATCATGCCGGCTGATGCTCGTGACAATGAGGTCGATTTCCTGCCAGGTGGTCGATCATACATAGACAATCCTGGTTCGGGTAATCAGGTGCAACCAGCGTTTAATGTTGCGTTGCCGCTCGGAGACTTGAGAGAGGATATTGCTGACGTTCGTAACCGCATCAATCAAGCTTTCAATGTTGACCTTTTCATGATGATTGCGAACGCTGGCCACGGCCAGATGACTGCAACTGAAGTAGCTGAGCGTCATGAAGAGAAGCTAATGATGTTGGGGCCAGTGCTTTCCCGTCTCAACGAAGAAGTTTTGCGGCCACTCATCGAGCGGTGCTTTGACATACTTGCGAGACAAGGACAACTTCCACCGCCGCCCGAAGAACTACGTGGCCAAAAGTTGTCGGTTGAATACACATCGATGCTTGCTCGTTCACAGCGTGCCATTCGCGCAAATTCGCTGGATCAGTTCGTCAATCGTGTCATGCAGGCAGCGCAGGTCAATCCAAATATTCTCCAGAAGGTCAATGTGTTCAACCTTGTTGACGAGTATGCGGACTACTTCTCTGTTGCTCCGTCTGTCGTCGTTCCGACTGATGAAGCTCAGGCTGCAATTGAACAACAACAGCAAGCTCAAGCACAACAGATGCAGGCGCAACAGATGCAACAGTCTGCTGATGTGCTGTCAAAACTTGGCAAGGTTCCTGCTGACGATTCTACGATGGCTGGTCAAGCGGTCAAGGGAATAGCTTCTATGGCTCAACGGTAAGTGCGCGTGTAAAAAATGAGCGATGAGATCATGACACCAGAGCGAGACCCCTTCCGAAAAGAAGAGGTCGAGGCTCGCGAAGAGGAAAGGATTCGAAGGCAAAAGCTTGCCAACTCGCTGAAGGCTGTGTTGTCAACGCGTGATGGGCGAGTCATTTTGTGGCAACTCCTTTCTGACACGGGCATCTACCGAAGCTCTTTTGACAGAGATGTTGCAGTTATGGCTTTCAATGAAGGTCAACGCAATGTTGGTTTGAGGCTTCTTGACAGAATCATGTCAGTGGATGCGGAAGCTTATAGGTTAATGCAGGACGAAGCGAATGGGTGTGACTGAACAGACTCTTGGTGGTGGCGATGGCGCTGAGCCAACCCCTGCCGTGCAAGAGCCAGAAACGAATGCAGGTACCTTGCTGGAGTCGGCTGAGGGCGCCGAAGGGCAACAGCAGACAGAACCGCAGGAAGGCGGTCACGAAGAAGCTGGTGACTCTGGTGTAGAAGGCCAGACGGAAGGCGAGGGCGACAAGAAGGAAGAAGGCGAAGGTGAGAAGCAGGGCGCTCCTGAAAAATATGAGGACTTCAAGATGCCTGAAGGGGCTGAGCTTGACTCTGAAGTCGGCACAGTCTTTCAGGACGTTGCAAAGGAACTCGATTTGACTCAGGCCCAAGCTCAGGGTTTTATCGACAAGCTAGCTCCTGTTATGCAACGTCGTTCTTTTGAGCGCATTGCTGAGATCTCGAATGAGTGGATGGAACAGTCGAAGTCCGACAAGGAGTTTGGTGGCCAGAAGCTCGATCAGTCGCTTTCTGACATCGCTCGCCTGCGTGACACCTTCGCTCGAAACGCAGATGGCAAGATCGATGACGATATTCAGGAGTTCCTTAGTTCCCCGATGGGTAACCACCCGGGGACTCTCCGACTCCTAAGTCGCATTGGTCGTGCTTTTGGCGAGGCGAAGTATCCCGGTGGCGGATCTGCCGATGATGGCATTTATTCAGCCGAGGATTTCTACAAAGACGCAATGAAAGGAGGCAAGTAAATGCCCAATGTTGTGACTGACTCGAATCCGATCACTTTGGCGGACTTCGAAGGTCTTACTAGTGATAAGCCGGTGCGCCAGCTTATCCATACGATCCGAGACTACAACGGCTTCTTTGATCAAGCTGTTATTCAGCGTGGTAACGATGGCTTTGGTGACCGAGGCAAGGTTGTGACGTCTTACCCTGAAGGTCAAGTTCGTGCTTTCAACGAAGGTTGGGATGCTGAACGTGTGACTGGTGCAGACGTTCGCTACGCCGCGGCGATGGTTCGATCTCGTTCCGAGGTTGATAAGTCCCTTTTGGACACTCGTAAGCCTAATGAGCGTGCCGCTTTCCGTCTTCGTACGGATGAAGGGTTTATGCGTGGCCTTTCTCGCCATGTCCTCAAGAAGGTTCTATACGGTGACAGCAACCTTGAAAGCCGTGACCCTAATGGGATTTTCAACATCGTCACGCCTCAGAATGAAGCATTTGCCAATCGAATCATCGACGCCAAGGGTACGACAGAGAACAAGCAGACTGACATCCTATTGATCAATTGGGATCCTGCTTCGACGTATCTCTTCTATCCGGAAAACGGCTCCAATGCTGGTCTCGCTGTTGAGAATATGGGCGAACAATATGCCTTCGACGCAAACGGCAAGCGCTTCCGCGCTGAAATCACTGAGTTCGCTTGGGACGTTGGTGTGGCACTTTACGATCCGCAGCGTGTGGTTCGTATCGCTAACATCGATTCCACGAAGCTTACGAAGAAGAACACGACTGGTCCAGACCTTCTGGACTTAATGATCGATGCTCTTGAGCGTTTGCCGGATGAACAGCAGGGTCGCGTTGCCTTCTATATGAACGACAACACCCGCAGCTTCTTGGCTCGCCAGATCCTGAACAAGGACAACGTTCTCCTTTCTCAGGATGAGGTTGCAGGGCGCAAGTGCATGACCTTCCGCGGCGTGCCGATTCATCGCCTTGGGACGGACATCATGCCCAATACGGGCAAGGTTCTCAAGTAAAGGAGAGGAAAGATGATGGATATTAAGCTCGCGTTCTGCGAGAAGAAGGCGGCTACCACTGCTATCACTTCTGATGTGATCGATTTCCTTCAGAAGGCTCCGACGACCGGTCTGAATGATCGACCGCTCTATGTGGTCTGCAAGTTCCCGACCGCCCTTGTCGGCACCTCTCTGACCATTGCTGTTGAGGACTCTGACGATAACAGCGACTTTGCACCAGTGCTCTCATCAGGAGCCCTTACGCCAACTGATACGAAGCATGGCCTCGTCCTTCCGATGCCTGTCAAGCATCGTCGATACGTTCGCCTCAAGACGACGCCAACCTCCATTACGGGTGGCACGATGACGGCGTATCTGAGCGACGTGATTGAAGTGCCGACGGCCTATAAGGTCGAGGGCATTGAGTTCCTGCCGGGCGCAGCGGCCTGACGCATGGACAACTGAACCTCTTTCAGGGAGCGGGGCGGTGAAAAGCTCCGCTTTTACTTTATGGCTACTGCTGTTGATATCTGTAATCTGTCGTTAGGAATGTTAGGTGATTCTGGTGATGTGACATCAATCACGCCGCCAGATGGTTCACCTCAAGCTGGCCATTGCGCTCGATGGTATCCGCTTGCTTTACGAAAGCTTTACGAGGAGCACGACTGGTCTTTTGCTATTCGCCGTGCTCGAGGCGTTGAGCTTTCGAACATAGACAAAGATCTCTATGAGTGGAAGTATGCGTTTCTTCTGCCATCGGATTGTGTCAGGTTGCTTCGTGTGTCTGAGCCTGGAAAGGAAGGGATGCCGATAGATTTTGAGGTTGAACTGTATGAATCTAATTCAGGCCGTGCTGTATTTACGAACTCAAAGAATGTCGTGCTGACATATGTTTCATACATTGACACTGCCACGATCTTTCCGACTTATTTTGTTCAGGCGCTAGTCATACTTCTGGCGTCCTTCCTTGTTGGGCCAGTCAAGCGGTCTGACAGTTCGAGTGAAGCGTCTGTTCGACTTTTGCAGCAGTACGAGGCTGCACTTTCTCGAGCCAAGACAGTTGACTCAAAGATGTCCGTTCATCGTCGTCGTGTCGAGTGGCCGCTACCGTCTGGTTTACGTGTGAGGGTAATCTGATGGCTGTTCGAATCTATCAACGCGCATTCAATGGCGGCGAAGTTTCTGTTTCGATGTTCGCTCGAATTGACGATGGTAAGTATCAGACAGGCATGGCTCTCTGCAAAAACTTCCTCATCGAGCCACAGGGTCCCATCGTCACTCGACCGGGCTTCAAGTATGTTAATCGCACGAAACACTCCAACAAAAAGGCTCGCCTCATTCCTTTCAGCTTCTCGATTACTCAAACTATGGTGCTTGAGTTTGGTGAGAGGTATGTGCGCTTCCATACTCAAGGTAGGACCGTCTTGGGGGATAACGGTCAACCCTACGAGATCGAGACACCGTATATTGAGGCTGATCTATTTGACATTCATTACGTTCAATCGGCGGATGTGATGACGCTAGTTCATCCAAACTACCCACCTAAGGAGTTGCGACGATACGGTGCGACGGATTGGCGATTGGTTGATATTAAGTTTGGTTCTTCGCTTTCAGCTCCAACAGGGTTGTCTGCAGAACAGACAATCAATAAGGACGTTACCAATCCAACTGACTACAAACGTACATACGCTGTAACGGCTTTGCTCAGCGACGGTACCCAAGAATCAGTTCGCTCAGAATCCATTACTATCGATTGCAATCCGTATGGTGACGGTTCTTATAACACGATTAAGTGGCATTCGGTACAAGGTGCTGGCATGTATCGTGTTTACAGGGATCAAGGAGGTGTTTGGGCGTACGTCGGTCAGACAGATCGAACCACCATCATCGATGAGAATATCTCGCCTGATGCGTCTATAACGCCTCCAAGATATGACGACGCGTTTAAGGATCAGGATTACCCAGGTGCTGTTTCTTATTTTGAGCAACGACGTTGGTTCGGCGGAACGATAAATCGTCCAAATAATCTGTGGGCAACAAGACCCGGGACTGAGGCTGATATGTCTTACTCGTTGCCGTCACAGTCTGATGACCGTATTGCTGTTCGTGTTGCGGCTCGTGAGGCAAATCGAATACTTCACATTGTTCCATTGGCGCAGTTGATGCTGTTGACTGGTGCAGCAGAGTGGCGTGTGTCCCCATTAAACTCAGATGCCATTACGCCAGAATCTATGTCTGTTAGACCGCAATCGTATGTTGGATCGTCTAATGTGCAGCCTCTCGTGATCGGCTCGAGCATGATCTACGGGGCAGGTCGTGGCGGGCATCTTCGTGAGCTTGGCTACAACTATGAGGCTGGTGGTTATATTTCAGGCGATGTTTGTCTACGAGCGCCTCACTTGTTTGACAACCTGACAATCGTAGACTTGGCGTATTCTAAAGCACCGTTCCCAATTGTATGGGCGGCTTCATCTTCAGGAAAGTTGATTGCACTGACCTATGTTCCAGAACAGCAGGTTGGCGGCTTCTCAACCGTTGAAACGAGTGGATCTATTGAGTCGGTGTGTGTCGTTGCTGAAGGTGACGAAGACATCGTATATGTAGAAGTGCTTCGCAATATCAACGGGACTGATGTTCGTTTTGTGGAACGCATGAATGAGCGTCAATTTACGGGGCTGAAGGATTGGGTTCAACTCGATTGTGCAGGTACGTATCGAGGAGAGCCAACGAAAGAGATTACAGGCTTATCATGGCTTGAAGGCGAGACCGTTAGTATTCTTGCCGATGGTGCTGTAGAGCCAGAACAAGTTGTGAAGAATGGAACAATCACTTTGGATTATCCATCAAGTGTTGTTCATATCGGCCTGCCATACACTGCTGATATGAAGACACTTCCAGTAGCAATGGCCTTGCAGGATGGTTCATATGGTTCTGGTCATAAGAAGAATGTGAAGGAAGTTTTCTTCCGTGTAGTCAATTCGTTAGGGACTCAAGCTGGCCCCTCTTTCGATAAGCTCGCAGAATATCCTGCTCGTTCGACAGAGTTTGCAGGGAGCGTTCCGACCCCGATTACTGACGAGGTTGGATTTCAGATACAGCCTCAATGGTCGACAAGTGGGCAAGTATGTGTCAGGCAAAAATATCCATTGCCTCTTAGGATCGTGAGTATGACAACAGTTCTAGAACTGGTGTGATTGTGCGCGTGTAAGGAGTTCAGCCCTCTAAGGTGTTAGTCATCTTAGAGGGTTTTTCTATGGCTACAAACTCTGCTCAATTCGGATACGGAATGCTCATTGCGCAGGGCATTTCAAACACTATTACTGCGCTTGGATCCTTTGGAATATCCAAACACTCCAACGCGGCGGCTCAAGCTCAAGCAAACATCGCTCGCATTAATGCGCAAATGATGGAGCGTCAATATCAAGCCACATTAAGAGCGTCAGAGAAGGCGATTGTGTCCAAGACGATGGCGGCTGGGCAGGTGAAGTCTGCTCAGCGTGCTGCACTAGCAGCCAATGGTATTGCTGTTAGTGAGGGATCTGCTGCAGAGATGCAGGCATCGACTGACATCATCAAAGAGATGGATGTAAATCAGATCAAGTCCAATGCACTCAATGAGGCCTGGGGCTATCGGTGGAAGGGCGTTAGCTATGAAGCTCAGGCACTTCAGGCCGAGGCACAGAAGGTTAACAAGTGGGATAAGTTCGGAACGACGCTGTTGGGTGGTGCCTCTCAGGTTGCTAACAACTACATGCTTATGAGTGCATCAGGGGCTTTTGCCACGAACAAAAGCAGTGGTGGATGGAACTACCCAGACATCGCGTCAGGCTACAAGAAGACCATGATTGGGGGGTACTAAATGCCGATGGTTCCAACTTTTCAAAGTGGTCTGCCGCAGGTACAGGACTCGGGTAATTCAGGGCTCTCGCCTATCAGCGTTCCTCAGGATCGTACCGACTATGACGCAGTGATGAAGAAGGCTCTCATGCCAGTGCAGGACTGGGCTAATTCAGCAGTCAAAGCCTTAGAAGTTCAGCGTGCCAGAGTCATAAAGGCTGAAAGTGATGATGCAGAGCGTGAGGTGATGGGTGTCATCGATACGCATCTCAACAATCCAGAGACTGGATATCTGACCAAGATGGGGCGCAATGCCATGGATGGGTATCAGCCTGCCATGGAAGCGATGACACGTGACGTCAATGAGATCGTTGGAAAGCTATCGCCTCAAGCTCGTGAGGCTGTGCAGTCTCGTGTCTATGACCGTATGCAGTCTGCACATAGCCAAGCTCAGCGATGGAATGCGAACCAGACACGACAATATCAGTTGCAGTCCTCTTCGTCTAAGGTTGAGGCTTTACAGGCAGATGCGGCAAACCATTACGCAGATCCAGAGTATCTGGCGAAGTCCTCAGCTTCAGTTGAAATGGAGTTGGATTATCAAGCTCAGCTAATGGGGTGGGATGAAGAAACGCTTTCGAACCAGAAGCGTGCGCACCTAGACCAACTTCAGGCAAATCGCTTTTCTGCGTGGGCACAGGATGATCCTGTCAGTGCTTTTGAGGCATTGATGTCTACACCTGATGATTCAATGAGCATGGATATCAGGCGAAAGCTTGAAAATTCGCTGTGGCGTCAGTCAAAAGGGCTGTTGGCAGCTGAGTTGGCGGCAAAGCACCCTCTTACTGGGGATAGGAATGAATTGTGGGGGGCAATTAAGTCAGAAAAAACAGGTATTCCGCTAATTGATGAACTTACTCAAGTGAGGCGTGCTGAGCTGTTTGCGTCGGTGTGGACGCAACAAAAGACGGCTCAATCTGGGTATCGGCAGGATCTTGCGAAACGGGAAAAAAATTCATTGACCTTAATTGGAGAAACGGGTGTTGATGCAGATATGTTGAGCCGAGACCAGTTTGTTGAGGCTTATGGTGAGTCTGAAGGAAGTCAACGTTACGAGTCCTACAAAGCGAACGCTGAAACGGTTGCTGCAATACATGGTTTTAGCAGGATGCCAGTTGATGCGATGAACGCAGTGATCGAGGCCTCAGCTCCTGTTCGCGGGGCAGAAGACTATGCAGATCAAGTAAAGCGCCGCGATGCCCTTGTAAAAGCGAGGGATGAAGTCACAAAACAGAGGCGAAATGATCCTATCGCTTACGCGATGGGTACTGGGTCGTATGACGTACAAAGTATCGACTTTGACAATCTGCAATCAGTGGTAGGTCAGATTTCTATTCGCGCACAAAACGCTAAAACTATCTCAACTGATTATGGAACAAAAGCAAAGATATTCAGCTTGGATGAAGTTTCAAAACTTAAGACAAAGATCGATGGTCTTGGAGCTCGAGAAAGGTCGGCGTTTTTAGGTGCTATAGCTGATGTAGTTGGTGCAGATGGCGTTGGTATTGTGCATAGACAACTTGGTGAGGAGTATTCCACAGGTTTTTTGCTCGCGGCAGACCCATCAATGAGAGCCAATGGTGTCGCTGAAAACTACTTCCTTGGTAAAGCGGGTATTGCTGAAAAGCAGACGAAGGTTGGCATTGTGACGTCACCGAGCACGGGTATTCCTCTCAAGCTCGAGGCGTTGAATGGTCTCATTGACAATCCCGTAGTTCGAGAAAAAGTGGTCGATTCGATCACAGCAGTGGCGGCTGGGAAGGTCATGAGTGGAACGAGTGCTGGGGAAGCCATGACACAGGCCATGACGGAAATCGTTGGTGAAATTTATGACTACAACGGTAGGAAGGTTGCGCTAAAGGACGGTGTTCGCCTGAGCGATCTTGAGGACGCTGTTCGGAGCAATGTCCGTTCTTTTGAAAGATTGAAAGGGGTTGTTGCGAAGTTGCCAAACGGCATGCCCCTTACGGGTGAACAGGTCGCCAAGCTGTTACCAGATGCCGAATTGCGAATGTCTACGACTGGTGAGGACAACACCTTTGACGTCATCTTATCTAACGGCCAAAAGCTGATTCAATCGGATGGCTCTCCTTTCACAATTAAAGCGGTGAACTTTGAAAAATGATCTTTCTTCGAGAATATTCAGAGGAGCTACCGTCTGCTCCGATCCTAACTGATGTCAATCCATCCCCTTTGAATGATGCTGTAGAACCAGCACAAAAAGAGGAGCCTCATTGGTATACGGGTGTTTTAGATTCGCTGTGGCAAGGTGCATATTCTGCGTATTTGGAGAACCAGTCTGCGTTGAAGGGAGTGGCCTCTGCAACAGGATTGGGCGATGACGAATACCGCGCATGGTTAGACGCAACAGCTGAAGAGAATCGTCGCTTAGTTCGAGACGAATATACGCCCGATCCTGAAAAGACAGGAATGGCGGCACAGGTGATGTACGGCATATCGAACGGTCTTGCTAAGTTTGGGATGGCGGCCACTGTTGGTGCGGCTACGGGGCCAGGATCAGTGGTTGTGACTCCAATCGTATTCGGTACGAGCGTTGGTATCAATGAAGCTCAGAAGCTCAAGGACGAAGGCGTAGATGAAGAGACTGCTCGAAAAGCAGGCATGATCTCGGGTGCGATGAATGCTGTATGGGCGGGTGCTCCCGGGGCTATAGGTCGAAGTCTAAAAGCGAAAGTTTTGACGGGTGCCGGAATGGGTGTTTTTACCTCCGCTAATGAAATGGGGGCGATTAAGACCGTTCTTGAGAATGCGGACTATTCAAAACTTGCTCTTAAATACGATCCATCCGACCCACTAGGTATGGGAGTAAATGCTATTGTGGGTGGCCTTATGGGGCCTTTTTCGGCAGGTCTTTCGTGGAAGACCAAGGGCGCGAAGTCCGAAGCACCTCAACCGTCACAGGTGTCTGAGCCTAATGGTGTCGACATCGAGGATGCCGCACGTTTTCGTGCTACGCAAATCGCGGCGGATTCCAATTTACCAGTGGATCACTCTAATGCCGCTCAGGTTAGAGAGGCGCGTAAGGCTGAGGCTACCACGAGAGAAGCAATTGATAACGGTAAGCCTGTTCGTGTTAAGGAGAATGCCGTTGATCCAATGGTGATTCAAGAAATTCGAGCGAAGTCGTTAGAGAAGTTAGCCGCACAATCAAAGCGTGATGGTGCCATTTTGCAAAATCGCGATCGTTCGTCAAACGAGAGCGTTGCGCAGATGCGCGAGATCGCCGCTCATCCTGATTACCTGCGTGTGTCGATCAGTAATTCATTATCTGATGGTGCACCTGTTGTCACTGACTGGGTAGATATTCCTGATATACAGCGTGGTCACACGGTGACACTGGTTGACGGTACGGGGATGCGATATGAGTCTCAGTATGTAGTGGTCGATGCGGACACTGTCATCACGTCAAACGACATCAATGGTGTGCCCAATAAGCTTTATGGTGTTGAAGGTCTCGAAGCTTCGTACGCTGTAGCTGGTAATGGTCGAGTGACTGCGCTTGATCATGCATATGATCTCGGAACCGCAGAAGGCTATCGCTCAGAGTTGGCTGGTGACTACGAACGTCACGGGGTTAATCCTGACGTGATCAGCCAGATGAAAAAGCCCATTCTTGTTCGCGTTGTTGATCGCGAGAAGTTGCCCGCAGACATTGCCGACAGAACCAATACTCGAAGCACGTCTGAGTTGAGTCAGGTTGAGCAAGCGATCAATGATTCACAACGCATTGATTTGAGTGCGTTGACATTTACAGACGATGGCAACGTGTCACCAGAGACTGTCTATCAATTTGTACAGCTGATGCCTACAGCTGAGAGAAACCGTCTTGTATCAAATGGTATTCCTACAACGGCCGCAAAGGAGCGTCTTAACGCAGCCATTTTTCAGGCGGTTTACAAGACGCCTGGGTTAACAAACCTACTTGACTCTGAAAATGCGCCGAATGGTATTGCGTCATTGCTTCGTGCTTATCGTGCATTAGCTCCTCGACTGCTCGATCTAGATGGTACGGGTGATGTTGATATCCGTGTACCACTTGCTGAGGTGCTCAATGAGATGCAAGCCGTTCGAGCGAGTGGCAAACGATTGTCAATGGCAGAACTAGCCGCGCAACGGTCTGCGATGCGGTCACCAATGGCTCAGACGTTGATGGAGTACTTCGCCAAGGTTGAGCATGAAGGTGGTGGGTATCGTCGCATTGTGGAGGACATTTCAGAAAGTGCTGAGATGATTCGTCAGGCTCGATCTATGGCTGACGAGGAATCTCGGTCTGGTGGCGCAGGGATGTTTGGAGATATTACAACGCTCTCTCAGCTCGATGTAATGCGAGACTTCTCACGCCGCACAGGTGTTGAAATTGATGAAGGGCTGTTTATCAAGACAGATAGCCTAGCTGGGGCTGTCAAGTTCGAGGCGGAGCGACGTGGACAAGCTTTGCGAGATGCCATTGACTATGCGATGCGTGAGGAAGGTTTCGCCCCTATTTCAGCTCCAAAGCCTTTTAGCTTAGTTGAAGTTGGGCGTGATGGAGATAACGTTCATCGCGTTTTTGGTTTTGATGGAAAGGCTGATCTGATGGTCATGCCAGAAGGTGTTGATGGTGTTATGCCGCTTCCTGTACGACTACAGGAAGGTACGCTTAAGGGCGACCACATTCGCAAGCACGAGAAGGAACTTCAACAGGCTGGTTATTCAAATGTTGAACACGCACTTTACGATGTTGTGAGGAATTGGGCGTGGGTGTCCAAAGGAACGAAGGCTGACAGCTTGCGAATTGTTCGTCCTATCGTTGTTGATGAGAAAGGACGACTGACTCGTGCAGTAATTCAGGCTGAGTTTCAGAAGGTTGCGGGGAGTTATCGTGTTGGGTCTGTGTTCTATAGCAAGCAACCTATAGAAAAAGAAACCCTGTTGTTTGATCGTCAGACTCACGACCGTGGCCTCCTCTCGTTGCACAAAGAGCAACCTCAGGACTGGCATCCACCCGCGACTTCAGTCGGCAACAACAGGGATTCTAGAACTGCAGTTCCTAATAGAAGTATCGGTCAGGAATTTGGTGATGTCAAGACTTTTAAAGCCCTTGCTGATGCAGAAAAACGCGCCAAAGATTCCGAGATTGTGAAAGAGAGCATGGAGAGGATTCGAGACTCTGCAAAGGATGTTGAATTGAAACAATTGACTCACCAGGCTTTGATTGCGTTAGAGGATCATCCTGATTTAACGATACCGCTTGTTGACGAAGATGGAAACTCCGCCTCGATTAGCGCAGCAGAGCTCATTGCTAGAGAGGATGCAAAGGCTGATGAGATTACGCGTGCAGCGGCTGATGGCGTTACAACTGCCGTTGCGTGTGCCTTGATGAATAACGGGATTTAACAATGGCAGATTTTCGTAAAAAGCAGATGCGCAAAGAGTGTGTGGAGCGCGTTCAACTTTCTCTTGGTAAGGCTATTACGCCGACTGAAGCCTCTGACATGCTAGCTAACGTCAGAGCAAAGATGGCTGAAATTAGGTTGAAAAATCCTGTCTTATGGGACGGCATGACAAAGCAGATGCGCGTTGATATGGCTGTCAAAGAGGTTCAAGCTGCCATGCAAGCTCAGGCCTTGAAGATCAAGCAACGTGCACGCCTAAATGTCATTGCTCAAGCCAATATTGAGAAAAGCATTGGATTAGCGAGAAAGCGTGGGTACCATGGATATTCTGCTGGTACGCAGGTTCTTCAGGAAGTCGATCGATATGTGCAGTCAGCTCAAGCAGAAGTTGCTTCAGATTTTCTTGTTGCCTTAGAGGGAAAGCAAAAAGGCATCCTTGGATTGATGGAAGACAAAGAGTTCGCCCGCACAGTCGTGCGTGAAGTCTATGGCCTTGATACCGGTAGCAAGATGGCCAAAGAGGTTGCTACGGTATGGAAGGAAATGTCAGACACTTGCGTGGATCGTTTCAATGCCGCTGGCGGTAATCTTGGAAAGTTAGAGCATTACATTCCTCAAACTCATGATGATGCTCGTCTGCGCCAGGCGCATGAAATTTTGAAGGGTGACAATGCCTTTCAGAGATTTCAGCATGAGTTTGGTTACACGTTCAATGATCATAATCCTTACGGAGATAACCAAAAGGCGTGGGTTTCGTATGTCTTTGATCGAATCGACAAGGATCGATACGTTGACTTAAATGGGGAAAAGATGTCTGATGCGGACATCGTCCAGATGCTTGCTAAGGCTTACGACACAATTGTTCAGAATGGTGCGGAAAACTTTGAGGTCTCTAATGTTGCAAGTGAAGCATTCAGCGGCGCAGGTCGTGCTAATCGTGGTGACCTACATCGTGCGCTCCATTTCAAAGATGCGGAAGCTTTCATCGAGTATCAGGAGACTTTTGGTCACGGATCGTTCTTTGGAAACATGCTTGGAAGCTTACGACGTACAGCAAAGGATGCGGCTCTATTAGAAAAAATGGGACCGAATCCGAATAATATGAACCGGGGGATAAAACGTATTTGCCAAGCAGAAGCTGACCAAATGAATGGACGAATGCAAGGCGTTTTAGCACCAAAGAAAACTTGGAAGATTGGCCTGTCGAGTAGGTTCTATGACTCTGCGTGGTCTGTGTTGAACGGTGAAGCTAGCATGGTTAGGCCTGATAGAGCCTTTGTAGCCAGTCTCATGGGGGGTGTTAGGAATTTAGAAGTCGTTGGCAAATTACAAAGCACTTTTATCAACTCCTTACCAGATGTTGTTTCCTATTTTGTGACATCTCGACTTAATAAGACCCCGTTACTTCGTGCGACAGCCAACTTATGTAAAGCTTGGGGAAGCGAATCAAAAGACATTGCTAAACGTGCAGGTTTAATGGCAGACGCTCTGGCCTCTAATCTTGAAAGGTTTGGTCAAAACAACGTCGGGCAAGGATGGACGGGTATGTTGGCCAACGCGATGATGAAGTTAAGCCTTCTTGACCAGTGGACCAACGGCGTACGTCAGGCATCTATGATCAATATGATGGGTACGATGGCGATGGTGCGACAGTGGGATTGGAATGGATTAGAGCCGTTTCAGAGACGTCAGTTAGAGCGACTTGGAGTTACTGAGCGCGACTGGAAGCTTTGGCAAGCGGCTGAACCTTACGTTGCTCACAATGGCGCGAGAGTCTTGACGAGACAGGATATTCGTGAAGTTGACTTGAACAAGTTAAACGGAATAGATCCTGATGGCTTGAGCCCAGATGTTGAGAATCCATTTACACAAAGGGACATAGATCATGCTGTGACGACCTACATGGCCTTTTTAAGGGATGAGTCAGGGTTAGCCTCACTTGCTCCTGATTTAAGAACACGGGCTTTATCTAATGTTATGGGAGAACGCGGAACTTTGGGAGGGGAGGCTATGCGTTCATTTTTGCTATTTAAGTCATTTCCTATTGGGTTTGTGTTGAGGCATTTAGAAAGAGCTGCTGATCTGGCGCAAACGCAAGGTAATGCTAGTCGTGTCAAATATGCCGCATCCATTTTGGTTGGTTCAACAATAGCAGGAGCTATTTCCGTACAACTGAAGCAACTTATTGCTGGCAAAGATACACAGGACGTTTACGATATGGATTTTTGGGCTCAGGCAGTATCTACTGGCGGCGGCTTGTCCTTCCTTGCGGATTTCATCATTGCGGGCGTTGACGGGCAAAATGCGTATGGGTCTCCTAACTGGCTAAAGTTTTTTGGCCCAGTCAATCAAACGGTTTTAGATACATTCGACGTCGGTAAGGCAATGATCAATGAGGGTCTCTATGACAAAGAAACGAAGGTTGGCGCTAAAGCCTTACGTCTCGCAAGAGGTCATATGCCTTTTGTCAATCTTTGGTACACGAAGGCAGTATTTGATCGTGCCGTTTATAACGATCTAATGGAATTTTGCTCGCCAGGCTATACGGCTCGTTTAGAAGCTTGGGGAATGAAAAATACTGGCCAAGAGTATTGGTGGTCTCCGACGAAACTTGAACCAACACGTATGCCGAAGATGGCAACAAACCCGAACGATTAGTGCGCGTGTGTCCGTACTCTCATAAGAAGATGGCTCCATTAAGGAGCCATTTTCTATGATCGAATATGTCAAAAGATTAGCAGGTCCGTTTACCTCTGAGGGGCAAACACAGTTGCCTTTTGGATTCTATATTTTTGAAAAAACGGACGTCTATGTTGCAACTGCTGACGATCCAGATGCTCAATCCACGATGCTCGTTTACGGGCAGGATTACTCCGTTGAAATGAATTCCGACCAGGATGCAACGCCTGGTGGCACGGTTACACTGACTATCCCAATTGTTAAAGGGCAGATATTTGTTGTAGGTTCTGCGGTGGCTTATACGCAGAACATGCAGCTTACCAACTACTCAAGGTTCCCGCCTGAAATTATCAATAAGGCAATGGACCGTGTCGTTGTTCAGGTTCAACAGATTGTCGAGCGCCTAGGTCGAACATTGTCTGTTCCGCCAACGTCAAGCAGTACGCCAGAGCAGTTGATTGAAAAACTTCTCGCCGCTCAAAAAGAAGCGGCTCAATATGCTGATCAAGCAGCTGAGTCCGCTGCAGAAGCAGCGCAATCAGCGAAGGACGCTACTATCGTTGCCGGCATGACTGATGAGCTAGGCATGGTCGCAGACCATATCAGCTACATCAAGACTGACGCCTTAGCAATCGACTCCATTAAAGCCTCTGCCGAACATTCGAATGCGATTCAAATCGTTGCCGCTGATTTTGCGACGCAGACCGCTTGTCCTAACGTTCACGATTTCGGGTTCTTTAACGAAGATGATATTCCTAGCTATACACCGACGGGTGGTTCAATCGACAAAGTGGCGGGAGGTATCAACGAAGTTCGACAGGTAGCTCCCTACGTTGACGCAGTGGTTCAAAACGCTGACGCAATTTCAAAAGTCGGAGGAAGCATTCAGAACGTCAACACCGTGGCAACAGACATTGCCTCGGTAAAGACGGTGGCGGGCAACATCGAGGCTGTAAAGAATGCCGCCGGCGTTGTGATGGATCTTAATGCGTCAATTCAGAGGGTGGAAAACGCGGCGGCTACCGTACAAGCGAACCAACAAGCCGCATTGGATGCCGCAAAAACCGCAACGGCCAAAGCGACTGCTGCCGAAAATTCCGCTACTGCGGCTAAGGCAAGTGAGACTTCTGCTAGTGCTTCAGCAACGTCAGCCAGTGGGTCTGCTTCGACCGCAACTACTAAGGCGTCTGAAGCATTGGCGTCTGCTACAAAAGCTAAGACTTCTGAGGGCAATGCCGCGAGTTCTGCCAGTGCGGCGGCAGGGTCGGCTAATGTCGCAAAGCTATCGGAGAACGCGGCCAGTGGTTCTGCAAATTCGGCGGCAAGTTCTGCCTCGGTTGCTGAGACCGCAAAGGCGGATGCAGAAGCCGCTCAAACGGCGGCTGAGTCTGCGAAGTCTGCGGCACAAACAGCAAAGACTGCCGCTGAAACTGCTAAGGCTGAAGCAGTTAAAGCGCAAGGTTTAGCTGAGACTGCAGCGACAACCGCTACTGAAAAGGCTAGCCAAGCTAGCACTTCTGCTACTGCGGCTAAGGCGAGCGAGACTGCGGCGGCAAGTTCAGCGGCTTCTGCGGCGGCTGATGCGAAGAAAGCGCAAGACGCAGTGTCGGCCGTGGGCGACCCACTGGCAAAAACGAAGAACCTTTCTGACGTGCCTGACAAAGCACAGGCAAGAACGAACCTCGGCCTTGGCTCTATGGCCACGGCTTCAATTGATTTTGGTACTTGGAGTGCGTGATGGCAACTGATGCACAGAACTTAAAACTCAACAAAGTTACGACAGCTACGAAACCTGCTTTTAGCAAGGTAACTCCCGCCAGTGGGTCGATCTACTGGGACGAAACGGAGAAGCGCGTCGTTGTTGGTGATGGAGCTACAGCGGGTGGCATAGGCATGGCGAAGGAGAGCGAAGTTCAGGATGTGTCTACGCTTCGTACGGAAGTTAACGCGATCAAAAATACCTCGCTTCCGTCGAAGTTGGATACGTCTGAACTTGAGACCGCGCTCAAGGAACTCATTGTCGAATTTGGAGGACAGGTACCAGCATGACGGTTGATGAGCTTATGACAGCAGTGAACGGTGCCATCGCGACTGGCAAGACCAAAGGTGACCACGAGATTAAGCCTGATTTTACGGGCGGATGGATCATGATTACGCTCGCTGCTTGCTTGTTGGAACGTGTACAAAATCTTGAGAAACAGGTTGATGAGCTAAAGAAGGAGGTTAACAAGGAATGAAAACTCTCCAAGAAGTTAAAGCCGCTTACCTGAACGAGGCGCTTGCCTCGCCAGTGGGCGGTTACGTTGTGATGGATCGCAACGGCAAGGTGGTCGCGCACTCTGAGAGTGAGTTCGTCCATTGCTTCACCGATCCGCTCGACCTTGAAGCCGCTCGTGCTAACGGCTATGAGTGCAAGGACGAAGAGATTGATGGTCGCGTGCTGACGTGGGTCACAGCCAAGGAGCGCCCTGGTGAACTATTCCGAAGTGCTGACGGTTGCTACTACTCAGCCAGTGCGTTGCCTGAAAACGATGACGCATTCGTGACTGAACGCTATGCGGCTGAGGTTCGTGCCGAACGTAATGCTCGTATCAGTGACACTGACGACTATGTGAAGCTAACCGATATGACGGTTAAGAAGGAAGCTAAGTCGGCTCGTGAGGCTCTGACCGATGAGGAGCGTGCAGACGTGCTGGCATATCGTGAGGCTCTTCGTGACCTTCCCATGGTACAAGGCTTCCCGTTTGTTGACTATCCAACAATGCCTGCTTGCATTGCTTATGAGTGTAGTCAGAAGGCTGATGCTCGTGCTATGCAGGCAAATATGTATAGGGGGTTCTGATGGCAACACAGAAAGACCTGCTTAAGACCGCAATCGTTTCTGGCGCGGTTCAGGCAACCCGTGTAATTACAAACGACTACATAGACGTATCTGTCTCAAGTGACAACTACAGCACTGGTCAACAGACGATCGTCTCTCCCGTTGATGGATATTTCTCCATGGCCGTGTCTGATACGGATGGGAGCAATCGGCAATACATGGGTTTGAAAATTCACGCAGACGGCGTCGAGCAGTCTGCAACTGTGAATGACAGTGGGCTGAGTTACGCCTGTCACGTTCCTGTGAAGAAGGGTAGCAATGTGACGATTCTTACGAGAGGTTCTTCAAAAGTGTGGTGGGCTCATTTCATTAAAGTTATCGGGGGGGGTATAAACGATACCTTAAAGCGTTGGTTTGCAACCGTTTCGGAGGTTCGTCATGGCTTCGCTTAAAGACTACCTCCGAGTGGAACAAGGCGCGTTCTTGTCTTCAAACAAGAAGTGGGTTGCGACTCAGCCTGCGCCCTCGCCTGAGCGTAGCATCGACATTCAACTTGCAACGCTTAACGGTAAAACCGATTTCGTTGCTCCAGAAACTGGTTGGATACATATCGAAGCCGTCGCAGTTAACCAAGGTTCCAACATTAACGTTGTTTCCGTCAGCCAAGAAGCGTGGTTGTCGTGTAGCAGCACAGCAGTTCAAGCAGGCCAACTACTTACTGCACAAGCTTTTGTGCAAAAGGGAAGGATGCTCAACATATGGGTTGAAGCAAAGTCTACCAATGTTGTGCACTTTATTCCGTCAGTTGGTAGCCAGTAACAACGCTCGCATGGAGGTAGCGGCATGAGTATCAAGAATCAACTTCGTGCCGCTATTCTCAGCGGTGGTGCTACGGGCGCGTCTCCGAGTGGACAAAGCGTAAGTATTAGCTCAAAAAACACCGTTGCAGATTGGGATACTATTTGCTCGTTTGTAGCTTCTAATTGTGGCTATGTCTCTATTAGAGCCCGTAGTTCAACCAGTCACGGGATGGCGACGATTGCATCAAACGGTACCTATTCAGGTATGCCTTGGGCTCTTGATGGTCTTGATTTTGGATTTTACTTACCAGTGAAAAAGGGAGAAACCGTCAGTATCGAGGGGAGAGATCTAAACGAGATTAGAGTGACGCTTTTAAAACTTGTTGGGGGGGTAAAAGCCCTGTGGCACGGCTTATTTGGAGGGTTGTGCCATGCTTAAGAAACTGCTTAGCTCGTGTCTTGACTCGCACCTTGAAAGCGAAAAGAACTGGGTCGGGGAGCAATCTATTCCGACTTCCTCAACCGTCGAATATCAATGGACACCGGGCGATTGGAATGAAATCATTCCTTCTGAAGCGGGGTGGCTTTCCGTTCGAACTAAGACTACTAGGAACCTTGAAATCCTTGAACTTGGTTCTTCTGAGGACTATCCGGCCTTTTCAGTGTCAACCGTCTCCGGGCACTATGGATACTTCGGAGCGTCCGTTCCTGTTAGGAAAGGGATCCCGATCAAACTCAAGATCACAGGGGACGTCCCTACGTCCGGTGTTTACATCAGGTTTCATCGGATTAATGGCGGAACCTAATCTTTGCTTCGGAGGTGTTTCTCATGCTTAAGAATCTCCTCCGAGCATTGCTTCAGTGTTTCGTTCGCCCGTACCGTGCAGGTGACACGATTACGCTTTCGCTGTGGACGTGCGGTGTTATTACGACAAATAAAACCGATATCTATTTAACAGTCCCGATTAATAAGCCCGTCCAAGGGAAAGGTGCGGTTTTATCTGGTGTTCTTACGGTTAGGCAAAACAACAACTATCTGTCTAGTGATGAGGATATATCAACTTTTGAAGTTTCAACAGAAGTATTGGCTGAGACTTTGAAAATCAAAATCACAAAATCTAGTGGGTTTGGCGGTGTTAATAACGATACCGTAGCTGTCTACTTCAGAGGCACTATCAAATTTGTTTAGTCAACTATGCCCCACCCCAGTGGGGCTTGTTCCCAAAGCGTTGTATACGCGGTAGCTTCGGTTGGAAGTTGTGGTGTAAAGAGCAGGAAGGCTCAGGCATAGCTATGTGGACAGGGATGTGAACCCTTGGTTCAATAGAGAGTAGCCGTCCATAAAGCATTAAAAACTCCATCGACAATTTGAACATCGATGGAGTTTTTTTGTGCGCGTGTGCTTTGCAAAGCGTAAGAGACTCAAAGCATACGGGAGGGTATATGCCATACAGGGATTTATCAGACGGACAGATCTTATCAGCAGCAGGCTCTTTTGCCGCGATATGCGGTTGGCTCAACTATTTGTTGAATGTACAGGAGGGCAAGATGTTTTCTTGGCGTGAGTTCTTCCTGCACGGTGCAATCAGCGCCATGGCCGGGTTAATCAGCTATGAGTTATTGGCATTCAATGGTTTGCCACCACAAGTCTGTGGTGCTTTATCAGGTCTCGCCGGATGGAGCGGAACTCGTCTAATGCGCCTGGTCGAGATTGTTATACAGAAAAAGTTGGGTGTTTCTAAGGAGGACTTAAATGACAAGTGAGAAGCGTGCTTTTCGAGCCTGGCCGCCGTCAATCGCCACGAGATTTATTGAGGACTTCGAAGGCCGTCGCCTGGTTGCGTACAAGTGCTCGGCGGGAGTATGGACGATTGGCGTTGGCCACACGGGCCCTGAGGTTTATCAGGGCATGACAATTACAGATGGCCAGGCTGACGAAATGTTGATCGGCGATATCCGTAAGGTTGCTGAGGACTTGTCTCGCTACATTAATCATGACGTGACGCGCGGCCAATACATCGCACTGGTGAGCCTGGCTTTCAACTTGGGTAGCTATGGTGTCATTACAGGCTGTCCTAAGCTGATGCGCAAATTAAATGATGGTGACATTGAAGGCGCAGCTAAAGAGTTTCTTGACTGTGACCGTGCCGGCGGAAAGAGACTCCCGGGGCTTACCCGTCGCCGACAAGCTGAGAGCCAACTGTTTTTGGGTGAGGAATAGCAGTTGGGGCATGAGAGCATTCTTTGGTGAATAAAATAAAACCGCCCTGTGTTTTTGCGGACAACGGGCGGTTCTATTAACTAACTACCGAGGAGATGCTCGATGGATATAAGTCTACCATTTGTGCGCGATTTTCTCAGCATTGCGTGCTTGCTTTTTGGAACGGTTATGGTTTCTAAAGTCGTTATGCAAGGACGTATTAACGGCCTTCAGTGTTTCATTGGCATTATTGCCTTTCTGTGTTTGTGGTCCATCATTGTTCCGTATGCGTACCAATGCGTTGGCCATTGGTTGATTGAGTTCACAGGAGAGAGGATCCCACAACTAATATCTTTGATTTGGTGGCCGACTGAACTTGCATTGTCGCCAGTTTTTGCTGTTCTATACCTTACGGCAATGAGTGGGATTGTTCTGTTCGCATTCGTCGGCTCTGATAAAGATGACGACGACGAAACGTCCGCTCACCGACATGCTGTGTTTGAAGTAGCTCAATGGCTCAACCGTCGCCTTTTAATTTGCCTTGGTATTTATTGGTTAATATCTCGTGTTGTTCGCCACGTTGTTATGCCATGGTTGGGAATCGCTCTATGAGGAAAATAATTACCTTGGTCATTTCTGTTATTACCTTGTTCTTTGCTGGCTATCAGTATGCGGCCGCATTATACGGTAAGGAGCTAGCAGAACTGCGTGAGGACTATGCCAGACGATTAGTTGAACTTCAGGAGGAGTATCGTGCGAAAGAGAGGTTTGCGAAGGACTCGATGGTGGCGGCCTGGGAGCAGAGGGACGCTGCTTATGCTAGGTTGCGTGAGCGTGGTGTTGAGCTTGACCGGGTGCGCAATGAAGCCAACGCCGCCAAGCGTAGACTGTCCTCAACCAGTAACCTTGCCTGTAAATCTGAAAGAGAGCAGATTGCCCGTAGCGCAGAACTACTCGAACGATGTGGATGTCTTCTTGAAAGAGGTGTCGAGCTTTCTTCAAGAGTTGCGATAGATAAGGATACAATTGTCAAGTTAGTACGGTAGCTCTGTTCGAAGTTCAGTGCGTGCTATACTCAGCACGCGGGAGGTTCGGAAATGTTCGGCGTTATAAATCTCTAAGTGGCTACTGACGTGGTATCTGAGAAGATTTGTGTCTTGTTTTGCCCTGTGCCACAAGGTGCAATGGAGTTCACCGCTTCCGCCAAACAAGATACTTTACGACGCTAAACACTATCGCACGAAAGCGAGCGAAGACGTACAAAGCGTTGCAAGACAGGCCTCTACAAGTATATTACTTGCAGGGGCTTTTTCTTTTGTGCCAAAAGTCATTCCCATTCATGTTGCAGTGGAGAAAAATGGGCTCCTGCATATAGCCAGGAATCAGCGTTTTATCAAAGTCCCTAACTGTAGCAATTACGTCGCTCATAAGCGTATCCCTACAAAAAAAGTGAAGCGTGAATGATGATTTCAGCGTCGAACAGTAGTGTTATCTTCCTTTGTCTTTTAGTGCCGAAGCTCCAGAGGCTCATAAAAGAAAACCCCGTGGCTGACGGGGCTGATGTTTAGATTTTTTCGTTGATTCCTAACTGCTTAAGAATTTTGTTGGCTAAGAACCTTGAGTTGATTCCGTGATCTACTGTGGTTTGTTTGTCACCACATCGCCAAATTTCGTGATCGCCTTTTCCTTTTCGGACAAAGTATGCGTTGTGCTTGGCAAAGATCGCTAATAGTTGTTTGTAGTAACCATTCATTTGTTTACGGAAGAGAGGCCACTAGAGTCATATTGGGTCGAATTGACTGGTTGACATTAGTGGTTTTGAAGGCTTCTTCCATTGCCATTTCGCAGCACTCTCCAACCTTTTTTCGAAGTTCTTCAAAGGTCTCCCCTTCAGTCACGATGCCGAGGTAAGGTTGAAAGTCGTTACATTCAGCGACAAGCATCTTACTTTCCTCGTCATAGATGACGAATACCCTGATTTTAAGTGGAAGGCCTAAGCGTGCGGCAATCTTCCACCCAGGGAAGCCAACACGATATGCAAACATTTAAGTCTCCTTCAATCGATGTTTGATTTGGGTGGGTTAAGCCCGATAGGTAATCTCATATTACCTTTTTTAGGGTTTCAATGTAAAACTGATTTTTACTTTTTGTAGCTGAGCCTCTGCAAAATCCCACTCAAATCTTCTCTCTCGAAAAGGCTTGAGCAGGTCTCCTCCAAGTTGTACTGAAGGAGGCGCGTGTCAGAACTGCCCTTTGATCTGTTGTGCGACTGAGCGGATGTCAGGCGCTACCGTGGGCGGTAGAACCAATGTGTACTTCTGGCCAGTGACGTTGTTCACAAAGGAGACGTCGTACCAATGCCTGAACTTTGCTGTTCTATACCTTACGACAATGAGTGGGATTGTTCTGTTCGCATTCGTCGGCTCTGATAAAGATGACGATTTGACTCAAAGACGTTCTTGAGTTGTTTGTCAATAACTGTACGATCGACGTTGAACAGTTCAGCCATTCATAAGTACTGAAAATAATCAGCAATTCGTAGCCGTACGCTTTGCTTCTACGAACGCGACAAGCCAATGCCAAAGAGGCAAGAACCATAAATAAAAAGCAGCGGCTATGCATAGCGTAGGTGCGCCAATAGAGGCAATTGGTACCGCACCTGCAATTGACCATGGAATCAAAGGTGCAATCACAATGGCGGTGTTTTCGAGGTCGATCGCCATTTGCTGACGATTAGGCCGAATCTCAGAGCAGAGCTGGTTGGTGAGCATGACCGCTAAAACCTGATTACAAGCGACAGCCGCCGAGACAATCGCTGTGATCGTGATTGCACCAAAAGGTGTGACTTTCTGAGCCAAGATCGGAATGAGGCGCTTGAGTCGTGCGATAAGGCCTGTGCCTTCAAGAAGTCCAGCGTACGTCGACGAAATCAAAATAATGACGCAAACAGGGAGCATTGAAACTAATCCGCCACCAGAGAGCATGCGAGCGACGTCAGGATGGTCAGGCTCAAAGCCGAAAAAAAGCGTTTGAAAAATAGTCTCAAACGGCATACCTTGCACGAGCCAACAAACAGCTACGGCTGAGAAAGTGCTCGCGATCATCGTTAACCGAATAGATTGCTTTAAAAAGATAAAAGCCAAAAGAACAATAGCTGGAATAAAGGTTGTGAGATCCAGCACAAATGTTTTATGAAATATGTCGGTGACATCGGTGGAGACAGCTTGCCCTGGCATCAAAAAGCCTAAGAGCGCATAAAGACCGCTGGCGGTAAGAAACGGCACCATACCGCTTTTGAGCATCAGTTTGAGATTGGTGTAGAGGTTGGTTTGCGTGACAACCGCAACCAGGGCTGCGCTCGTGGAGACGGGCGAACAACGGTCACCGACGAAGACTCCTGCAAGAATCGCGCCACCCGAGAGGATGGGATTGATGCCCATGGCATCCGTCATAGTCATGGTGATGACACCCATCGTGGCGACAGTGCCAAAGGCTGTGCCGGTGAGCGTGGAGAGGGCACCGTTAAGTAAAAAGGCGGCTAAGAGGCACCACTCTGGCGTGATAAAGCCGGCTGCATCATTTACCAAACGAGCAATCGTGCCTGAGGCGCGCCATGAACCCGTCAGCATGCCAATGAGTGCCAAGACCACAGCAATACCGAAGATCGTTTTGACGCCTTTCATTGCCATGGGTGTGAGCGCTCGAACGCTGTGTCCTCGATATAAGCTGTAACCCGTAAAAAGGAAAAAGCCAAAGACCAACGCCCATATGACCGATTGCCCTGAGAGGGCGCAGCCTAAAATTGCGAGTGCAAACGTGGTGAGAACAATGCCTTCGAGCATGATGCAAAAAATGATAAAGAAAGACGAAACCCACGATTTTGCCTGAGGCTAGCTCAGAATTTCAAGTCGATTGCTAGGTTTGCGCTACCTAAATTGAAAAGCCAAAATCCTTTTGGATGGCTGTATTTCAGTCGTTGACGAGCAGTTTTGTGTGGTTTTGTTGATAAACCCAAGGAGGCTCGTCATCAGTCTTTGGAGATGGGCTTTGGTGTATTGTTGGCAAGGACAGGTTGTACATTTTGAACATATTTCTCGCGCAATCTTGCCAAGCTAAAAGCACAGGCTTACTACAAAACCTGCGCTTCGTGAGGTGCTTGACGCCTTTAACTTGCGAGAAGCTTACTGACCGTTGCATAAAGTACGCCTAAGGCCATCAAAATAAAGATGGTGCCGCTGATTCGCGTGAGGAGTTGCGGCCCACGGCCTCGAGCTAAAAAGACACGGGCACGATCGGCGATCAACGCATAAAAGATCATGCAGACAAAGACCATCAAGGTATAAGCCGCAATCATCAAGGTGACCTGCGGGATATAGGCGATGTCTGCGTCAATAAACTGAGGAAAAATAGAGACGCAAAAAATGATCGGTTGTGGATTCGTGACCGAAATCAGAAAGCATTTTGAAAAAAGGCGATCGTTCTGATGCGTTGGTGCTTTGTGATTTTCGACGACTTGTAAGGGCGGCTTACGCCAGTTGTGAATGCCTAACCACAACAAAAAGAGCGCCCCCGCGATCTTGATGGCAGCAAAAAGAAGAGGGCTTGAAGCGACGACCACGCCGACGCCGGACATTCCGACCGAAAAGAGGAGCGTAATGCCTAGTGCCGTGCCTAAGCAGGCAGGTAACGTGCGGCGCCAACCATATTCGGCGGCAATCATCACGATCATGACGACACCTAAACCAGGTGTCATGATGTTGGCAAAGCTCGTAATCAAAAAGAGAAGAAAGAGCGAACTCATTGCTTCAAACTTCACGACCGGCCATGTTGGTGACCGGTCGTTGATTTCTCAATGGATGGGATTAACGGAAGGAGGCTTCGTAAATCGCGAGCGTATCCTGGAAGGTCAACGCGACAGCGTCTTGTTCGAAGGCATGTGCGCCAGCAGAGCGGCAGACTTCTGTCATGGCTGGTAACTCTTCACGCGTAATGCCCCAATCGCTCATCTTAAGCTCGGCCATGCCGCATTCGGCGAGCATCTTCTGCAAGGCGTGCAAGAAGTCGGACGGCTGAACGGCTTCGGTGTCACCCATGGCGCGTGCCAAGGCGACAAAGCGTTCAGATTGAGCGCCGACGGCAATCATGTGACCAAAGTAGGCCATCGAAAGCATGATGAGACCCGCGCCATGAGGCAATTCTTGATGGAAGGACGACAAAGCGTGTTCCATGGCGTGTTGGCTCGTTAAGCGCGTTGTGGTCATCACAAAGCCAGAAAGCGTATTGGCAAAGGCAACATGTTCGCGGGCTTCGAGGTTATTGCCATCTTTAACGGCAATCGGTAACCATTTGCCTAAATGACGAACAGATTCAAGCGCATACATGTCGCTCATGAAGTTCGGACGCTTGTTGAGGTAACCTTCAACGGCATGGAAAAGTGCATCAAAGCCCTGATAGGCCGTGAGATGCGGGGGCACCGACAGCATCAATTCTGGATCAACGATGGCTAACTTGGGGAAGCAGTTGACGTGACCGCCAAGACCCACCTTTTCGCGCGTTTCGGGGTTCGTAATGACGCCACCTGCGTCGACTTCGCTACCCGTGCCTGCTGTCGTGGTGATGGCGACCAAAGGGAGTGGATCAATGGCGATCGGCTTACGACCACCCGTGCCCGACTGCACGTAGTCCCAAAGGTGTCCAGGGTTCGTTGCGACGATACCGGCTGCCTTGGCGCAATCCATGACAGAGCCGCCACCCAAGGCAATCAGGAAGTCACATTTTTCTTCACGAATCTTTTCGCCCACAGCCATGACAGTCGCGACGAGCGGGTTGGGTTCCACCACGGGCATATGAACATAGGTGATGCCGCGTGCGTCTAGCATTTCACAGACACGAGGAAGGGCACCAATGCGTTCCATCGCCGAACCGTTAGAGGTGAGGAGGAGGGCGCGGGCGCCAGGCAAAGCTTCAGTGCGTAAGGCGTCAAGCTTGCCGGGGCCAAAGACCACCTTCACGGGGGCGAAATCGATGAACTGCATATTGTTTTTCTCCAAAATGAACTGTTGATAGGCAATTTGCCTTAAGACAGTCGAGCTATAAGTCGGGTATGCTCATTTTAGCGCTGTACGACGCTTTTTCGTCGTACCTTCTATTGTTTGCGAAATTTTCTAACGAAGGATTTACGAATATGTCCAAGGACAGTCTGTCGTTTCGCGAGTCTTGTGCCGCTTGGTCGGGTGGCTTTTTTGAGCGTATCCGTATCCTTACGGCGGATGGCGCCGGTGTGACGCGTTTGGGCTACGGCTCAAAAGAACTCGAGGTGGTCGAAACCTGTGAAGCCATCGGTCGTGAGTTGGGACTTGAAGTGCGTTACGACCGTGCGGGAAACCTCTATATGACGCTCCCAGGGCGAGATCGTACATTGCCCGCCATTTGGTCTGGCAGTCATGCCGATAGTGTGATCATGGGCGGGAATTATGATGGGCTAGCGGGGATTGCGGCTCCCTTGGCCGCGGCTCGTTGGATGGTTCAAAAGCGGATTACACCACCGCGCGACTTTACGGTTGTGGTGCTTCGTTGCGAAGAGCAAGGCTGCTTTGGCGCCAATGGCTTTTTAGGGCGCGTGAAGCCTGAAGACTTAGATCGTCGCTTTACGCCGCAGTCGCCTACATTGAGTGAACTCTATCAGGCGCGTGGCATAGATCCGACGCCATTGATGTCGGGTGTCCCTGCGGAGCCTTTAGAACGCATTGCGGCTTTTATTGAACTCCATATTGAACAAGGCCCTGTTTTAGATAGCGCGTTTGAGCGTGTGGGGCTTGTGAGCGGCATCGTCGGCATCTTGATGCACCGAAAAATCACGATTAAGGGTGCTCGAGCACATGCGGGTGCCGTGCCGCGTCCCTTCCGACGCGATCCTGTTAAGGCGGCTGCTCAATGGGTGAGTCGCTTAGAGGACTTGTGGCAAGAGATTCTTGAGTCGGGGCAAGAGATGACCTACACCGTCGGCATGATCAATACGCCCGAGAAGTCTGCGTTTAATATCATCCCAAACGAAGTGATTTTGAGCATTGATATTCGCTCGACAGATGAAGCTCTGCGTGATACGTTTGGCGCAAAAATACGCGAGGCTGCAGCGGTGATTGGTAAAAAGTTCCAAGTCGAATTCGTCTTTGATGAGCCAGTGGTGATGCCGGCTGCACTTGCCAATCCTGAGGTCATGGATCGTTTAGCGGCATCGGCTAAAACGCTTGGTGTACCTGTGCGCGTCATGCCTTCTGGCGCTGGACACGATGCAGCAGTGATGGCTTCAGGCGGCATTCCGGTCGCCATGATTTTTGTGGCAAACCAAAACGGATCCCACAATCCGAACGAAGCTCTCAAGATGAATGACTTTGTGCTGGGTGCCGATATGATCCGACGGACGGTGCTTGATTTTTGAGTAGTTAGTTAAACAAAGAGAAGAAGCGGTGGCCTAAACAACCATCGCTTTTCATTTAGGCAATGATGTTTAATGTATTAACGCAATAGTCTTGTCAGAGTGAGATCTTTGCGTGACTTGGTGTAGCAAACCAACGTAGGCGTGGATATTGCACTTGATGGAGGCGCTGCCCAAATTTTGCAAATCTAGTTCAGTAAGATCTGACACCTAAACACAAAGCGGCA
>CALEAW010000086.1 GCA_937943605.1 uncultured Sutterella sp. | reverse complement strand
ATTGATCATTGTCAATAATTAGACCCTAGATAGGAAATTAGCTGCGGAGTTTGGGACCTAATTTCACGTGAGATCCACGCCACACGCTCGTCGCTTCGGTGACGGGCGTGTTTTTTTTGATGCGTTGATTGTCTTTGGTTTATTGGCATAGGTCCAGATACCGAGCTTTAATCGTCGAGTTTTGAAGATATGATCGTATCAAAGGGCGCGACATACACCATGTTATTCACCTATTTATCGACTCTGTCTCTCTTTACGTTTTGAAAAATCCCACACGCCCCCTCATAATTAGCATAATCACCATTAAAAACGCCTCGCTAAGAGCGAGTTTAAAATAAAATAACACAACCTTTTCTTACTTATTAATAGCCTCTTCCTGCTCTCCAAAAGAATCAATCACGCTGATAATCAACCTCTATTTTGTTCACTTAATACTGCAGTCATTAACCGTTTGTGACATCTTGCTCAAACATATGAATGCTCACCACTCATTCAATATTGAGGCTTGACATTTATTTGCACTTCTTCGAATATCACAATCTCCAAAAGTTTTGCTAGAATAAGAACTAAACAAAGGTTTTCATTTTCAATTTTATTTGGAGCAAAGAAATGCAGGAAAACTTCAAGGTCGAATTAGAAAAGCTTGCTGAAATGGAACTTGAATTAAACGAACGTCGTGCCGCTCTTCGTGGCCAGGCGCTCGAACAGGTTCAAAAGCTTATTACGGAATTCGACATCGCTGCTTCTGAATTGGGTTTTGCCGAAGAAGCCGCTACCAAGACCTCTAAGCGCGCAGGTCGTTCGGTGCCTGTCAAGTACATGGACAAGAACGGCAACAAGTGGACGGGTCGTGGTCGCACGCCGCGTTGGCTCGCCGAATATGAAGCTAATGGCGGTAGCCGTGACGATTTCTTGATCTAATCGATCAATAATCAGCCCTATATAAAGCAGAACCTCGGATAATCTCCGAGGTTTTGTTTTTTCAACATTATCTCCCTCGCTAACATTCTAATTTGAACCATCCTAGCATCTTCTTTTTGTTCTCTTAAGACTTCCTGCTTTATCATTGATATATCACGTATCCACTAATAACTTCAGTTCTTTGTATTGCCTTAACCGCATTCTAGACACAACTACCAAAAAACGATCAATCGACAGTTTTTTTTCAACTTTCCTACAACAGTAGGAAAAAAGAATAACGACGTTTTGCGCACACTTCCTTTACGATGTGTTGTCAGGTCAGCAAGCCCTCAATCAGCTGCCATCACAATTAGACTTTTCCAAAATCAATAATGACCAGCAAACACATCGCACTCATTTCAACAAGCACGCTCCTTTTAGCTGGCTGCGCTAACGTCACGAATGGCGTTCACTACGCCACTTTTGACGGCATGCCAAACGAAATCTGTATCGTCAAGAATCCTCGCGTTACGATCGCTAATGCTTTGCCGGCCATCCAGAATGGCTTTGAGCGCCGTGGGGGTTCGTACACACCTTGTTGAATTCTCGGACGATTGTCCTTGCACTTATACGGTCGAATATTCGGCGCGTCGTAGCTGGGATGCGGCAACCTATCTTCGCACCGCGCATGTTGTGCTCAACAAAGATAAGCGCCCAGTGGCTCGCGCTGACTATACGGCTGGTCCCTTCACATTAACGAAATGGGGGCGTACCGAAGAGCGCCTCGACACAATGGTCGGTGAACTCTTTTCACAAAAGAGCAACGATTAACCAGATTCACCCTAACGAATGGTGAGTGGCAAAGTTCGGTGCTCAATTTGTGGCACCGAACTCCTATCCTCAAAAGACATGAACTAAATATTGCCGTTTTATCTTTGTCTATTGCGGTTTTTTAATCTGTTCAGTCCCGTTCTCAATGTCCACAAAAGACTGACTTCGGACTTCGAAAGAGGCCGTCTTTTAGCCAACCAAACCCACAGCCCTGCTTCCGACTGCGAATCTGGCGCGCATAGAATCACTCGCATACAAGCTGCTCGATGGAATCATAGCACCCGGTGTACCATTTGAACGTTCATTATGAACGGTAAGGCCGCTTGGCTTTTCGCTTATTTTGTCCTCAAAGAATATTCAAAAAAGCTTCTCACAACCATAGTTTTACTTACAGGATCCACACACAGAATTCTAGAAGGGCAATTTCGTGCTACAAATATTGCGGTTTTCCGTTTGTTTACTGTTGAATCGCCGAACAAACAAACTGAGAGCCAAACTTCGACACTCAAAACGCATCAATGAGGGCCCGACTCGCATCTACTTGATTTGTGGAACCAAACTTTTTGTCCTCAAAAGACAAAATTCCACGTTTAGGCGTGTCCTTAATGGATAAATATTGCGGTTTCAGAGCGCGTTCAATTACTTGCCTCAATGTCCAGACTGGACAAGCAACATGCAACAAACCGATCCAGGGCTTTATCATCAAAAAAGCTCTCGATTTATGCGCAAAAAGGTCTCTCCGCATACACTCGAATTGTGGCAACGAACTTTCTGTCCTCAAAGGACAAGGACGGCATTTATCTTATATTGCTATTTTGTGATACGTTCACTTTTACGCTGACACCAAAGACACAAGAAGGGCCAACTCAATCACTTGAGTCAGCCCTTGATTGATCGGTTGATTAGCTCAACCGTGCTTTAAATTTCCGACTTAGAAATTGAAGCGAACGTTAGCGGTAATGCCGTGCGACGTGATGTCACCATCATAGGCGCCGGTATAAGAAACGCCCATCGTGGTCATCTTGCCGACCTTGGCTTCAACGCCTAAGCCCACCGTGGCCATATCGCTCAATTCGCCACCCTTCAAGTGAGCCACACCAGAGCCACTCAAATTCATAGCAGCTTCGGCTTCGGTATCACCAAAGAAGTGGTTCCAAGCGACGTCACCCTTAAGAGCCATCTGCGTGTTGCCAACAGCAAACGGCATAGCACCACGAACACCTAAGCTCGTCACCTGAACGTCTTGAGCGTCCGTCTTGGTGGCAAAGGTCATCGTGCCGACTTGTTCGTTATAGTCGTCAGACTTCGCATGGATCCAGCTTAAACCAAAGTATGGTTCGACGCTGTAAGCGGCCGTGTTGAGCCCCTTGTAGGCCACTTCACCGAAGAGCTGCGTGACATCAGTCTTGTCGCTAAAGGCGCTAAAGCCTAACTGCGAGCCAACCTGAAGGCTACGCGTCACATCAGCGTCGAGGTGGCTATGGATGACACCGTAGCTCACAGCTGCCACATCATTGATGTTGGTTAAGCCATAGAGACCAAAGTGAATGTCGTCACTCTTAACCTTGGCGGCACCCGCCTTGTTGTCGGTCTTACCTGCACCAAAGAAAACACCGATCTTGGTCGAATCAGCCACATCCACTTCAGCACCAACAAGACCAGCGTAGAAGTCGCTATCCATGTCGGACTGACCGTAGTCAAGCGTTGACCAGCTGCCAATGCCAGTGGCCCAAAGACGAGCCGTCCCATCAGCCATTTCAGCCACACGACCTTCGCCAATACCAGCAGCCTGATCCTTGACAGCGCGAGCCATCAACATGCCGTTATTAATGGCAGCGTTGCGGGTATTGAGTAAGAAGTCGTCTCCTAAGCTCTGATAGGTCTTCGTCAAGTCAGCCTTTGTGCCGCCAATCAAAGCGTCATAAAGACCGCCCTTGCCTGCCGCTTCGAGCGCACCGGCAATCGCGTGACCATTGTCATTGAGCGCGTACGTTGCAAAGCTCTTGGTTTCGTCACGAGAGAGTGTACCCGTGAGTTTGTTGCCTTCAATCTTCGCGTCAGTCTTAAAGAAGGCATAGTCAGTATTCTTGACAGCATTAGCCAAATCACCGCCAGTCACATTCTGTGCAATGAGCGTACCCGTCTGAGCCTTTCCATCATACGCAGACTTAAGAACAGCGACATCTTGAGAACCTACCGTGTAATGAGCACCTTTCTTAAATTCGAGGTTGCCCATTTGGACTTCCTGACCTGCAGCAATTTGAAGCGTGCCTCCCTGATTGACAACTACGTCTACTGAGTGTGGTTGCACAGGAACTTCGTCCTTACCTTGAGCCTCATGCTTACCCGCTTCATGAGTACCCGTCATCGTGAAGTTGTCTTCATACTTTTCAAGAAGACCAAACTTACCGCCGTTGACAACGACCCTACCATTGCCCGAGGCATTAGCATCGTTGCCTGTCACACCAAAGGATTCGGCAAAGCCAAGGAGCGTACCGCCTTCAACAGTCGTACCGCCACGGTAGCTGTTGTTACCGGTCATCACGAGTGTGCCTTCGCCGCGCTTGACGAGGGAGCCGTTATACTCACCGTTTTCGAGCTTAGCCTTGATGGCAGCGAGGCGTTTTGCATAATAAGCCTCACGCCAAGCCTTAGCGTCCTTTTTGTCGATGAAATGGTCAAATTCGTCAGGCGTACCATTGGCGATCACCCAGTCTTTACCGAGCACGAAGTTATCATCGGCAAGGTTCTTGTCGTAATCATCCTTCCACTTCATGTCTTCTTCATAACGCTGATCCAAAGCGACCTGCGAAATGTTATTCGTCCAGACATCAAGCGGCGTATGCGCCATGTTGTAATCGAACTTGCCGAGGAACTGGCCAGGGCCTCTCATGCCCTTATCAAGATCAGGCATACCCCAACCCATACGATCAGACACTTGACCATCTAAAGGCTCCTTACCATTAGATGCATTCGCCCAACCTTCCATGATGGAACCGTCAGGATTCTTATGGGTAGCCGTCGTGAACATCACATCACGTACCTGGATCGCATCCATGTCCTGATAGCGAGACATCAAAACGCCCATGGCGCCAGCAACGTGCGGCGCTGCCATCGAGGTACCACTGTACGTAGCATCGTAACCAGGCTTGCCATCTGGGGTCACAACACTTGACGAAATATTGGTGCCAGGTGCAACGACCGTCCACCACTTCGCCAGCCCCGCCTCATTCACGACATCCCACAACTTGTACTTCGGATGCGCTGGATCGAAATTATCAACCTTCGTTAAACCACCGACAGCAATCCAGTTCTTTTCAGCTTCAGGATTGAAATAAGGATACAACGGACGATAGAACGGGTTGGCAGAATCGCGGTTACCCGTCGTGAAGATTTGAACGACCTTCGTGCCCTTCACAGCATCCCAGGCCGCATCGACGAACGACTTACCGGCATGGTCAGTGCCTTGGTATTTGTCGGCGTACATCTTGTTGGAGAGAAAATATTCATATTCCGCTTCTTGGACACTGTTCGTTGGAATATGTCCACCAGGACCCCAACGGTAAGCCCCTTCTTGGGTGGGATCCGTCACTGGATTGTCAGGAAGCTTTTGTCCAGGCTTTTGGATAGTTAGATTACCTTTTTCATCTGTGACATTCTTCCAGACTAGCTCTTGAGTTTTCTCATCCTTGACTAACTTCTGAAGCACCATAATGCGAATGTTCGTACCCCAAGAATTGTTGATCACGCCACCGCGATCAGCACCGTTAGAGGCAATCAAATCATTCGCCACAGCCTTCCAACCTGCGTGGAAGAAGTCGTAGTCTTGGAAAGGACCATAGTTATTGTTGTCTGTGGCTCCCGTGTTACCGACCACAATATCGGCACCCCAAGCAACACCATGGAAGACGTTGCCATCGCGATTACCACCAACAGTCCCCGTGACGTGTGTACCGTGTGAGTCATTCACACCCTGCATCCATTCGCCCGTCACATCAAAGGCTTCGTCTTTTTCGTAAGGCTGACCTTTGCCGCCATCAAAAACTTGCTGCGGATAGCGGTTCCCTGAAGCACCATAGTGCCCCGTGACATGCGTACCCGTAAAACGATCGCCGGCAAGATCAGGATGCTTCTGAAGCAAAGCCCCCGAGTCCATCACGCCTACTTTCACACCTTTGCCGTTGAAACCTAAGGCATAAGCGCTCGACGCTTTCATGGCCGTCAAACCCCAGTCGGATTGATACTCCTTCGATTTCCACGATGCTTTAGCCGCATCCAAGTTTTTATGACTCGTCGCCACGAAACCTTCTTCATGATAGGCATTCGGTGCCATATACGCAGCCGAAGCCGCGCCAGCACTCATAAGGGCAGCCACAGCAATGGCAACAGCACTCTTACTAGCCTTACCTTTTGTCGCATGATGTTCGTCTGTGACGACATATTGCTGATGAGCCGTGCTCCATTTGGTCTTAAACACACGATTCATTTTGGATAACTCCTAAAAGTCACTTTGATTGGTCCCGCCTTCTAAAAAGAAAGCGCAAGTGGAATGCTATTGAGTGTTGATACCTTTGGATCAAAGTCAAGGCGACTTTCAGGGTTTTCAGCATTGGTATTACTCATACCGATTTTATGTAACTTTTGTAAATTCCATTGACCATCAATCGAAAAATTGATCTACACAAAATCACCTATCTTTACGTTCTTATTTAGCGAACGCTGTTTTAATACAACCCACAATCTTCTCATAGAGAGGATGATTCGAATATTTTGGATTATGTTCGCTAAATACGAACATTTAACGTCAAAAACTGACTCAACAACGCACTAAGGGCTCTCAACCTTGTCTTCTTTATACATCGCCAAAAATTCGATTTATGCTCCGCCAGCGAGCAAACTTCTACCTCAAAAAGCCATTTTTCATACAAATAGCGTTATCTAATCAAAACACCTTAGACCATAGACTGTGATCGCCATCAATCCAAGCAATTTGACCTCGTTTTTGTGCCCTCATCAAACCACGGTTGATGCTTCTTTTGATGGGTCTTGATCAGAGACCTTCTTTTTCGCCACTTCTCGTTTGATGCAATCGACGATTACGGCACGATACTTTTCGAAATTGAAAGCTTCAGTGAGTTTGGCCAGCGGGCTGTCTAAAGCTTCAAGGCACTCCTGTCGTGTTTGAGAGTCGAATAGGCAGGCGCTTGAAATTTCCGAGAATATCTTGTATACCTTTCGCACAATGGGTTATTGTTTGTTTTTTGTTTGTGGTAAGACAATTATGTCAAACTTTAACGCATTTTCTTTAGCTAAAACACCTAAAAACCCTCCAAAACACCTGTCCTATAGGCTAGTAATTTTTTGAAAATTCCCAATATTGAGCGACGTTGCCTGAAGCACCAGATGCTTGAGAAAGATTTCGCCTTCCTGTTTGAAACGCCTGAGCGTGCCCAGCGACACACAAGATTTTTTTACAATCGCCCCCTGCGTGTAGTTTTGTTCCAGCCTGCGCGCCTGAAACCGTGAGGCAATTCGGCGCTGAATTTCACCCGAACTTTGGAAGTTTGCGAGCAAATTCATACGGAAATTCCTACAGAAATGTCGGAGAACTTCTACTCATATCTTAGTATTTCTCTTCATTTTCGGCATTAATTGCGAACTTATTAGCAGTTGCTTTAACCAAGACAGCTCCGTTCGAAGCGAAGGAATTCTGCATCAATAGCCTTGGATCTCTGAAACCTGAACTCCCGGATAACTGATCCGTATATGGGTTGATATAACTCAAAAAATC
>CALEAW010000085.1 GCA_937943605.1 uncultured Sutterella sp. | reverse complement strand
ATGGCACTCGACGCTCAGTTTAAAGCTCGCGATATCCGCGAGGTTCTTGATGCGACGCATATGCGCGGCCGCAATATCACTTTCCTTGATGATTTCTCTCGCGATGAAATCCTCAATCTGTATCGCGCTGCTGAAATGCTTGAACCGTTCATGCGCACTGGTACCGATCTTCTCAAAGGCAAGGTTCTTTACACGCTCTTTTTCCAACCGTCCACTCGTACACGTTGCTCGCATGAAAATGCTATGCATCGCCTTGGCGGTAGTGTGATCACGGAAGCTGACCCGACACACAACTCTTCCGTTGCCAAGAACGAATCTCTTGCTGATAGCCTTCGTGTTACGTCCGAATACGCTGATGTCATTGTTATGCGCCATCCCAACGATCAGGAAGCGTTGGGTGCGTTAAAGGAAATTGAAGGGCATTGTTCTCCAGTGATTTCTGGCGGATATGGCCATGTTACTCATCCGACCCAAGGATTGCTCGATTCGTATACCTGTTGGCGAGCTTTCGGCGATCTTTCTAAGGTGACGGTTGCTATTGCTACGCCAGACCTTTCTCGTGCTCGTTCTGGTCAGTCATTCGCTTTGGCGCTTGCTGCCATGGGCGCCAAGATCATCTATACGGGTACCAGTGAACTTCGTACGCCGGAAATTGTTCGTCAGAAGCTCCAGGCTATGGGCGCTAACTTTGAAGAACATTTCGACCTCACGATGAAGCAAAACGAAGAGCTCTACATGGATCGTAACGTCGACTTGATCTATCTGCCTGGCTGCTCTGTCAAGAAGGATGATCCGAACCGTGCTGATTTCGAAAAGAAGATGGCTAACTACTACGTTTCACTCGACATGCTTAAGAACATCAAGGCAAAGACGGGTAAGACGGTAGGTGTACACCATTCCTTGCCGCGTAATCCAGGTGAGTTTGACTTTGGTATTGATAACACCGAACACCAACTCTACTTCCGTGCTATCGGATTCTCCGTCGCTCTTCGCATGGCACTCCTCTCCGCTGTGGTTGGTGT
>CALEAW010000084.1 GCA_937943605.1 uncultured Sutterella sp. | reverse complement strand
CGTAATGTCTGCTCAGATTTTTGTCTTGAGTGCACATTCTTTTGGGAAGTTCAGGTAAAAACGGCGCTCTAAGTGTTTAAGCCTAGAAGATAGGCGAGGGGTGAGCCTAATTCAACGCTTGCAGTCGTAATTCTCCTCATGGTATCGAGTATGACGGTGTGATAGAAGTATCTTATGGTTTTAGTCAGGCACTTTGTCATGCTTCGTTTCTTTTTTTTAATACTTGCTCTGATGGTTGGTACGGTGTCAGCGATGCCGCTTGAGACGCCCAACGCAGAGGCAACGCCTGTGGTGCGCTTTGGCTTTTTGAAGCCCATGAAGGCTTACGGGGTCAATAACTATCAGCCTGGCGAAGCAGACCTCACGACGCCCATGAAGCGTTATCTAACACAGGCTTTGCCTGACGTTCAGTTTGAGTTTGTGGAGTATATGTTGCCTGAATTAGGGCAAGTGGTTCGTGAGCATCGCGTTGACTTCGCGCTCATGAGTGCAGGGCAATATGTTGAAACGCGAGATAGTGGTGCCTATGCATTGGCGAGCGTTTATACCTCACGATTTCCTGATCCTAACCGGTTCACGGCAGCGCTTTTTGTGACGACGGATAAGTATCCAAATATTCAAACACTTGCCGATATGAAGGGGTTACGCGCTGCGTTTAATAGCAAGGCGAACTTCATCAATTATCAAATTCCGCTCGCTGAAATCGAACGAATTGGTGAAGATACAGATCGCTTTTTTAGGCTGACTTACTTTACGGATGACCGTCCACCAGAAATTCTTCGATTAATGCTGGAGGGGAAGGCGGATATTGGTGCGTTTCGTGTCTGTGAATTCGAAACCTTGATGAGAGATCGCCCTGAAATTGCGAAGCACTTTCGTCCTGTCGGTGTCAAAAAAACGTATGGCGAAGCTTGCCTACGTTCTACGGAGCTCTATCCAGGTTGGACCGTTGCTCGTACGGCGCCCGTCGATCCAACACTCACAAAGCGCATGGTCAAGGCGCTACTCAATATGCCTGTTGACCCTCAAAGTGGTATGGGGTGGAGTGTCGCGACCGAATATGACCGTGTGAATGCAGTCTTCAAAGATTTGCGCATTGGTCCCTATGAGTATCTACGCGAGTGGACGTTAAAGCGCGTTTGGCACGAATACTCTGTCCTTATAATGGCTGTGGTCTTGTTGCTACTGGGTTTAGTGGTTCACTGGCTTTCGGTTGAACGCCTTGCGCAAAGTCGTGCTCGAGAACTGAATGACGCTTATTTGCGACAGAGAGACATTGAAGATAAGGCGATCAAAGCTGAAGAGCGCTTGTCGGCCATGTCAAAACTTGGGGTTGTGAGCCAACTTTCGTCTATTTTTGCGCACGAAATGGGGCAGCCCCTCTCTGTCATTCGGTATCGAAATCGTGCGCTACGTTTGCTCGTGAAGGATCCCACAAAACACGCAGAGCTCATCGATGGGTGCATTCGCGCCATGGATGAGCAAGTGGATACCGCTGCGCTCATTCTTCAAAAGGTCCGCGATTATGCCAAGGGACAAACGTCACGCAATGAAGCCGTGCGTCTAGATTTGCTAGTTGAAACGACGGTTGGCAATTTGCGACGTTCAGGGCGTTTGACTCGTCCAGTGTCGATGACGTTAAGCTCCGTGACCGTTAAGGGAGATCCGTTGGAGCTCGGTCTTGCCGTTCTCAATATTTTGAAAAATGCCGCGGAAGCGGTTTATGACGAACCCAAGGCTGATATTCGTGCGTCGCTTGACGTCAAGGATGGGTCAGTTCGATTTGTGGTTGAAAATGATGGGCGCATTGTGTCGCGCGAAAAGCTTATTGAACAAATGCCCATGCGATCACGCAAGACGGATGGCATTGGGCTTGGTCTCATCATTATTAGCTCTATTGCAGAAGCGCATGGCGGTCACTTTAAGATCGAACCACGTAAACAGGGTGGTGCGATTGCGATCCTTACGCTCCCTGTGTTAACTGCTTAAACGACGTTCGCTTTGGGAAGTATCATGCCAAAAAACATCGATCTCACACCTATTATTCGGATTGTTGACGACGAAGACGAAGTGAGAAGCGCTTTGAAACTCATGCTTGAGTGTGAAGGCTGGCTCGTTCGCGACTACCCGAGTGCTGACAGTTTTTTACGTGACTTAGATACGCGTACGCCTGGATGCATTTTGCTCGACGTGAGAATGCCCGGGCTCTCTGGCCCAGAGCTTCAAGAAAAATTGGTTCACATGGGCGCAAATATTCCAGTGGTTTTCGTGACGAGTTTTGCTGATATTGATGTGGCGATCAGTACGCTGAAAGCGGGCGCTGAGGACTTTTTGCTTAAGCCCGTCGATCCCGATAAATTGCTTGCAGTGATCGATAAGGCGGTGTCGCTCAGTAAGCTCGCTGTGGCAGGGATCACGTTACCTGATAAGTTGTCGGCCACGGTTGCGTCGCTATCTGATCAGCCGCGCCGAGTTCTTGGTTACATGAAAGAAGGCTTAAACGATGCCGTCATCGCAGAACGTATGGGACTCTCTGAACGTACGGTTCAGGTCTATCGTGCCGCGGTTTACAAAGCCTTAGGGGTCCATTCAGTCAAACAGTTCGCCCTTCTCATTCCAGCCTTACAAGCTTTAGATGAGCAAAGGTAGGAATTGTCCTTACCCGAAATCGTTTGAAATTTTGATTTTATGCGCTTTACTTAAGTAATGCGGTCTATATCCTTGGATGCATAGCGGTAATGACCTTAGTCCGCTACCCCGTTATGATCCAAAGGAGATTGACCATGAAAAAGATTCTGATTGCGACCGCTGTCTCGCTCGCTCTCGGCAATGCCTGGGCTGCTGATCAGACTTATAACGTTGACCTGGTTGTCGTCGGTGCTGGTGGTACCGTGGCCGCTGTGAGCTCTGTTGAAGCTGGCCTCAAGACCGTCATGCTTGAAAAGAACGCATTCGCTGGCGGTGCGGGTAACTTCATGGAAGGCTCCTTTGCTGCTGAAAGCTTCATGCAGAAGGCTAAGGGCGACAAGCTCACGAAGATTCAGGCCTTCAATGACATGGCAGCTTACCACCACTGGCGCGTTAATGCTCCGCTTTTGAAGGCTTTCGTGGACAAGTCCGCTGAAACCATTCAGTGGGTTCAGGATCACGGCGTGCATTGGAAGGAAGTTAAGACCGCTTGGCGTGATAAGGATGCGGTGACCTGGCATATCTATCCGAAGGCTGGTGCGCTTCCCTCTCAGATGGTGAAGACCTTCAAGGAAAAGGGCGGTACGCTCCTTCTCAATACCCCGGCTCAGAAGCTTATCTATAAGGACGGTAAGGTTCAGGGTGTGGTTGCTAAGAACAACAAGGGTGACACGATCACCGTTAACGCCAAGAACGTGATTCTCGCTACGGGCGGCTACAACTTCAATGAAAAGATGGTCAAGGAAATGACTGGCATTGAAATGACGCCGGTTGGCGCTCCTGGTCGTACGGGCGACGGTATCGCCATGGCTATGGAAGTCGGTGCTGTTGGCGACAACATGGGCCCGATGATGATTAACGGTGCCTTCATGCCTGCTACTGGTGAGGCCATCTGTAACGGTGCCAACAAGGAAGTTCGAGCTCTCTTCCGTCAGGGGCTACTCTATGTTGACTCCACGGGTAACCGCTTCTTCAACGAAGAATTGACGATTGACTGGCCGATGGCTTCTAACGCTATCGCTCGCTCTGGCGAATACACCTACATCGTCTTCGACGAAAAGACGAAGCGTGAATTCTCCACGGAAGGTAAGGGCTATCCGAATCCGTGCGGTAATTTCATCCAGCGTCATCAGGCTGCCACGCAGCTCGATGAACTCCTGAAGGCCAACGAAGCCAAGGGCAATGTCTTCATCGGTAAGACGGTTGAAGAAGTGGCTAAGAAGGCTGGCATGGATCCCGCTATCCTCAAGGCTTCGTGCGACAAGATGACGAAGTATGCCAAGCAGGGTAAGGACGAACAGTTCGGTAAGGATCCGTACTACCTACGCACGATCGATGAAGGTCCCTTCTATGTTGTCCGTGGCAAGCTCAATACGCTCACCAGCTTGAATGGTGTGAAGGTTAACGCTGGTCTGCAGGTTCTCGACAAGAACGACCATGTCATCCCGGGTCTGTACGCTATCGGTCATGACGCTGGCGGTGTCTATGGCGACACGTATGACCTGAAGGTCGGTGAAGGTACTGCTTCCGCCTTCGCTATCAACTCTGGCCGTATGGCTGTTGAAACGATCGTTAACGGTGGTCTCAAGTAAGTTACTAAACTAAAGCCCCTCGGCTAACAATAACAGGCGCCGCTTGGTTGAAACCAGGTGGCGCCATAATTTTTTTTCTTAATATCTGTTGGGCTTCGCTCGTCTGAGGGAATTAAAAGTGCCTTTCGTCCTCGATTCCATATCGATAGTTAAAATAGATATGAAATTGATTTTTGGTTTGTCTTATAGGTAAAGACGAGAATTTTCTTTGTTTTGGATCCGAAACAATCAATCGTTAACGTGATGTGCAGTCGACCTAAAGCGCTTGGCTCAAGACGCCCAGGTGTTGGTAGCAACAAAAAAAAAGGTCGCCCTCACACAAGGAGAGCGACCTGACTTAGATCAACCGACGTGAGGCTGAGTTATTTGCCTTTGGTTGCGAGATCCAAAATCGTGAGCGTCATTTCAAGACTCTTATGGAGGCTTGGCAGTGGCAAGAATTCAGCATAGCTATGGAAGTTATGTGCCCCAGTGAAGTAGTTCGGAGTCAATAAACCTTTCACCGAGAGTGCAGAGCCGTCTGTACCGCCACGCATGGCGATGGTATTAGGCTTTACGTTAATCAAATCAGCCGCCTGATAGATGAGGTCGATCGGCCAACGATCATCGCCTAAGCTATCAATGATGTTGTTGTAGACGTCAACGAGCTTCACATCAATCTTGGCTCGAGGATACTGAGCACGAATCGCTTCAACGGCTTCAAGTACATAGGCCTTACGGGCTTCGTAGTTCTTGCGGTCGAAGTCGCGAATATTCATCTTGAGGTGACAAGCAGAGGCGTTGGCTTCGCAGTCCGTGAACCACCAGTAGCCTTCTTTGCCTTCGGTGCATTCTGGTGTCTGTTGGCGGTCGAAGCGATTAATAAGATCCGTCGCAACGAGCAAAGGATTTACCAACACGCCTTTAGCACTCATCGGATGCGCGGTCACGCCCTTGATGTCGATGAAGACCGAGCCAGCGTTAAACGTTTCATAAACAACTTCGCCTAAGGCGCAGCAGTCGATCGTGTAAGCAAAGTCAACCTTGAACTTATCAAGATCCATCAACTTAGAACCACAAAGACCAATTTCTTCGTCAGGCACAAAAGCCACACGAATGTCGCCGTGCGGACGGTTCTCATGCGTCATGATCGAGAGCATGGTCATGACGTTCGCAATGGCGGCCTTATTGTCAGCTCCAAGCACGCTCGTGCCATCTGTAAAAACGATGTCCTGGCCAGCATAGTCAGCAAGCTCAGGATGTTCGCTCAAGCGAATCCAAATGTCTTCAGCGGCATTCAGGCAGACGTCACCGCCTTCATAGTGAAGGACTTGTGCTTTGACGTTGGGAGAAAGATTGACAGGAACTGTATCCAAGTGGCAAACAAAACCAATGGTAGGCGCATTGTCAACGTTGCCCGGCAAACGTGCCGTGAGAATGGCATGATCATTGAGTTCAATTTCTACTAAACCCATGGCGCGCAATTCTTCTTGAAGAAGTTTGGCGAGGTCGCGCTGACCTTCGGAGCTCGGTACAACGCTAGCGTTGGCATCACTTTCAGAGCTTACAGCAACATAGCGCAGGAAGCGTTCCTGTAATTCTTTAACGTAAGGCATAGTCATGTTGGATGTCCTTATACATAAACGAAACCCCGTTAAAGACACGTAGGATGACATTAACGGGGAACACTTAAAGTAGTGAATTATTTAACGGGGGGATAGACGTAGCCAGAATCGAAACCGATCGGAAGGCCAAGACCCCAGTAAGCGTAAAGCACGGCCGTCAAGACGATGAGCAACGCAAACGTGTAAGGCAACATCATAGAGCTCAACGTACCCACACCAGCCTTCTTACAGTACTTCTGGCAGTACATGATCAAGAGCGGATAGAAGGGGAACATCGGTGTACAGACGTTCACGGCAGAGTCAGACACACGGAAAGCGGCCTGCGTGAGTTCCGGCGAGATACCCAAAAGCATGAGCATAGGGACGAAAATCGTGGAAAGAATGGCCCACTTCGAGGTGGCAGACGTGATCAAGAGATTCAAGAAGCCCGTGAAGATGATGATACCTAAGAGCGAAATCGTCGAAGGCATGCCAAGTTCTTTCAGGAACTGAGCACCAGAGATAGCCATCAACGTACCAATGTTGGACTTACCAAACACATAAAGGAATTGTGCGGCAAAGAAGGCAAAGACCATAAAGCCGAGCAACATCTTCATGATTTCTTCCATCGAATGGATCACATCGGTGGAGGACTTAAAGGTGCCAGCTGTGTAGCCGTAGACGATGCCAGGCAACGCAAAGAAGATGAAGAGTAATGGAACAATGGCCTGCATGACCGGTGCCTTCGGGCTCGTCAAAGAGCCATCAGGCGCGCGAAGCATGGAGTTTTCAGGGAAGCAGAGCGCAAAGAGCAAAACACCAAGACCCAAGAAGACGAGGCCGGCGCGACGGTAAGCCTTGTTTTCAAGATCTGTAATCGGGGTAATCTGAAGGTCTGGATCCTTTTCAAGCCCCTTGTCGAGCGGCATCGTTGCCCAAAGACGCGGTTCAACGATCTTGTCCGTGACGTACCAACAAGCAGCAATCACGAAGAAGGTACCACCCAAAGCGTAGAAGTAGTTACAAAGAACGTTCACCGTATAGGTGGGGTCAATCGACTGAGCAGCAGACTGCGTAAAGCTTTGCATGATCGGGTCGATCACGGAGGGGGTATAAGAGGCCGTAAAGCCACCAGAAAGACCAGCGAACGAACAAGCCACACCAGCGAGCGGATGGCGACCAGCTGCATAGAACATCAAGGCAGCCAACGGCATCAAGATGACGTAGACAGAGTCGCTCGCCAAGTGACAGATGATTGAAACGACAATCACAGCAGGTGTCAGGGCAGAGCGAGGAATATAGCTCATGAGCTTACGCAACAACGTACGAATAAAGCCAGAGCCTTCGGCAATACCAATACCCAACGTGGCCACAAGCGTGATGCCAAGCGGCGGGAAGTTCATGAAGTTGCGCACAGAGCTGATGACGAGATCAAGCAAATTCTGCGGCGAAAGGATGTTGACCACCTGAATAATCTGACCCGTCGTAGGGTGGCGGTAGTCAAATGTAAAGAAGGACAACACGAAAGAAAGTACACACGTAATGACGAGCGCCCAAATAAAGAGCATCGTAATGTGCGGTAGCTTGTTACCAGCGGCTTCAATCACGTTCAGAAAGCGATTGAGAGCTCCCGTTGGCTGTGGAGTGGTTGGAGTCATCGTTATTCCTTTGATTTTTAACGATTCCTGTCCAAAGGTAGCGCTTCTTTTGAAGTGACACCGTGGGGCCTGATAAGGAAGGGGACAGGTCGCGACTCGGCGTGAGCTTTAACTTAGCCGAAGCCCTGTATTGTAAGCGAGGACGAGAAAAGGTGGTTTGAAAATGATGCGAAAAAGACACGAGTCAGTCAGGCGAACTGACGCGTCGTTGGTGAAAGTGTTGAGGGTATAAAAAGCAAAACGCCGCGATCCGACGAGAATCACGGCGTTTCAATCTCAAAAAGAGGTTAGCAATTACTGCGCTTTAGCCTCTTCTTTTTCAGCTTCTTCAGCCGCAGCGATGGCAGCGGCAATGTCAGCTTGAATGGGGTTCGGGCGACCCGTCCACCAGCAGTAGAAGCCATAGGCAAAGCCAGAGAGAGCATACAAGCAGAAGAGGACAAAGATCGAGAGCGACGTGTTGCTAGAAATCACGATGAAGAGCAAGGAGAACACAACGATGAACCAGAACGGAATCGTGCGCACAACCGCGTAGCTCTTACCCGAGAAGAAGGGGGCGTTGGACACCATGGTGAGACCAGCGTAGAGCGTCACAACAGCGGCGATTTCGCTCTGATAGGGCAGAAGCCAATCGGGCAACTTGCCTTCGCAACCGAGCCATACAAAGCCGCACACCAAAGCAGCAGCGGCCGGAGAGGGCAAGCCCTGGAAGTAGTTCTTGCTCACGACGCCCACGTTGCAGTTGAAGCGAGCTAAGCGAAGAATGGCACAGAGGCAGTAGATGAACGCAATAGCCCAACCTAACTTGCCAAGCCCCTTGAGGGTGTATTCGTAGACGATGAGACCAGGGGCAACACCGAAACTCACGGCGTCAGCCAAGGAGTCCATCTGAACACCAAATTCAGATTGGGTGTGTGTCAAGCGAGCCACACGACCGTCCATACCGTCAAAGAGCATGGAGAAGAAAACAGCGATAGCGGCAGCGATAAAGTCACCGTTCATCGCGGAGATGATGCCGTAGAAAGCAGAGAAGAGAGCGGCAGCCGTAAAAGCGTTCGGAAGAACATAAATGCTCTTGCATTTAACCGTATTGAGGCGACGCTGGCCGATAGAGGCCAAGCTTTCGCGCTGAGGTGCGTTGGGATTGCTCATCTTTGTTAGTTCAAAACCTTATATTGCAAGTGGTGTGAGGGCCAACTTGCAGTGAGACCGATAAGAGATCGGCAGCCCAGATGGTGAGTGTGTCCCATCTTCTCGCGTTAAAAAGCGTCGATTATAGGCGCCTTTACGCAAAACAATCTATGATCTTAGCAAGTTTTGAAGCGCTAGACCAGTCTAGTAGTTGCCTAGGGGCTACCTGAATGACGAGGGATGAAATGGTGAAATACTCGAAAGGCCGACGCGCTAGACAACCGATTTATCACAAAAAAAACATTAAACGATTTTGACTTCAATGGATCCGACGCCATTGACGCCCCCTTTAAGGAGGTCACCAGGCTGAACGGAAGCGGCACCCGAAGGCGTACCGGTGAAGATCAAGTCACCTGGGCGCAATTCCCAATATTTGGAGAGTTCAACGATGGTTTCTAAGGGACTCAAAATCAAATGATCGGTCGAGCCACCTTGGCGCTTACGATTATTGACGTAGAGCCAAAGGTCAGCAGGCGCTGGCATCGGGCAACGGTAAGCCGGGCGAATGTAACTCACTGGCGCAGCACGCTCAAAACTCTTGGCGCGCGTAATATCGTTGGCGCCTGAGGACATCTTTTGGTCACCCAGCGTAAAGTCGATCCCGACACACCACCCCCAAACGGCTTCAGCAGCTTCTTCGAGCGTCATGTTGCGACCACCTTTACCAAGGGCAGCCACGAGTTCAATTTCGTGTTTTAAGTCTTGAGAATGCGTGGGCATGGGTACCGAAAGACAGTCACCTTCGGCAACAGGGGCGACAGTGTCGACCGCCTTCATGAAGAAAAACGGAACATCCTTCACTTGCGTGCCGGGTTCTGCGTAGTTCTTTGCGACCCCGTAGACACGATGAATCGGAAAGAAGGTATAGCGCTCATCCTGAATAGGAACGACCGGTTGTTGCGGCGGGGCAAAAACAAATGGCATGAGAAAGACTCCGCATGGAGAAAGTAAAAAACGCCTATAGTTTACACCGCCGACTTAATTGGGAGATTTGATAATGCGATCAGCAAGGAGTGTGACAGCGGCCGCATAGAAGTAGCTACGGTTATAGCGAAGAATGGCGGAGAAGTTACGCGTCCCTAAATACCACTTGGTATAGAGCTGACCTTTGGCATTGCGTTGAGGCAAGTCAACTAGCAACACGGGTTCGTCGTCTGGGAGCGGGAAGTGCTCATAGAGTTTGACGCCAGCTTTAGCCATCTCACCAACTGTGCTGTGGGCTTCAATACCACCCGAATCGGTGGCTTCAAAGATTTCGTCAGAGGCTGTGACGGTATAAAGGACGCCACGACCAGGTGTCCAGCCGTGTGCCACAAGGAAGTTTGCGACCGATGCAATGGCATCGGCTTCATTGTCGATCAGATCAATTTTTCCGTCATCATCTCCATCGAGCCCCCAACGGTCGACGGAACTTGGCATAAATTGGCCGTAGCCAATGGCGCCCGCAAAGCTACCCAAGACGGTGACAGGTGAAATCTCTTGACGCCAACAAAAGTCTAAAAAGGCAGCCAGTTCTTTTTTAAAGAAATTCGCTCGACGGGTGTAATCAAAACTCAAGGTCATTAACGAGTCGAGTACACGATAGCGCCCCATGTTACGTCCGTACATGGTTTCAACCCCAATGACGGCTGTAATGACGTGGCGAGGTACCCCGTGCGACTTATCAATGCGATCAAAGACTTCTTTATTGCGAGCCATGAATTCTTTGCCGCGCGCAATGCGTTCTGGGCTCAAGAAGGGCTTTGCGTATTGTGAAAAGTTGCGTTTAGGTGCTTTGGTGTCTTTGGGCGTGTCTTTACGCACAATCGGATCACGTGGCTTTGGTGTCATCAAACGTTCGGCGGTTTCGGAGTAGCGCGCAACGGCGACTTCATCCTCGAGCCATGCCATAGGAATATTGTAGGTTTGATGCACTTGAGCCAAAAAAGCTTTGACGTCGTCACGCTCTAGATAGTCTGAGGCCGAAGGTGACTTGAGGGGGGGATCTGCGACATCCAACGCGGCGACCTGACTTGAAGATGCGTCAGCGTACGCGGGCTGGCCAGCAGGCAAAGTGGCGAGCATCGCGGCGATGGCGAAAGAAAGGCCCGATAGACGGGGAAGTGGCGTTGGTATCATGAATGAATAAGTAACGTCGAAAATAAAGGCTTCAAAGCATTGTATCAACCTCTCACGCTAAGAACGAGCGTCGTAACGTCCGATAACATGAAGCTTTGGGGCTTAAGTCTGAAAATGTCGTTGGTACGTTAAAATGAAGCCAATATCAGGGGTGTGATCCAAGAATAAATCCCCTGTCTTGCCGAATAAAAAAGCAGTGTTGCGCTTGGCTTAGGTTGTGAGCAGAGCGTGCACCACAATAAAGGAAAACTATGCAAAAGAACCCGGCTGATGCGTCAACTGGCTACTTTACTCATGATTGTGTGTTGGTGCCTAATCCGTTATCCGAGGCGCCTGAATGCCCTGAACGATTGGACCATATTGAAAACAATATGATCGCGTTAGGGATTGAAGATCGTGTTTGGCGAGTCGAAGCGGCACGTGCACCGTTAGAAGCTGTGCTCCTTGCGCATGACGAAGAATACATTCGCCGACTCGAAGCGGCATCAGAAGGCGACTCTGCGGCCTTGGCTACCTTTACGGCACCTGATACTCGAGTGGGTAACGAGACCTTTGATGCCGCCATGAAAAGTGCGGGTGCGGTTGTCGAGGCGATTGAAGCGTTATTTGCAGGAAAGATTCGTAATGCCTTTTGTGGTGTGCGACCTCCGGGACACCATGCTGGTCGCCATGAAGCACGAGGGTTTTGTTATCTCAATAATGTGGCGATTGGGGCTTTGTGGGCGATTCAGCGAGGCTTTGCGAAGCGTGTGGCGATCGTTGACTTTGATGTGCATCATGGCGACGGGACTGAAGAAATCGTAGCGGGTAACGCAGCAATTCGCTTTCATTCGCTCTTTCAATGGCCGCTCTATCCCAACCGGGTGATGACGCCTCAACCGAATAATGTGGTGACCACGCCGATGGAAGCAGGGGCAGACGGGAATGCTTTAGCAGATGTGCTCGAAACCATTTGGTTGCCGAGCTTAGAAAAATTTAAACCCGATCTCATCATGGTCTCAGCTGGGTTCGATGCACATACTGAAGAACCGATAGCTCAACTCAAAATGACCGAAATGGACTATGCCCGTATTACGCGCCGCTTGTTAGATGCGGCGGACACCCTTTGTGAAGGACGCTTGGTGAGCGTGTTAGAAGGAGGGTACGCCGTGCGCAGTTTGGCGCGTAGCGTGATGAGCCACCTTAATATGCTCGTGATGCGTGGAAAGCGAGCTCAGTAAGACACGTACGATAAAGGACAATTCCAATGGCCTTATTTTCTCAGTCGGCCCTTAAAGACGGTGTCGCGATGCGCGAAGTGTGGGCCTGGGCTGCTTTTGACTTTGCCAACTCTGGATATACGACCGTGGTTCTCACGGCCGTTTTTAACGCATATTTTGTGAGTGTTGTCGCTCAAGGGACTGCGTCTGCCACTTTTTTGTGGACAGTCATCATTGCGATCAGTAACGCCGTGAGTCTATTGTTGATGCCAATCATCGGGGCAGTCGCTGACGCAACCGCGCGCAAAAAACTTTGGCTTGCGGTCGCAACGGTGATGGCAGTTAGTGGCACGTTGGGGCTCATGTTGACGGGGCCGGGTACCATCCTTTGGGCGGCACTTATGATCATCATGAGTAACGTTGCTTATAACGTCGGTGAATCGTTAAATTCTGCCTTTTTGCCTGAAATTGCACGTGAAGAAGCGGTGGGTAAAGTCTCTGGTTGGGGCTGGAGCTTTGGCTATTGCGGTGGAATTCTGACTTTGGGACTCTGCTTAGCCGTCGTCATTGGGGGTGAGCAATTGGGCTACAGTATGGATCAAACGGTGGCAGGCACCATGGCTGTGACCGCGATCGTTTTTGCGGTGGCTGCGTTTCCGATCTTTTTATTCCTCAAAGAACGAAGCGTCCCAAGACTCAAGGTGTCTGACAAGGCCGCGGTTAAGAGTGTCGCTCTAGAGAGTTTTAGCGAAATTCGTCGTACGTTAGGGAGTTTGTCGACCTTCAGAGACTTTGCTTGGTTGTCGGTGTGCGGCTTTTTATACCAGTGTGGTGTGTCGGTCGTGATTACGTTGTCAGCAGTCTATGCGGCGGCCGTGATGGGCTTTGAAACGCAAGATACCCTCTTGATGGTCTTTTTGGTGAATATCACAGCAGCGGTTGGCGCTTTTGGGTTTGGTTATATTCAAGACCGTATTGGCCATAAACGCGCCTTGGGCGGCACGCTCTTAGTGTGGGTATCGATGATTGCCGTGGCCGCTTTTTCTACGGAACGTTGGGAATTTTGGGTGGCGGCCAATTTGGCAGGACTCGCCATGGGGTCGTCACAGAGTGCTGGTCGCGCGATGGTAGCTGTCTTTGCGCCGTCCTCTCGTTTGGCGGAATTTTATAGCTTCTGGAATATGGCTTTGTGGTTTGCGGCCATTGTGGGTCCCCTCTCTTATGGGGCGATCACATGGATCACAGGTAACGACCATCGCACGGCCATTCTCTTTACAGGGCTCTTCTTTGTCGCATCGATCTTAGCTTTGATGCCCGTCAATATGAAGCGTGGTGCTGAGGCGGCAGAAAAAGCGAGCGCTAGCTAAGACACGTACCGGACGAAAAAAAGGGAGGCTTCTTGACGAAACCTCCCCGTTTTATTGTTTGGGTGTTGTTTAAGAGTGATTGAGTTCTCGACGAACCTTCACTTCTTTCCCCTTATTGAGTTCATAGACGCGGCGAGCATCGTTGGCTAAGTCGTGCATGTCAAGTGCTTCGTAGGACTTAACAATCAACAAAAGGGCATCATCGCGCATCGGCGTGTTCTGGAATTCACGCACCACGCGTTGTGCGCGTTCAATTGCCGCGACATAAGCGTGTCGAACGTAGTAGTATTCTGCTGTCCGAAGTTCGTGTTTCGCCTGAGCAAGCACTAACTGGTGCATGCGGCGACGAGCTTCAGGCGCGTAACGGCTTTCTGGGAAGCGAAGGGTAAGTTCCTTCAATATGTCAAAGGCTTCCTGTGCTGCGTTCGCGTCACGTTCGCCCAAGTCTTGGCCCGAAAGCTGAGCAAACCAACCGTCGTTTTCGTTAAGTGTTGCCAATGCCTTCAGATACATGACATAGTCACTGTTGGCATGATTGGGATACGCCTTCAAGAAACGATCGGCACCCTGAACCGCTTGAGCGGCATCGCCATCTTTCCAGTTTGCATAGATCAATTCGATCTGAGCTTGCTGGGCATAGCGACCAAAGGGGTAGCGAGCTTCGAGCTTGGTGTAATAGTCTTTGGCCTGCGTCCAATTGCTTTCATCGAGCGCGACGCGGGCTTCTGTATACAATTTGTCGGCCGTCCATTCTGCTGTTGGGTCAACATCCATCGATTCGAGCCAAGAGCAGGAGGCGGTTGCCAGCGTGAGCGTCGTTACGGCAAGGAGTCGTACGACGGATCGCTTATTAGGAAACTGGAAATTCATGACTAGCAGTTGCGAAAAAGATCTTTCGAATTATAACGACCTCCCAGACGAAGGGAACGTCGCTGATGATGACACTTTACCAACTTTCACGGTCGAAGGTTTTTGGGGAGAGCGTTTAGATAAGGTTTTAGCGACCTTAATGCCCGATATTTCGCGTGCTCGTCTTCAAAAATTGATCGAAGACGGTAGCGTAGAGGTCAATGGCGAAGTGGTTCAAAAAGTCCGCCAGAAAGTCTCTGAAGGGGATGAGATTGCACTCCTTGAAGAGCCGCATCTGGATGAGGCACTGGCGTTTACAGCCGAAGAGGGCGTTGAATTCGATGTGGTCTACGAAGATGATACGATCATCGTTGTCAATAAGCCTGCGGGTCTTGTGGTGCATCCTGGGGCGGGAAATCCCTGTGGAACGCTATTAAATGGCCTTCTTTGGCGTTTTCCCGAATTACGTGAGGTGCCGCGTGCTGGGATCGTTCATCGCCTTGACCGTGATACCACGGGGTTAATGGTGGTGGCTCGTACGTTAGCAGCTCAAACGAATTTGGTACGTCAGCTTCAAGAGCGTACAGTCAAGCGAGAATATTGGGCTTTTACTTTGGGTTCTGCAGCGCCAGACTTTACGGTTGATACGCCGATTGGTCGCGATCCGCGTAGCCGCATCCGCTTTAAATGCTTCCCTGGGAGTACGGGCGTTCGTGCTAAGCCAGCTCGTACGCGTGCCCGTTGTGTGGGTTGGAGTAGTATCGAAGGTTTGCCAGTATCGTGGGTGGCTTGCCGTCTGGATACGGGGCGTACGCATCAGATCCGTGTGCACTTAACGAGTGAAGATTTGCCGCTCATTGGTGACCAGGTCTATCGCGGTCGTGCGCCAGGCCTTTGTGTCAAACTCGAAAATGAGCTCGATTTCCATCGCCAAGCTCTGCATGCCTCTCGTTTGGGTCTTGAACATCCTAAGACGGGCGAATATATGGAATGGTTCGTTCCACCCGAAGACGACATGATCGACTTGATGGACGAATTGGGCTTTGGTCCATGGAATCAGCCAGTCAAAGTTTTTGAAAACGAACGCCTTTAATTTTTTTCCAAGAAGGATTTCTCATGGAACTGACCAAACCTGGTTTGGATATTTTGCAGCCCGCTTGGAAGGACGTGGTGCCTGAGGGCGTGGATGCGATCTTTACGTGTCGTGACGGGGGTGTCTCTAGCGGTGCCTATGGCAACGCCGATGGCATCATGGGCTTAAATGTTGCGCCGCACACAGGAGACTTTGGTGCCTGTGTCAACATGAACCGTAATATTGTTTCTCAGTTGGTGCCAAGCGATCCAGTTTGGCTTAAGCAGGTGCATGGCACGACGATTGTGGATGCCGATACGGTCGAGGGTGAACCTGAAGCCGATGCATCGGTTTCGACAAAGCCTGGTGTTGTTTGCACAGTGATGACGGCAGACTGCTTGCCCGTGTTATTGACCAACCTCGAAGGGACGGTTGTGGCTGCAGTACACGCTGGCTGGAAGAGTTTGGCCGATGGCATCATCCAAAAGACGATTCGTGTGATGCGCGAACGCGCGCCAGAGTCGACGGGATTCATTGCGTGGTTAGCCCCTCGCATTGGTCCTGAAGCTTTTGAGGTGGGTCCAGATGTGTTGGACGCTATGCTCGTTCATTTACCTAATGCCAAAGAAGCCTTTACGCCGGGTGAAGGTGATCGATTGATGGCTGATTTGGCGATGCTCGCTCGTATGGCCTTGGCTCAAGAAGGTGTCAAGGACGAACAGATTGTGGACTGTGGACTCTCGACCTACGCGCATCCGCGACGCTTCTATAGCTATCGCCGTGATGGTGAAAACTCTGGTCGTCACGCCGCGATGATTTGGATTAAGCCTGCCGAATAAGGATAGAAAGTATGGCCAAGATTCCTGTTGTCGGTTTTGTTTCGCTAGGTTGCCCGAAGGCACTTGTGGACACCGAACGCATTGTGACGGAATTGCGTGCACGTGGCTACCGTATTGGTAGTAGCTACCGTGACGCCGATCTCGTCATTGTCAATACGTGCGGTTTTGTGAATGAAGCCGTCAAAGAAAGTTTGGACGCCATCACGGAAGCGCTCGCAGAAAACGGTCGCGTGATCGTGTGTGGTTGCTTGGGCGGCCGCAAAGAAGAAGACGGCACGAACTACGTGATGAATCATTGCCCGAAGGTTCTGGGTGTGACGGGACCGGATTCGGTCGACGATGTGATCGCGATGGTTGAAACCCATTTGCCGCGTCCGCATGAACCTTGGGGGGATTTGGTGCCAGCTGCCGGGGTGCGTCTGACGCCAAAACACTATGCCTACCTCAAGATTAGTGAAGGGTGTAACCATCACTGCACGTTCTGCGTCATTCCGAATCTACGCGGCGGCTTAAAGAGTCGTCCTGTGGGTGAAGTGCTTCGTGAAGCTGAGAACCTCAAGAAGGCGGGTGTCAAAGAGTTGCTCGTCATTAGTCAGGATACAGCCGCTTACGGGGTTGACCGTCGCTATGCGCTCGACTTGCAAAGCGGGCGTGCTTTGAGAACGCATTTGCTGGACCTTTGTAAGGGGTTGGGTGAATTGGGTCTTTGGACGCGACTTCACTACATGTACCCGTATCCCTCGGTTGATGATATCGTGCCTTTGATGGCAGAGGGTCTCATTCTTCCGTATTTGGACGTGCCTTTCCAACATGCGCATCCGCGTGTTTTGAAGGCGATGAAGCGTCCAGCAAGTGCCGAAAAGAACCTCGACCGTATCGCTGCGTGGCGTGCGGTGTGCCCTGATATTACGATCCGTTCGACGTTTATTGCTGGGTTCCCTGGCGAAACCGAAGAAGAGTTCGAATATCTTCTTGACTTCTTGCGTGAGGCCAAGCTCGATCGTGTGGGTTGCTTCGCGTATTCACCTGTCGATGGTGCTCAAGCCAACTTGTTGCCTGGGGCCTTGCCAGACGAAGTTCGCGAAGAGCGTCGCAATCGCTTTATGGAGGTCCAAGCTGAGATCTCCGCAGAAAAGCTTCGCGCCAAGATTGGCCAAACGTTAGATGTGATGGTCGATGAGTACGACGATGAAGCTGGGCTCGCTATTGGTCGTACAAAGGCTGACTCGCCGGATATTGACGGCAAGTGTTACGTTGAAACGTTGACCCCCTATCAACCGGGTGACATCGTGAAGGTGCGTATCACAAATAGCGAGGAGTACGATTTAGTGGGAACGCCTGAAGACGAAATCAAGGCGTAAAACACGAAATGTCTACATAAGACGCAACGGGAGACGTTTTTAAAGTGTCTCCCGTTTTTTATGGTTGTGAACATTTTGTAACTAAGTCTTTGGTATAAAAATGGGGGTAGACACCAAATGTAGTGTCAAAACTCCCCTAAAATGGTGCCCTCGCCGGTCATAAAGGGATGGGGTAAGGCGTGTTTGGAAAGGTCCAAGGGCTTGAACTTTTCCAAACGGGCTTGCCCGAAGTTATTTGAAATTTGGAGTTATTTATGACCGACATCAGCGCAGCGCGTCCTGACGCACTCACGCCTCAAGAAATCACCGCTAAGGTGCTTGGCCTTTCTGTTACAAAGACAGCCATGCCTTGGCGTACCCAATTACCTCTCACCATCCTCGCGGGTTTTTATATTGGCCTTGGGGGTCTCTTTTGCACGCTCTTTATGAGTGATGCAACGCTTCCTTTTGCACTTCAAAAATTTATGGGCGGTGCCGTTTTCTCACTCGGGCTCTTTTTGGTGCTCGTGGCTGGTGCTGAACTCTATACGGGCAACACCATGATTTTCGCGGGTGCTGTCGACGGGCGCATTCGCTGGTGGCAGGTAGGCGCTAACCTTGTGCGTGTTTGGTTGGGTAATGCAATCGGTGCGTTGACGTTGGTGGCACTCGTTTTCTTTGCCAATGTGGCGGATATGGGCACGATGGCTAAGGGCATGATGTCTGTCGCCGTGGGTAAGCTTTCTGCTGATTGGCTTACGATCATGGTGAAGGGCATTCTCTGTAACTTGCTCGTTTGTTTAGGCGTTTGGGTCGGCTACGCTGGTCGTACGGTCGTCGATAAGGCCTTGGGTGTGGTCCTCCCTGTATCCGCCTTCGTGGCCCTAGGGTTTGAGCACTGTGTGGCCAATATGTATTTCTTGCCGTTAGCTTATGTCTTAAAACTCTCTGGCTATGCGCCTGAAGGTGTGCCACTTGACGTGATCACGCTAGACAACATTGCAAAGAATCTTTCAGCCGCGACGGTAGGCAATACGATTGCAGGTGTTGTCTTGGTCATGATGTATTTCTGGGCCTATAAGAAGCGCGACTAAACGATTGCTTTAAGGTCTTTTTTCGGTCTTTTTTCGAAGCCTCGCTCACGGTTAGCGGGGCTTTTTTGTTGGTTGGCTTGCGCCTTGAAAACGAACGAAAGCAACAGGTTGCCAAAGGGATTTCCTGTCTAGTGCTGTGATGCGTTATTATCAACAGACTAAATCATGTCTTGATGGCCCTCGTAAGGGGGCCTCAAGGGGTTATTCGGAAAGACTAATGTTCACCAAACGCATGCTGTCAGGCGCGATGGCGCTTGCTCTCTTAGGCCTTGTTGGAACAGCGCAAGCCGTTCAGCTGGGCAAATTGACCGTTGAAAGCCAACCGGGCGAACCTCTTGCTGCGGTTTTAGAAATTGACGACTTGGATCTGTCGATTTCGCCGCTCTTAGTGCGTGTTGCGCCGCCAGCCACGTATTTGCGTGAAGGCGTGACGTGGCCTTCGCAGGCACAAGACCTCAAGATGGCGCGAGATAGCGGCTCTTCGAGCGTTCGTCTGCGTGTCTATAGCGCGCAACCGATGACGGGTGAAGCCTTTCCGCTCTTGATTGAAATGAATGCGGGCGGCACGGTGACCGTGCGTCGTTATCAAATTTCGACACAAGACGGTCGCTTTGTGGTGGCGCCTTCGGCCGTGAAGACCACGGTCCAAGGGGGACCTAAGCGTGAAGTGCCGGAGCCATTAGTGGTGCCGAAGGCCAAAGAAACGCAGCCTGAAGCCCCTGTCTCTAAAGCTAAGCCTCAGGAAGAAAAGGCCTCAGCGGTCAAGGAAACTTCTAAGCCTGTCGTGACGAAGGCCGAAAAGACTGCTGAACGGAAGGTTGAACCCCAAGAAGCGCCGAAGGTCGAACCCAAGACCGTCACTAAGGCCGAAACGACGAAACCAGCTCCTACGCCCCATGCACGGAAGGGTCGCTATGCACCCAACGTTGTGAGGGAATATGTAGCCTTAAATGGCTTTGATGCCTCGGAACCCTTCCGCGTTCAAGAAGATATGACGCTTTGGTCTGTGGCCAAACTCTATTGGCCGGCTTATCGTGGTTCGACCATGGAGCAGATGTTGATTGCTTTTAGAAACGCGAATAAGACGTCGTTTATTAATGGCGATCCGAGTTTGCTCGGTGCAGGGACGGTGTTGAATCCGCCATCCGCTGAAGCGGTGTTTGCGATTGACCCGGTGGCCGCTTTCCGAGAAGTGCGTGGTGACAACGAAGTCATTCCGCTCGCAACTCAAAATCTGATCGATGCTCAATTGATTTCGACAGAAGTGGCTGGCAAGGTGGCTGATGCCCAGGATCGAGAGCGCGCTGCAGGTCATGGTCCTCAAGAGGTCGCTCAAGCCGGTCGCTATGCGCTAGAAGAACAAAAGGCCGAAATTTCTCACGAACGTCAGCTGATGTCTCCCAACGGTGGCGATCCAATTGGTGAGCCGCGCAGTGTGGCTAGCCCCGTGACGGCAGAACCCGTTGATGAAGCGCCAGCGCCGACGCCTGAGACTAAGGATGCGCCGGTCGATGATACGGGAACACCTGCAGCAACCACAGAACCTGTTGCTCAGAAGGCTGAGCCTGCGCTAGTGACTCCCATTGAGGAAAAGGTACTCTCTGCGTCCGAACAAAAGCCATTGCCGACTGATGAAAAAGGTTTGCCTAAAGCCGCCCTTTGGGGGGGCGGTGCTTTGATTTTGGCCTTGTTGGCATTCTTTGGTTTACGTTCTCGTAAATCTGAAGAGGTCGAACCTGAAGCCAAAAAGCCGATGACGGTTTCGATTCAAAAGAATGTTCAGCCTACTTCTAAGGCGCAGTTAACAGCGCTTGAAAAGACGGTAGACGAAGCGGTCAAGAATGGAACGACAGCAGGTGCCATGGGTGCGGGCAGTATGGCATATGCCATAGCTAAGCAAGAAGAGGAACGCGAGCAGGCTTCTAAAGCGAAGTCTGAGCAAGCGGCTTCTGACGCCGTAAACCAACTGACAAATGAGCAGCCCTGGTTGGCACCTGACGATGAACTGCCGCCCTTAGACGCTGACGATACGCGCTCGCCTGAAGCGACGGCTAAGGCCGCTAAGCAGACTGCTTCGGTGATTGATGCCGTGACCTTGGATCTTGATGACGATGTGGAACCAAAGGCCGCAGTTGATGCGACGACAGAGGCCATTGACACGAAGGCGGATGAATCCACCACGTTGATGCCTGAGTCAGACAAGGAACGTGCCCTTTGGCAGGCGCTTGACGCTAAACTCAAGCTCGCTTCGAGCTTTGTGGGGTTAGGTGCGCTCACTGAAGCCCTTGAACTCCTTGACGAAGTGAAGCGTCGAGGAAATCCGGATCAGCGCGAACGTGCGCTATTCCTTGAAGATCGTATTAAAAGCCGTACGGACGAAGAAACAAAGTGAAAATCGCCCTAGGGATTGAATATAAAGGGACGGGCTTTAACGGTTGGCAAATTCAGCCATCTTGCCCATCCGTACAAAAAACGATTGAAGAAGCGCTAGAAGCCTTTCTTTGTGTGCCTACACCGACCTTTTGCGCGGGTCGCACCGATACGGGTGTGCACGCCATGCAGCAGGTGGTGAGTCTCGATACAGAAGCTGATCGTCCAGAGCGCAATTGGGTGCGAGGTTTGAATGCTTTTTTGCCTGAAGGGGTCGCTGTGCGTTGGGCTCGTCGTGTGCCTGACGACTTTAATGCGCGTTTTTCGGCAAGGTCGCGCACCTACGAGTATTGGATCTATAACGACCCGATTCGTTCGCCCGTCTTGAGCGATCTGACGGGTTGGGTCTTTAGACCTTTAGACGTTGAAAGAATGCGTGAAGGGGCGCAGTACCTTTTGGGCGAACACGACTTTACGAGTTTTAGAGCGTCAGAATGCCAGGCTGCGGGCCCTGTGCGCACGATCCATCGTTTGGAGTTGACGCGTATGGGACGCTTGGTGGGCGTTCGTATTGAAGCCAATGCGTTCTTACAGCACATGGTGCGAAATATCGTGGGATCTTTAATTTTTGTCGGCACAGGTCGAGAAAAGCCCGAGTGGATTGACGAAGTCTTGCGTGCGAAAAGCCGTCACGTGGCTGCCCCCACGTTTAGTCCGAATGGGCTCTACTTGATGGGGGTTAATTACGAAGATCCGAATATCCCTGCGACGGGTCCGAGTCCTTTTGGATGGACAGATCCCAAGTTTGAGCATGTAGGCTAATCTGTAAGGTCGATGGTTTGGCGGGCTTTTTTGCCCGCGCCACGCGATATAATTGCCGCAGTTTAACGATGAACGCTCGTTTTTAATGAAACGAGCTTATAAATACACAAAGTCATGAGTTGGATTACCCACATTCTGCCGAAGATTAAGCGCGAAGATGCGCCTGAACGTAAGACGAGCCCGATTCCTGAAGGCGTTTGGACCAAGTGCCCTGGTTGCGAGCAACCCCTTTATACGGAAGAATTGTGTTCTAGTCTGCAGGTCTGCCCTAAGTGCGGTCACCATCATCGTATTGGTGCTCGTGCACGCCTGTTGGGGTTCTTAGACGCAGATAGCGCTGTTGAAATCGCCGAGAACGTTCGCAGTGTGGACCCGTTGGGCTTTGTGGATAGTAAGCCTTATCCTAAGCGTTTGGCAGCTGCTGTGGAATCGACGGGTGAAACGGATGCCTTGATTGCTATGGCCGGTACCCTGCGTTGTCAACCGATCGTGGCGGCGGCCTTTGAATTCCGCTTCCAGGGTGGTTCCATGGGTAGCGTGGTTGGCGAGCGATTCTCGCGTGCTGTGGACGAGGCGATTGCTCGTCGTGCGCCGTTTGTTTGCTTCTCGGCTTCGGGTGGCGCTCGTATGCAAGAAGGCTTACTTTCTTTGATGCAGATGGCGAAAACCACAGCTGCCATTACGCGCCTTCATAAAGCTGGGCTCCCCTTTATTTCGGTGTTGACCGATCCGACCATGGGTGGGGTTTCGGCTTCTTTTGCCTTTATGGGTGACGTGGTGATTGCTGAACCGCGCGCCTTGATTGGTTTTGCGGGACCACGCGTGATTGAGCAAACGGTGCGTGAAAAGTTGCCTGAAGGCTTCCAGCGCGCTGAATTCTTGCTCGCTAAGGGGCAGATCGACATGATCGTTGACCGTCGCGAAATGCGTTCTCGCATTTCTGCCTTGACGCAACACTTACTGCGTAAGCCGCCTGTTGTAGGTGCATAAAACCATCCGACGCCGTATGTCGGATACAATTAAACCAATGGTTGATGAGAGCCGCCAAGGGTGGGCAGCGAGCCTATACCGAGCGGCTCTTTTATTTTGGTGTTGGCCTTATCGTAGGGACACCGTGATGGAGACACATCGTCATGTTTGACGCGACTAATCTTGATGCTTGGCTTAACCACATTGAAGTGCTTCATTCGAAGCCCATCGACATGGGGCTCGAACGTATGCAAACGATGATTCAACGTTTGGGGTTGGATTTTTCGTCACAGACGGTGATTACGGTTGGGGGTACCAATGGTAAAGGCTCGACCTGTGCCATGCTTGAAAGCATCTATCGCGCCGCAGGCTACACGACTGGGATGCACACGTCGCCCCACTTGATTCGTCTCAATGAACGCTGTGTGGTGAATGGCCGCGAAGTGAGCGATGAGTGTCTCATGAAGGCTTTCCGTGAGGTCGAAGCGGCGCGCGCTGAAATGACGCTCTCTTACTTCGAATACACGGCCTTGGCGATACTCAAGATTTTCTTAGACGCTAAGCTCGATGTCGTGATCCTCGAAATTGGTTTGGGTGGTCGCTTGGATGCCATCAACTGTATCGACGGGAACGCCGCCGTGATTTCGACGATTGGGGTTGACCACGTGGCTTTCTTGGGGCATACGCGTGAAGCCATCGGCTTTGAAAAGGCGCATATCTATCGTGCGGGTTGTCCAGCTGTTTGCGCTGACCCGTTGGTGCCGTCCACTGTGCGTGACTATGTCGAAAAAATTGGTGCCGTGCGTCGTTTTGCCAACGAAGATTGGCGCGTGACGGTCAAAGATAACGGGCGCTTTACGTTCTCGATGGGCGCGACGCTTTTTCAGGACTTGCCCGAACCCGCTTTGGTCGGTGTTAATCAGTACAGCAATGCGGGGGGTGTGTTGGCCGTTGTCGCTTCTTTGATGGGACGCGTGCCTGTGACACAAGATGACATTGCGACGGGCTTAAAGACCGTGCGACTGACAGCCCGCTTTGAACATATCACTGACGATCCAGTCCCCACCATTATCGACGTGGGTCACAACCCGCAGGCGGCAGAAGTCCTCTTTACGAATGTCATCAAAACCCGTCAGCCGAATGAACGCACAATCGCGGTTGTCGGGATGTTGGCCGACAAGGATATGGCGGGCGTGATGCATATCTTGGCGGATGCGTTTGACGAATGGCACGTGGCGTCCTTAACGGGACCGCGTGCTGCGACGGCTGACCAATTAAAGACCGCGATGCTTGAAGCGGGTATTTCAAGCGACGTGATCACGACCTATGATGATGTGGCAAGCGCTTTGGCTGGCGCACGTCGTGAGGCCAACTTAGCAAAAAATAGTTTCCAAGCGGGGTCAGATCAGAACTCGACTGTTAGAATCGTTGTATTCGGTTCGTTTGTAACGGTGACTGCTGCGCTCGAGGTTTTTGATCGCGAAGGTATTCATCGTTAAAGTGGCTCGTATTTGATTTCCTAAAGAGGTTGTCGTCATGCAGTTTCCTAATCCCTTCAAAAAAGATAAGCCCGAAGAAACAGCGGGCGACGTGCGTATCGAGCCTCAAATGGGGGACGATGCACCGGCTCCATGGGACGTTCAGCCTACAGGAGAAGAGCCACCAGCCTTTGCTGTTGTGGGCGATGAGCGTGCAAAAGGGATGCCAGGGGCCGCCGTGCCACCCGTGACGCCGACACCAACGCCGCAAGCGTCTGATCCTCTGACGTCCACGCAACCCTTGCAGCCGAAGCCCGCGGTGACGAAGCCCGTCGTTGAGTCCATGCTGTCCTCTTCGGCGACCTCTCGTGTCGAACCGATGATGTCGTCTTCAAATCCGAAGGTGATGCCAGCGTACGATCCGAATGATGCTCCAGTATTGGGTGAGTCTGGGAGTGCTCCTGCACCCTCTGCCCCCAAAAAGCCAAAACCCGTGGAGCCTGATTCTTCGGAGGTTCAGGCGCCGGCTGAAGAGCCCAAGAAAAAAGGGTTCTTCTTTGGACGCTTCCAAAAGCAGACGGCGATGGACGAAGATCTGGATGATCCGATCAATGAAGAACTCTACGAGCAGCGTCAACGCACCCGTTACCGTTTAGTGGGCGCGGCAGCTCTGATGGTCTTGGTGATTGTGCTTGCCCCCTTCTTACTTGATAAAGAAGGCGACTTACCGAAGTCGGATCTCTCGACTGAGATTCCGGCGATCACAGAAAAAGCAACGACTACACTTGAAACGAAAGCCGATCCACGTCCCGATCAAGGGAGTTCTGGTGACATTGACGTGATGCCGAGTTCTGTGGACAAAGAAACGTCAACCGCGAAGGCGAATTTGCAAAATGAAGCGCGTCAGCCCGTCAAAATGGACGCCAAGCCCGAGAAAAAGCCAGAGCCTAAGCCCGAAGTCGCAAAGAAACCAGAGCAACCTAAACCGAAGGTGGGTTTGACGGCGCCGACAGGTAAAGGCTATTTCGTGCAGGTTTTGGCAACGAGCAGTGAGCGTAATGCCGATCGTCTGGTGCGTGAATTGACGAATCAGGGGTTACCAGCCTATAAGCTTGCGCTTGAACAAAAAGCCGGTGTCATCTGGCGCGTACGCGTAGGTCTATATAAGACGCAAGAAGAAGCGCGAGGCGTACAAGGTACGTTGGCACTCACAGGCCACACGGGTAAACTCATTGTGGGTAACCAATAAGAAGCGTTTTCAGATAGAATACGCATCAACATCCAAAGCGCAGGTTCTTGTGGGATCTGCGCTTATTTTTTCTGTTTTTTCTTTTGTGCCTCTTTCTATCTCATGACTGAAATTGATTGGATCATTAGCGCGGTTCTTTTGCTCTCGACCATTGTCGGCGTGATGCGCGGCGTCGTTCGAGAAGTGCTCGCCATCGTGGGGTGGATCGCTGGCATTATGTTGAGTATGAGCTTTGCGGGTGAGATCGCTGACCGTATTCCGCTCGAAAGTCTAGGCTACCTCCCGAAGGTCATCATTGCGTCCGTCTTGATTTTGGTCGGATGCTTGTTTGCCGTTGGCCTTTTCGGTTTTATTTTGCGAAAGATGATGGAGGTCGCTTCGCTCTCCTTTGAAGACCGTGTCTTGGGCGCTGTCTTTGGGTTTGTGCGAGGCATCATTGTTGTGGCTGCTTGTGTCTTTTTGTTTGGGTTGTCCGATAAACTCAGCTCGAGCAATATGTGGCAGCAATCTGTGATGATTGGCCCCGCTCAGACTGTGATCGATTGGTCGATGCCCTATATGCCTGATTGGATTCAGGCCTTGCGCGGTCAGAAGATTCAGGGGATTTAATCGTCTCGTGGTTAAGTTTCAAAGAGGTGTTTGTTGAGAAGAGCAAACACCTCTTTTGTTATATTAAAAGCGAGAATCGTGCCCAAGTGCTTACAAAAAAGCGCTTTTTGCGAGAGGAATAATTTGCTATGATTTCGCTGACTTCAGTTAACGAGTTGGAGGATAAGCGTGCTTGGTGAAACACCGGATGGATTTCAGACCATTACGCCAGAAGAAGCAAAGGCGTTGATGGATAGCCAAGACGTTGTGATCTTGGATGTGCGCGAGCCGCATGAATTTGCGATGGGCCATGTGCCTGGTGCAATCAATGTGCCGATGGGTGAAATTACGTTGGGTCGCGTTTTGCCGCAAGCCCCAGATTTAAAGCAAACCGTGTTGGTGTATTGCCGCTCGGGGCGTCGTAGCGACGTCTCGGGGCGCATCATGGCGCAAAGTGGCTACCACGATGTTCGAAATTTCTTGGGCGTGATTCAGTGGCCCTATGAATTGGTTCGTTAATTAAACATGAGGCCGTCTGATGGCAGGTCAGGCGGCCTTTGTGTTGATTTTGTCAAGGCTGTTGAACCTCAACAGTTCGTTGTGTTCGGCGTCCGAGGTCGTCAACGGCAATCAGCTGATGGGTGCCTGGCGTCGCCTCCCACACCAGACTACGACCTGATGGCGTAACATCAATCAATCGGTCTCCGACAAACCAATAGACGAGCTTGGCGTCAGGCGGCGTACTTGCTCGAAGCACAATACGTGCTTGTGGCGTGTCGCTACCACTCGTAAAGTAACGCGTCTTGGCACGAGGACTCAGAATCTTGGGAGCGGGCCCCGTCACCTGTTGCGGACGTTGACAGGCAGGATCCCAAGCAGGCAACGCGGGCTTAACGATACCCGCTTGCAAAAAGCGTTGTAGGTATTCAGTAGGCCAGTGTTCAAGATACTGGATTTCGGTGTTTGGCCCCTCTTGACAGGCGCGTAACCCCGTCGTTTTGTCGATGAGAACGGGCTTTAAAAACCCGGTTTCACGAATGGGACTTCGTCCAGGAATAAACCACGCTTTCATGGTGTCCGTGCAACGCACATCCCCTTCGGCGTCGGTGGCGAGGTCGCCAGTAGAACGACAAACCGTTTCTTCACTCACAAGGGGTGGTCGGGCATTCAAGGCTCTCAGGTCGTCCTGGGTGAGGGCAAATTGACGGTCCGTCAATAGGCGTGTGGCGACGCTCTTAAAAAGCGGTTGCGCAACGAGTGCGCCTTGCAACCAGGGGCCAGGTCGCCCATTAAAGTTACCTAACCACACGACAATTGCATAGTGACCTGCAAGCCCCGCTGTCCAAGCATCTCTAAAGCCGTTTGAGGTGCCAGTTTTCCAGAGTAGGGGGACCTCTAGGCCGTTCACCTTGATTGTCTCGCCGCCATCAGCAAGCATACGACGCACAATCCACGCGGCTTCTGGCGAGAGTAATGGGCGTGTTGCCTTCGCGCTATCCGCGTCACTACGGACAACCTGGCGCCATAACCCATGATTAGCGAGCGTCGAATAAAGTTCAGCCAAGTGAGTCATGGTGACTTCTGCACCACCCAACACAATCGAGAGACCGTAATGCTCACGCGGGTGTGTGAGTGGCACGCCAGCTTGATTCAAAAAGGCATAGAGGTCGGGTTTGAGTTGACTCGCTAACGTGATGGCCGGCACATTGCGGCTTTCGTTGAGGGCATCCGTTGCATGTAATGGGCCACGATAGCGTTTGTCGGAGTTGCCGGGCTGATAGCCATGAAAGTCTCGAGGCTCATCCATCAAGAGCGATTGAGCATGAATAAGCCCTTGGTCAAGCGCTAAGCCATAGACAAAGGGTTTAAGGGTGGAACCGGGGCTTCGTGGTGCGAGTGTGCCGTCGACTTCACCAGCAATCTGGCTATCAAAAAAGTCTGCGCTCCCAATATGCGCCAAGACCGACATGTCGCGTGTGTCGACAACCATCAAGGCACCGTTAGGCACACCATAGGGTTTGAGTCGCGCAACGGTTGATTTGAGCAGTTTGTCGAGCGACTCATTGAGCGAGAGACTCAACGTGGTGTTGAGTGTCTGATTGGGATGCGTGATTTCAACAAGACGCACAAAGTGGGGCGCATGAAAGGGGAGCGCCGAACGAGGTTGTACTTTGAGGGGCGCCGTGATGATGGGGCTTAAGCGCGGATGAATGAACCCCGACTTAAGCGCACGTTCGCCTGCAGCGATACGGGCTTTATCAAAGTCTTGCCCAGTGAGGGGCGAGCGTTTGACTGGGTTTTGTGGTACCACCGAGAGCGCAATCGCTTCAGCGGTTGTGAGTTGGGACGCGTGTTTACCAAAATACACCAGGCTCGCTGCTTCAATGCCTTCGACATTGCCACCATAGGGGGCGAGGCTCAAATAGGCACTCAGGATTTCGTCTTTGGTGTAATGCGCGTCATAGCGAAGCGCCCAAAGCATTTGGGAGAGTTTGCCCCGCCACGTGCGAGTGTCAAGGTTTTGTAGACGTCTTGCTACCTGCATCGTGAGCGTAGATGCACCGATTTTGCGTGGTCCCATCGCGGTCGACCAGGCCGCTCTGACGACAGACAAAGGATTGACGCCTGGATGGTCATAAAAGTAACGGTCTTCATAACGAAGTGTCGCCTCGATAGCTTCACGAGAGAGCGCCTCTGTCGTGACAGGTAGTCGATAGTAGCCGTCCTTTGTAAGGGCTAAATGCAACAAACGCCCTTCGCGATCGAGGGTCACTTGAGACCATTGCGTCGAGTCGTCAATAAGTTTGGGCTTAGGTTGCTGATGCGCCCACAAAAGGACGCCACCCGTGCCGACCACAGTCAGCACGGTGACACCAAGGGCGAGGCGAAGGAACCAACGCATGCAGTACTCCGATATTTAAGGCTTCACTGTGAGCGTACTGCCTTTGTCTCGGCCATGCAATGCGGGATCAGCCCCATCTTCAGCCACAACGGGCGGCACAGTAAAGGTACCAACGGTTTGCGCACGGATGTCGTACGTAAAGACCGATTCTTGTTGGTTGAGACGAACGACACCCACTAAACGATCTTCAGCCGTATGTGTACTCATGACGTCCATACCGTCGAGTTGCGTTTCTGGGTTGAGTAACGCAAAACCGGTTGGCAAAAGATCGGTAATGATGACGGGTGTATAAAACGTTTCGCCAACGCGTCGCGCTCGAATTTCAACCGTCAAAATGTCACCAGGCTTTACTGGTGTTTCAGGGGTGATGACTTGCCCAGTTTCATTTAAAAGACGCTTTGTGACCTCGATTCCTGCTTCAACCGCTTCGGTTGGTGCAGCGACCGGCCAGCCGCTAGCCGTGGTTTGCCAATAAAGTCCTTTAAGTGGCGTTTGGCTCACCACTTGGAATTGCGGGCAACCTGGCGACGTCAGTGTGAGGCGAGTGTCAGTGCGTGTCATGGTTTCTTTGCCGCGCGTGGCATCGGGTTTGACGCAAGTGAGAGTCACTTTGTCTAAAGACGCTTTGGAGGGTTGCGTGAGAGAAGCTAAGGCGGCCGCCACCAACGCACGCTCTCGTACGCTTAAGTTCGAGACATTGCGGGTGTTAAGCGCTCCTAAAAGCTGATCGGTCTTTTTGTTAAGACGTGAAAGGGCAGCAAGTGCGGGTAGCCCACCCAAAGTTTGTGCGCCAGCGCCATCCACCTTATTGACCGAAAGTTGGATTGTGTTGCGCTCTAACGAATCCGCTTCTTCAGTTAAGCGCATCAAGCGATAGGCATGGGCTAAATAAAGCGCCGTTAAGTCGTGCTGCCAATCGAACTGTCGTGCATCCATCCGACGGCGTAGTGCTTCGATGCGTTCGACTTCAAGGCTACCTTCTCGGGTCAAGAGGGCCAAACTCCAAGCTACGGTGCGTGCTTCGTCTAAGGTCTCTGGCGTAAAGCCATCGAGATGATTGGATAGCGCTTGCGTGAGTTGCGTCAAGAGGTTGGGATCAAACCCGATTTGCTTTTCACGTAACGTGAGTAAGAAGTCAAGCGCCCAGGCAGACGTGAGTAGCGACGGCGCGTCACCACGCCACGGCGCTAAACCATTCCACTGCATGTGGTCTCGAATCTGTTGCAGGGCTTCGTTGATGCGTTGATCAGCCTCTTTGGCAAAGTCCTCAGGGGTTTGCGTGAGCGATATCTCAGGTGTATTTCTAAGCAGTGCCCAGGCGTGTGCGGCACCGATTGCGGTTTCTGGGCTAGCCCATTTGGGGCTCGGAAGCCCCTGCATGAGGCCTAAAACCAAAGGCAATGGCGTCGTGCTGATCGTAGCGGATGTGGTTTCCCCCGTTGGCGCTAAAGCCATCATTGAAGGCAATGTTTTGGTCGTTTCTGCCCCAAAGGCTGCCCAATGAAGGTCAAGCATACGAGGCACTGAAGGACGCACAGAGAGGGTCTCGGTGCGTTCTAAAGTATCGCCCGTTTGGTTTGTGGCAGTGACGGTGATGGGCGTATTGCCTAAGTTTAGTCCGACCGTGAGATCAGTCCAGACGCGCGCTTCGCCCGCTTGTGGCAATTGGACGGCGTTAGAGGAGGCGTCAACCTTAAACCCTTTGGGCGGCGTCATCGTCACGGTTCCTGTCCAAGGCGTGTCGCTACGCAGGGTCGCTACCGCACGGAAGGTGTCGCCTGGCGTTGCAAAGAGAGGCAACATAGGCGTCAGAATTTGGGGTGCACGAATCTCAACCTGTGTCTCCGTGTGGCCAATCTGATCGAACGATGCACCCGTAGCCATCAAGCGTACGCGCCCATTAAAGACTTCTGGGAGCCTGACATTCAATGTGCGGCCATTGGCATCGGTTTCTATGCTACCCGCCCACCACACGGCGGCTTTTTGTGCGGTTCGTCTAAAGGGATTGGCCAAGGCGTTTGCCATATCTTTGGCCATAAAGAGGCCACCCCCATAGGTCGTGTCGCTAGGCAACTTGATACCTTCTGGGATCAGAGTGTCCAAGGTTTGACGAGTTTCAACTTGAAGCGCACGGTCTTTGAGAATGGCATCAACGGGACTAGGTGTGCGATAGCCCGTGAGTGACAAAATGCCTTCGTCGACCGCCCACAAGAAGACGCGACTCGGGCTTGAAGTCTTGACCGTGACTTGCAAGGCCTTTGTATGAGCCACCGCTTTAGGTGCTTCGAGTGTGAGATCTAACGCACGCTTTTTGAGGTTAAGCATCACGGGGACTGCGCTTCGGGTATACGCCTTGAGGTAGCGATGCGCTTCAGAAGACGAACGAATGAGGGATGCGTAGAGCCAAGCCCTACCGTTGACGTCTTGAGGCATGGCGAGCGTAAGCGTATTGTTGCCGCGCTTCACTTTGACCCATTTTGATGTGAGAATACGATCGCTTTCAAGCGTCAAAAGTGCCATCCCATCAAAGGGTGAGGTGAGTTGAAGCGAAGCGGTTTCGTTGGCTTCTAAAGTGTCCTTCTCGACACGAAGACGTAAGGGGGCATCTGGAACGTCGTTGGCTAAAACGGGACGCAAGTCGTCGCCCGAGACCTCGTAGGGGAGTTTCGCTAAAGGTTGCCCTTGGGCATTTTGAACCAATAAAACAAAAGCGCCCGGCGTTTGTGTGTCGAGTTCAAAGGATACCTGGCCATTTGCGTCGGTAGTTAACGTCGTGGTCGAGACCGGGGTTTCAACCGTACGATCGCTATAACGCAACATCCCTTGACTGTCGGTCGAGAGTTCCGTCACGCTTTGGCGTCGTGCTGTCGTGACGATCAAAGTGGTGTTCGTGCGAGGCTTTAAGAAGCGGTCAATGAGGCAAAAGTCAATGGCACGCGACACACCGGCTTCGTTGTTAGAGAGGCTTGGCGACGCGTCTTTGGTTTGGTAGCCCAACATTTCAGTTGCGGGCGAGACAATGAAGTCGAGGTTTTCGGTCGCGGCACGGGTGCCAGCGACTTCAAAGCCTTCGAGTAAGATGCGGGTACGTAAGGTGCCTTCAGTCGCAATGGGCACCGTGATCGAGGCTTTACCTTGATTGTCGGTCGTTTGTGCTTTGAGTGTAATGGCTTCTTTGTGACCCTCAAAAGGTGTCGGATCGACAAAGGTCCATGCTGACCATCCTGGGAACTGAAGTTCACCTGCGGACGAAAAGGCGGCACGCCCCGAGACCAAACGATTGGCCGCCGTCGCACCATAGTTCATCGTGAGGTGACTATCAATGAGAAGGTCGCCTGGCAGCAACCAGCCAGGTGCTTGATCTTTGATAGTCGCCGACAAGCGCATTGATTCGGGCGTAAAGTCGCCTATCAACGCGTTGTGCGTCGAGAGCACGGTTTCGCCAGCCAATAAATCCACACGCAAGTTGCCAGGTAACACGTCTTTAGGGAGTAACCATGTGCTTTCGGTTGTCCCTTCCGGAGTGAGTGTTACAGCCTTTTCAAAAACGAGATTGCCTGCTGTGTCGGTTGCCCGTAGCGTTAAAGGAAGGCCTTGCGGAAGGGGATGCCAGTCGGCGGTCTTGACGATCACACCAGTGTGCACCTCATCACCAGGACGATAGAGCCCACGATCAGCAAAGACTAAGCCCGTGAGCCCGTCGTCTGCCACCTGACGACCTGATGTCTCAAGGTCAATCATATGGTCAACGTTTGAAGCATCCGCCAAAGATAACCAGGCTAAGTCCCCCGTATTTGGATCCATCGCGACAATTGCTGTGGGCGCTTTTTCGCGTGTAAGGCCTTTGGTGGAATGAAAGCGGGCAATGCCTTGGCTATCCGTTTTGACAGTTTGTAGTGGCACGCCATTGGCCCCCAAGAGGGAGACGTTGATCCCTTCGGTGGTGTTGCCCGTGACAAGGTTCGTCGTAAAGACTGTGGTCAAACCTTCGCGTGAGGTTTTGGCAATGAGCCCTGTATCGGTGACCAGGACGCGCTTTTGCGACTGAGCCACTTCTTCCCAACCTGTTGGGGTTTTCTTTTCGCCCACCAGGGTGACTTGAAAGAGACCTGACTTTTGACCAGGTAATGCCGCAGCATCAAAGGATAATGAGGCAAACCGATGCCCTTTGACCAAAGGGATTTCGCCCGTTTTGGCATCCGATAACGTATCGGCTTGTTGCGAAAATTCATGGGCACGATATTGCGTGGCCACCATGGCCAAGAAAGGATCTCGAATGCGTTCAATGCGCCAACGTAAACGATCGACCCCGTCGGCTAAGAGCGTGAGCGAGCGTTTGCCTGAGAGCGTCATCATGTGGCCAGGGGCCAAGAAACCAACTTCGGCACCTGGGTCATGAAGTGGCATGACGCTGTGCCACGCTTTGGTGAGTCCCGTGTCTGATCGTGGTCCAAAGCCTTGCGGTAAGGCCACATGCAAGTACTGCCCTTTAGGCGCGCGAAGGTTCAAGGTGATTTTGTCCGTCGGGATCTCTGGATCTGTTTTGAGTTCCAGGCTTACTGGCGTGCCGCGCGTGAGCACGTCGTCGGTAATCACGGGTGCGCGTTGCCAATCGGTAGGACTTGCTGCATCGTCGTTAAGGCGTGCAGGCAGCACGGTGACGCGAAGGGCTTTAAGAAGGTCTGCGGGCTTGGTGAGAAGGCTAGGTCGCAACGTGAGTTGGTAGACGCTTTCTAAGGTGTCGGTACGCGTCGGATAGAGTTGGACATCTTTAATGGCATAAAGCCCATGGCTAGCCGGTACCGTGTGACTAAATTGAGCGACTTCAAAGCCAGGTTTAACGACAGGTCGTCCTGTTTTATTGGCTTCCCAACGCGCGACAGCCATCGGAAAGCGTACGGTGACGTCGGTGGGTTGACTGCCTAACTGCTCAATCGGAAGACGAATGTAGACCTGGGTCTTGTTGTGATTCCAAATGAAGGTCGGCTTTTTGAGACGTAGCTCAGTCCCAATAGGCAATTGAATTTCGGTGCTTCTTTCAAAGGCGGCCGTGTCATGTACTACGGTACTCAATGACGCATCAATGCTTAATGCGCGATCTCCGTCAACCGCTGGGTCAAGCCAAAAGGTCATGTGGCCTGACATGGTCAGGGGTGGCGTTGAGAAGGTGACTTGAGGGTTTGTGAGCGTAGTGGCGGCAGGCAGTCGTAAGTCGTCCAAGACGACTTTGAAGGCTGTTTTTTCGGGCCAAGCGTCTGTCGGCGTAAAGGATAACGTGGTCGAGTCGCGCCAACGCCAGGTGCCTGCGAGTTGAGGTTCTAATCGCACCCCAGTCACGCGGCGACCGTCTAGTCCAAAGGGGCGGGCACAGACCGCATATGCTTGAGAGCCATAGTTTGCGCGACACTTGCTGATCTCTGGCGAAAAGGTGACCTGAAGCGAGTCATGGCTTTGACGAGGTAACGACACGTCGGCTTTGAGCCAACTCTGAGGTACGGTCACCTGAAGGTTCGCGAATGCTTCTAGCGTTGCAAGCGTGAGTGTAGATAACGTAAGAAAACGCACCGCGTGCATAAAGACCTCCTCGCAGCATAAAGAATCTCTTAAGATTCAATATAACGAGGATTTCAGTGTGATGTCATTTTTGTAATGATTTGAGATGCTTTATCGGAGCATATCGCGATGCGCTTTTTCGCCCGCAGTGTTCTGTTGACCTGGCAACGATTTATTGAGCATCTGTGCGGGGACTAAGCATAGAGACGCATAGTCTGACGCACTAATGCCACTACGTTCAGCATAAGGACTAATGAACGACACGGCCGATTCAAGGCGTTCGGTGAGAAGCGCCATGATGGCTGGACTCGGTCTTAAAAAGTAAACGGCGTTGTGTGTGCGCAAAATCGGTGCCACAGGACGACTTTCACTCGCAGATAAGACCATGGCCTCAATCACCGTCTGAAGAAGGTCTTTCGGGCGTAGGCTACCGATCAAATCGTCAGGGTGGTCGCACCGTCCGCCACGAGACTTATATTCAACACTCAATAACCCGTGACGCAGTGCAATGACGGCATCGGGCTGTGCAAATAAGGGCCCAACCGTAAACGTGCGGCGGTCTTGTTCGCGACAAATCAAGGTGCCAGCCTCTTCAGGCAAGAAGGGTACTAGCCGAAGTACTGTATCCCCGATGGCATTGACGGCGTCAGCTGGGAAAAAGACGGCCTCTACACCAATTCCCAAGAGGTCAATATGGCGCGTGACTAAACCTTCTCGAAGTACAAATGGCAAGGTCTTCAAGAATTCAAAAGGCGGAAACGTAGGGACATTAGGTCTCACGATCGGCTCAGCAACCGTAAATGGTGGCTCAAATGGCGGATCGTTCACCAGATCGACCTCAGGCGTCGGTGCGCTAGAGGGCACCTCTTTTTCAAGTGGCTCAAGCACCTCGTCAACGGGGGTGTCGGGGTGTGTTGGATCAATCCTTTTTTCGGTGAGCACCGTCTTTTGAATGGTTTCAATGTCGTCATCTGCCAAAGGATCAGGACGAACTTCTGAAAGCGAAGGTGTCACGGGTGCCATCGGGTCTTTTTCAAGGACAAAGGTTTGCTCTAGACGGGCAATACCGATATTACGTTTCGCTTTTTGTCGACGGTGATGAATATAAAACGCGAGCGCCACCAATAGCAGCAACGCCAAACCCGCCCACGTTTGTAGGCGGTCGATCGGTAAGGCTTGAAGTTGGGCGAGCACGCGATCGAGTGTCATTTGTGTTTAACCTCGAGCGGGACGCTTAGAGGACGTTCGCGTACGACGAGCATGTGTGCTCGTTTGGGATTTTGCCCCTTTATTGAAAGGGGTGGACTCGCCCTTACGCTTAGCCGCTGTGGGCGCGTAGCGTGGCGCTTCACCCGAAGGTGCTGCTAAGAGGGCAAAGACAGTTGGAAGTTTTGGTAATTGACGTGCGTCGCTCGGTAGCGCTTTCCAGGCTGAGACTGAGAGCGTACGAATGCACTCTGACGTCCCTGTAATGTCAGTCGCGACCGTGAGACGCGTCGTCGGATGCAAGGTATTAAGTAACCCTTCGAGCATCGCGGTATTGCGATACGGGGTCTCAATAAAAAGTTGGGTTTCGGAGCGGCGGCTTTGCGCTTCAACGTCTTTAATGGCGGCGGCACGTTCGTTGGCATGCACGGGCAAATAGCCTAAGAAGCGAAAACGTTGGCCATCAAGGCCGCTAGCCATCAAAGTCATCAAAATCGAAGAGGGTCCCACCCATGGGACGACACGCAGGCCTTTTTCTTGGGCGCGTGCAACGATCTGAGCGCCGGGGTCGGCAATGCCGGGACACCCCGATTCACTCAAAATGGCCACATCCGTACCAGCGAGCACAGGTTCGAGCCAACGGTCAATCTTGGCCGGATCAGGATCATGCCCGATTTCCTCAATCGTCAGGTCGGCAATAGGCCCTGGGTGCCCGAGCAACTTCAAATAAGCGCGGGCTGTTTTGGCGGCTTCAACCAAGAAGTAACGAATGCCCGTCGCACGCGTACGTACTAGGGGTGGAATCGCCGCTTCAAGGGTGTCGTCAGCAATGAGGTTAGGAAGGCAATAGATCGTGCCGGCCATGATGAATGTCCTTCAAAAATTAGGCTTTAAGGCCAGCTAAAACGGTCACGTCGGCACGCGTCAAAAGCGTCGTGAGCTTCATGAGCGGTAAGCCAATCAACGAGGTCGGGTCGTCAGATGTCACGCTTTCCATGAGCGCAATGCCTAAACGTTCGATCTTCGCGGCACCGGCGCAATCGAAGGGCTTTTCACGATCGACATAGTCGGCAATCGTTTCATCAGAAAGTTGACGCATACGAATCGTGGTTTGGCTCTTGATGGTTTCGGCGTGACCTTCGGCGTTAATGACACAAAGGGCCGTCGTAAAGACCACTTCATTACCCTGCATACGCTGCAACTGCTTAATAGCATTTTCGCGCGTATGGGGCTTGCCGAGCTTTTCACCCGCAAGGTCAGCGACCTGGTCTGAACCAATGACCACGGTGCCAGGGTGTTTTTCCCAAATGGCGCGGGCCTTCATTTCAGCCAAACGCATAGCCGTATCCTGCGGCGTTTCACCGGGAAGGCTAGATTCATCAATGTCAGGGCTTTCGCAGGTATAAGCGATGCCAAGACGGTCGAGGAGCTCGCGGCGATAGCGGGAGCTCGAAGCAAGGATAAGTTCTTTAGTCATGATGTAGAGAATTGTAATGTGCTTTCAGCTCTCAGCGCACATCGAAGTGCGTTTGCAGTAAGTTTTTTTGCAGGTGCTTTCCGTTTTACGTGTGAACCATGTATCCTTTGAGGACGGCCTATAGACGGCCTTTTAGTTAGAGGAAACCATGTCGCTTACGCTTGATATCTTTGAAATTGCCCGTACTCGTCAGACTGTCGAAGGGGAGTTGCAACTCGAAGAAATGCCTGAACTTGCCGCTTTTGTCGAGTCGCTCGAAGGGCCGCTCACCTTTAGCGTGACGGGCTTGGGTGTGATCGAACGTTTGCCGGCTGCGAGCCTACGCTTTGCGGCTGATGTTGTGATGCAGTGTGCACGCTGCAATGAACCCGTTGTCTATTCGATCGAACGTGAACTGACGTTCCGCTTTACGAAGACCGAAGCTGAAGCCAACGCTTTACCCCTTGATGAAGAAGGGGATGACGAAGAAGTGATCGTGGGTAGTCGTGCGTTGTCGGTCGCGGATTGGGTGCAAGAAGAAGCGATTTTGTCGCTCCCCGCGATGCCCGTTCACGAAGACTGCGAAATGGACTTTGAACCTGATCCTGAAGAAGTCGTGATGAGCGAAAAGCCCAATCCCTTTGCTGCATTGGCTGCTTTGAAGAAAAATTAATCAAAGCGCTTTGCCTAGCACAAAACGTAAGAGCACCGAATCGCAAGGGATGTCGGTGCTCTCTTTTTATGCGCCATCAGTAGCGTTGGCTATGCGATTGATGGTGTAGCCAATTGTTGTCGTAGGCTTTGGCGAGTTCAACAGAATGAAGAACCAAAAGGTTTTCAGCGTTTTTGCTTTCAGCCTTCTTGTTGAAGTTGTAGCTTCCTGTCGTGACGATCTTGCCGTCAACGACCATGAACTTATTGTGCATGGTGTGGTGTGTGGTGTCGACGTAGGCCGCGATCCCTGCCTTCATTAAACGCGTTAACACAGGGCTGGGCTCTGGCGTTGTGCCTGGTGCCGCTTTCTTTGGTCGATATTCGATGTGTTCTTTGTCAAGCAACACTTCGACCTTAATACCACGCTGATGCGCACGAATCAGAGCGTCAAGGATCGGCGTCTCAGCAAAGTGAAAGGCCGCAACGCGAACGAGCGATTGGGCGCCGTCAATGAGCCCACACAGCACTTTCTGCCCGCTTGCTTCAGGTGAAAAATAGACCTCGGCCGAGGTGATATTTCGCACCTCGGTGGCATGGGTCACAGGACTCATCACGCTCGCCAAAGTCAGCGCCATGAGTCCGATTGTCCACGACTTGCTCATCGTTTAGGCCTGTGCACTCTGAAGACCAGCTTGGCTTTCGGCCAAGGCTTGGGCAGCAAAGAGCACTTCGCAAGAGAGGAAGCCGCAAACCGGAGCATTCGGTAGATCCGGATAGGCTTCACGATAAATCGATGCCGTCGTTTCGGGCGGCAAGGAGTGCATGCCACCCAAGAGGAAGGCCAAGTGCAAGATGTCGTTGGATAGGAGTTCGCGGTTATGCGGATCCATATGCGAAAGCGTTTCTAACAACAATTCTTGGAAGCTCACTGCCTTCTTGAGGGCTTCTTCTTGCGTGCCACCCGCTTCGTTAACGAGCTTATTGATCATTTCTTGGTCAGCCCAGTTTGGCTGGAAGCTCAACAAGAAGTCGCTGAGGTGATCCAAAGAACCCAAAATTTCTTCAAATTCTTCAGGCTTCATCTGCGCTTCGGCCAGGATCGGCAGTAAGAGATCCTTGTGCGTCAAGAAGGTCATGGCAGGACGCAAAGCAAAGGTGAGGGTGCCACAGAGACGGCATTGTTCAGCACGCGTACAGGCCGTCGAGAAGTTGTCCCAAAGCGTGGAGGCGCTATTCATCGTTTTAACCAACTCAACGCCCGCCATTTCAGCTGCAAACGTGACGGCTAACCCGAAAGAAGCAGCTTCTTTGTCGCCAATGGTTTTGAGTGGCGCATCCAACGTGCTATCAAGGTCTTCTGGACGGCATCCCGTTACGCCCGCCAAGGCGGCAACGAGTAGGCGGATCGTGCGATCTAAGGGATGCATGTCGACTGACTGTGCAAAGCTTTCGCGTAAACGCGTCAAGGTCGTTTCAAGGTTGGAAAGGCTATAGCTAAAGGGCTCAAAAGCTTCTTCGTCAACTAGTAAGACTTCACGCACTGTGACGGATGCGGTCATCTGGTCAAGGATCGCGCGCACAAACAAGGGTTCGAGCCCAGCGTCTAAGAGTCGGCGCTGAAGTTCTTCGGCATCACCACCCACGAAGCCGTCCGCTAACGTGAAGACGGTGTTATGAATCCAAGCATAAAACCCGCGCGTCTGAGCAGAAAGGCGCTGTGCGGCTTGCGTAATGCTACGCGTGTCAGCCGCCTCATCTGGGAGTTCAATCAAGCTACCTGGGAAGTCGCTGGCTGTTGGGTCGTAGTCAAAAAGACGATCGAGCAACGCATTGAGGTCATTAAAGGCTTGCGTGATATGTGCCTTGGCCGGGTGATGAATCAAGACCGAGGCCACGGCTTCGTCTGGTGACGGATGGTTTGTGAAGTCATCATTTGACATCAAGCCACCAAAGAGCGCATCCAAAGCCACCGTCAAAGGACTTTGACCTGGGGCAGCGTTACAGTGGTCCACAAAGGCTTGAATTAAGGCCTGAAGCCCTTCGTCAGTCAATCCCGGACGATCAAATTCAGCGGCGTCTTCAGCTAATTGCGCCGCAAAGGATTCAGCCAACATGATCGAATCAGAGAGCTCACGGCTATGCTGACCGTCAGCAGCCATGGCGCGAATGGCCTGAGCGGCGTCACCACGATAAATGGCGTTCAAAAGGGCCGTCGTTGCCGTATGAAGATAGGCATAGAAGGGTCGAAGCTGGTGAGGTAATGCGTCATAAGCAGCTTTGAGGGAGTCGGCCGTCATTGGGGCGGTCGCCGTGGTGTTTTCATTCTGCATAGCTCTTCCTATGAAAGGCGTTTTTTTCTGTGTCTAGAAAGTATGCCGTGCGAATCTTAGTTTTAGTTGAACGCGATCGGTTTTGAGGGTTATCGCTAGTTTGTGGGTGTGCAGGCCGATCAAAAGAAGGTGTGACAGAAAGCCAAAGGCGACCATTCACGAAGAATCGTCGCCTTTTTGGGCTTTGTGCTGATGTGACCTCAGACTATTTTTGCTCAAGCGCAGAAATCACTGTTTGTACCAACGTTAAGCGATGTTCAGGTGTAGCGCCACCCGCGTCGATACGCAGTTTGTCGGGACCGAGCATGCGCGCGTCCTTGCGAGATTGCAAGAGACGAATCAAGGCCATGGGTTCAATGTTGGGATTGGCCGTAAAAGTCATCACTGTCGCCGTATCTGCGCAGTCAATCTTTCGAATGCCTAAGGCCTCACAACGTAAACGCAAACGATGGATTTGCGTTAGACGTAGTGCTGCGTCAGGCAGTTTGCCATAGCGGTCTGCGAGCGACTCAGTCGTGTGAATGATGTCGTCGACAGAGGTGGCTGACGAGAGTTCTTTATAGAACCCAAGGCGCTGAGAGACGTCAGAGACATAGTCGCTCGGGAGTAGTGCAGGCGCATGTAACGAGATTTCAGTGGTCGCCACCAAGGGACCATCGAAGTCGGGAGTTTCACCACGCTTAAGGCTCTTTACGGCATTGGCAAGCATGCGGCTATAAAGGTCAAAGCCCACTTCGGCAATTTCGCCAGACTGATGCTCACCCAAGACTTCACCTGCGCCACGAATTTCTAAGTCATGCATGGCGAGGTAGAAGCCGCTACCCAATTCTTCAAGCGACTGAATGGCTTCAAGACGTTGCTTGGCTTGTTTGGTTGTGGCACCCGAAGGTGGCGTCAACAAATACGCATAGGCCTGATGGTGACTTCGACCCACACGACCGCGTAATTGGTGTAACTGCGCCAATCCTAACTTGTCGGCACGCTGCATGATGATCGTGTTGGCGGTCGGTACGTCAATCCCGGTTTCGATAATCGTTGTGCAAAGAAGCAAGTTGTATCGTTGCTGATAGAACTCACGCATGATGTGTTCGAGCTCACGTTCGCTCATCTGACCATGCGCCACAGCAATGCGGGCTTCCGGAATCAATGTCGCCAATTGTTCACGTCGATTTTCGATCGTTTCGACTTCGTTATGTAAGAAGTAGACCTGACCGCCACGCTTTAATTCACGAATGACGGCTTCACGAATCAAGCCTGATTCCTCAGCGTGCACGAAGGTCTTGACCGAGAGACGACGTTCTGGGGCGGTTGCAATTACAGAGAAATCGCGAATCCCTTCAAGACTCATCGAGAGCGTACGCGGAATCGGTGTCGCAGTGAGTGTCAACACGTCGACCTCGGCACGCAACTTGCGAAGGGCTTCTTTTTGGCGCACACCAAAGCGATGTTCTTCGTCAATGATGACTAGACCTAGGCGCTTGAAGTTCACCTTACCCGTGAGCAATTTATGCGTCCCAATGACAATGTCAACAGTGCCGTCTTCAATGCCGGCAATGGCCTTGGTGGTTTCGCGACCGGTTCTAAAGCGAGAGAGTTCTGCGACCTGCACAGGCCACGGCGCAAAGCGGTCTTTAAAGGTTTGCGCGTGTTGTTCTGCAAGCAACGTCGTTGGGCACAGCACAGCGACTTGTTTGCCAGCAGATACAGCTACAAAGGCCGCACGCAATGCGACTTCAGTTTTACCAAAGCCCACGTCCCCACAAACCAAACGGTCCATGGATTTGCCGCTCGTCATGTCTTTGAGCACAGCGCCAATGGCAGCAGCTTGGTCAGGCGTTTCTTCAAAGGCAAAGCCTTCACAGAACGCTTCATAGTCACTGATGTCAATCGGGAAGACAAAGCCTTGACGCGTTTCACGAAGAGCGTAGAGGTGTAAGAGTTCAGCAGCCGTATCTCGAACTTGTTGAGCGGCCTTCTTACGAGCTTTTTCCCAGTCGCCACGACCTAAGGTGTGTAATGGCGCGTTTTCTGGATCGGCACCCGAATAACGCGAAATGAGGTGCAAGTTGGCAATAGGAACAAAAAGCTTGGCGTCATTTTTGTAGTCTAAGCGTAAGAACTCAGCTTCGCCTTCAGGCGTATCCATGTGGACTAACCCTTGATAGCGACCAATTCCGTGCTCAAGGTGCACGACCGCATCACCGACCTTTAATTCGGAGACGTCACGCACGATCATTTCGATATTGGTGCTCACACGCTGACGACGTAGGCGTGAACGCGTGGGGCTAGCGGCATAGAGTTCAGTTTCAGTAAGGACCGCTACCTTCGGGTCGGTGAGAACACTCCCTTGGTATAAAGGCGCGGCAACCAAACCTACGGGGTCGTTACTCGCTAAAAAATCGTCCCAAGAATCAAACTCCGTGAACGTTAAGCCCGACGCTCTAAAGAGTTCACCCATCGTCCCCATACGACCCACCGAGGTGGCCGCAATCAAGGTACGCATGCCACGCGTTTTGGCTGTTGAGGTGAAGTCAAGGAGTTTAGCAATCGGGTTTTGGCTCTTACGATCAACGCCCACCCCTTGAAGAAGTTTTGCTTCGTCAGGGTTACCTTCACGCTTAAAATTAAAGCGTGCAAACTTTTGAAGGCTCGTAAAAAAGCCATCAGGCGTCAACCAGAGTTCGTCTGGACGCATGGCCGGGCGATCCTTGTCGGCCTCAAGCATACGAGAGCGCGACGTGGTGTCCTTCATGAAGGTTTCAAGCGCCTGACGGACGTCACCAATCAACACCACCTTGGTGCCTTCAGCAAGATAGTCGGCAAGGGTCGCCGTTTCTTCAAAGAAGAGGGGGAGATAGTATTCAATCCCTGGTGGCAACACACTATTGCCTAAATCTCGATAGACAAGGCTCTTACTAGGGTCACCCGAAAAGCGCGTACGCCAACGCAGTCTAAAACCCGTCACTGCTTCTGGGGTCACGGGGAATTCATGACCGGGTAGCAAACGAATGTCTTTGACTGTCTCCATTGAGCGCTGCGTTTCAACGTCAAACCAACGGATAGATTCGATCTCGTTATCGAACATATCCAGTCTGAATGGTCTATCTGACCCCATTGGGAAGACGTCAATGATGCCGCCACGAACCGCAAATTCGCCTGCTGCCAAGACTTGCTTGACATGGGCGTAACCAGCCGTCACCAGGTTGGCTTTGAGTGTTTCAAGCGACAATGTGTCGCCCGTCTTAAAGAAGAACGTATTAGCGCCGATATAAGCGACGGGGGCCATACGCTGGGCAGCTGTTACGGCGGATGCAATCACCACATCCATCTGCCCCGTGCCTGAGGTCATGCGGTAGAGCGTTTCAAGGCGATCGGAGACGATGTCTTCTTGAGGTGACAGAACGTCATACGGGAGCGTTTCCCAGTCGGGGAGGTGTCTCACACCTAATTGCGGATTAAACCAGGGAAGTTCTTGTGTGAGGCGAACGGCATCCAAAGGATCAGCACAAATCACAAGCAGGCGTTCACCTTTGTCGCGACAGGTTTGGGCTAATTGAGAAAGCGCAAGCGCATCAGACGTCAATAGGCCAATCGGTAAAACAAACTTGTCACCTGGGCCAAATCGAAAGAGATTTTCTTTAATCAGTGCAGGCACAGCACTCGGTTTCATTCCACTCAACTCCGCAAAAAGCATAGGTCGAATGCACGATAGCACATTCTGGGCGAAGACCGATCTTTAAGGATACCTTGTCTCAAGTGAATCGATGGCACTCTCCGAGGAGTTCATGACTTAGATAAAGGTTTTTGTAGTAAACCATCGCAGATTTACGTACAGAAGACGTAAAAATCACAGCAGATCACGTAGGATTAACTTTGAGCCGTACTGTTGCGGCGCCAAAGGAGGCTGCTATGCTGAGAGACTATCGATGCAGACGTTACGCCACGAGACTCAAGGAACTCGTTCGCTGCACGCCAGTGGATCCGCTTCTTGTGACAGAAGGGGAAGTGGCTTCTTTGGCTTCACGCTATGCCGATACGACATGTCCGACGCCAGCCGAATGTCTGATCCAAAAAGAGCGCGCTACCGTTTGCTTATTTTCAGAGCTTCAACCAGCACCTCAAACACTGTGGGAAGAAGACGCTGCGCTTCTCACCATTTTGCTTGACCACTTCAATTTGCGTCCCAATATGGAAATAGGTTTGGCGCTTTATACCGCTACGCTTTGTCGTAGCGTTGGACTCTCAGCCATCACTGAGCCCGATCACTTGGCGCGTGATGTATTACCTAAAGGCGCGTCGTTAGGTGACTTGATTGTGCGTTTTGTCTTTGACGACTAATGCCAAAAACACAAAACCCCGACAAACCTAAGATTTGTCGAGGTCTTGCTAGAGTAGACTTTTTCTAAACGGATCGATTAGAAGCGGTACTGCGCCTGAACGCCAAGGAGGTAGGCGTCGAGCTTACGGAACTTACCAGCGTGTTCAGTTGTCACGCCATTAGCCGTGCGGTTGTGGTTATAGACGCTACGTTCGTGTACGCCACGCAAGTGGGCAAAAGCGACGTCCGTTTGGAAGTTCTTCGTCCAGTGGAAAGAAGAACCGATGGCTAACCAGTAGCGGTCAGCGTCAGGAATCGTACCCGTACGAAGCGTCGGATCAGAAATCGTGGAGGTTTCGTAACCGATACCACCGCGCAACGTCCAGAAGTCGCTCATCTTGGCGTCGTAACCCAAGGTCATGAGGTAGGTGTCCTTCCAGTTCTTCTTGCTTTCAAGTGGTCTATAAGGGGTGTCAATCGTCAAACTCTGGAAGCTAGACCAGTCAGCCCAACGGAAGGTGCCATAAAGGCTCAACCAATCATTAACATCCCAAGCGGCAGAGAGCATGGCCCAAGCCGGAGCGTCCATGGTGACGGAAGCGTTCATGGAAGTGGGAAGTGCTGTGAAGTCGCTAGGTTGGCTAGGATTAGGAACCATCGGAATCAAGATATTCTTTTCGGTCTTCAACGTACCGTCAACAGTGTGTTCCACCTTCGAACGGTAGGAAACACCAATGCGAACCGTTTCAACCGGTGTCCACATCATGCCAACGTTCCAACCCCAAGCATGGCCATCAACCTTAAGATGGCTCATACCAGTTTTTCCGATACCCAACTGAGGATGATTGGTCCAGTTAAAGCCAAGCTTGGCTTCGACGTACTGGAAAGAAAAACCAGCACCCAGACTCACCTTATCAGAGAGCTTGTAAGCCACGTTCGGATTGAAGTCGATCACCTTGATCATGGCGCTCGTACCGTCGCCAGACTGATCCCAGTTATTGCTGTAGTCGGTCGAGAGACCAAATGGTACCGTCAAAGCGAAACCAACCCAAGCATCGTCCGTCAACTGATGAGAGACAAAAGCGTGCGGCACGACTTCAGGCTTCTTGCGACCGTTTTCACGGCTACCATTGTCGCCGGCATAGTCGAGATTGAGACCAACGCCAACCACACCCAACTGCATCTGCGTGCCTGGATGAAGGGTCATCGTAGCGGGGTTGTAGTAAACGCCAGAAACGTCAGAGCCGTCAACGCCAACACCAGCGTAGGCGCGACCAAGGGCTAAAGCGGACTGTTCGGTAAGCTGAAAACCGCCAGCATTAGCGGCGGAAGCGAAAGCTGCAACGACCGCAGTAGCAGCGGCGGAGCGGATGAAATTCTGAAGCAAGATGCTCTCCTGTTGGATCACTGAGTGCGGCAGAGCCGCTTTCGGGTTTATTCGTGTTATTCCCGATTTCACAGGAGCGCAACCCTAACACAAGGCTTAGGGAAAAAGATAGAGGGGTAATCCGTCAGTATGAGGAAGGGTATAAACGCAAAAAAGCGCCGCAAACCCCGATGGAGACAGGGTTTGAGACGCTTTTTATCGTCCTAAGAGATTACCTTAGAAAAGGTACTGCATCTGGGCAGAGACGATGTAGGAGTCGAGCGACTTGAACTCGCCGATACGCTTCTTGCCAGAGGCGTCGTAAAGGTCCGTATCACCCACGCCCGTGATGTACGTGGCGCCGAAGTCGAACGTCATGTTCTTGTTGAACTTGTAGGAGGCACCGCCAGAGACCCAAACACGATCGGTGTCAGGGATCACAGCCATACGGTAGGCATTGTCAACGGGACCTTGGTCGTAAGCGACACCACCACGAACGGTCAACTGTTCATTGAGACGATAGTCAGCACCGAGAGAGAAGAACCAGGTGTCATCCCACTTGTTGTGGACTTGGCTTGTGGCTGCCATCTGACTCATGGCGCCGTTGGCCAGAGGGCTGTTACCACCATGGAAACCGCTGTTTTCAATGGTCAAGGTGTCGAAGTTAGACCACTTAGACCAACGAGCCGTGGCGGACAACGTCAAATCCTGCGTAGCATCCCAAGCGGCAGAGAAGGTCAACGTGTCAGGCGTCTTGATACGAACCTTCATGTCAGAGATAAAGGTTTGACCGGCGATCCCGGCTGTTTCTGGGTTACCTGCAAGTAACTTATTCGTATCAATAGTGGTTTCGCCTTCGGCATTGTGGGCGATGTGAGAACGATAGGCAACGCCGAGACGAACGGTTTCGACCGGACGGAACATCAAGCCAACGTTCCAGCCCCAGGCCCAACTGTCGCCTTCAACCGTCGAGTTCATTGCGTAATGATTGCCTGGCATAGGAAGCTTTTGCTTACCCATGCCAAGCTTAGCCTTGGCGTACTGGAGAGAGAGACCACCACCGACGCTAAACTTTTCGTTGATCTTCCAAGCAACGTTCGGATTAATGTCGAACGTGAGAATCGTGGACTTGTTACCGCGTTCAGCACCTTCCCAGTTACGGTCAAAGTCGGTACCCATGCCGTACGGGACGGTGAGACCGAGACCAAGCCAAACTTGATCGTTCAACTGGTGCGTAATGAAGCCAGCCGGGATCAACTGCCCCTTCTTACGACCGTTTTCGGTGGCGCCAGACTTGTCGCCCTTATATTCGGCGTTCACGGCAACCCAGGTACCCGTAGCCTGAATGCGCGTACCTTCGAGGAGTGTCATGCCAGCGGGGTTGTAGTGGACGGCGGAAAGGTCATCACCCATCACACCAGCACCAGCCATAGCACGGCCCATCTGAATGGAAGACTGTTCGGAAAGCTGGAAGCCAGCAGCATAAGCCTGAGAGGCAAAAACGGAGGCCACGAGCATAGCACCAGCGGCAATCTTGAAGGACGCGTTCTTCAACGGAATTCTCCTGTGGATTTCTAAATTAATTTGAAAATGGTTTGTGTGTTGAGAGCACACGAAAACAGTTGTGGGCAATTTTGGCGAATTAAAGAGGCTAAAAAAACGGATTTTGATGCAGGAAAACCCTACGGGATAAGTGGATTAATCCGTGAGGATGAGGTGTTGTTTTGTCTTTTGATGAAGGGGGATTGCCTCTCTTAGAGAAGAGAAGATTGAATGTGGACTGGTGTTTAAGGCGGGGTAGAAAAAGAGGAGGGTAATCCGAAAAAGTCCCAAAAAAAGCAAAATCCGAACGTCAAATCTTCGAAATAACTCCAAAAGAAGTTCAAAATCACTTCGAAATTGACGTTCGGATAGCGGTGTTATGCACCAAAACAGAGCCGGACAGAGGTCTTAATTGTGCGACGTGGGTTCATTAGGCATCCCGTATTCGATGCTAGCTGCGGACCCAATTAATCCGCAGAAGCGATTAAAGAGGGACTGCAGTTCAAGATGAAGAGCACTGGTTTCGATGGCGCCCGACATCCCTTTAGTGACACGTTCCATATGGTGTAACGTGAGATCATAGCTTTCACGAAGAATGGCTTCACGAATTTCATTGAGCGTGTCCGATAAGGCACGACGCTTTTCTGGATCGGGTTCCAACAAGATCACATGTAGCTGATCAATACAGGCTAAGACTCGACCATGAAGTTGTTGCAACTCATGAAGACCATCGTCAGTGAAGGCTAAGTTCTTGCGAACCTTCTGCGTTGTCGTCACTGTAATGATGCGGTCAATGGTTTTAATCGCAAATTTGATTGAGCCATTAACATTTTTTAAGTATTGCCATTCAATTGCTTCTTCGTTAGTGAGCTGACCGTGCATCACGAGATTCAAATAACGCGTCACGGTGCTACTACGCTGTGTGAGATAGTTCGCACGGTCATGCATCACGAGAATCTCGCCTTCGGCAGGATTAAGCTTTAAGAGAAGATCGAGCTCCGTCCAAAAGTCGCGTAGGTCAGCCACGATTTTTGTGACCTCAGAAGCGGCAACTTTAAGAGACATACCTGACGAAATCAGGTTTTCCTTCGCAAAAAGCGAACGACCAGCTTTACGTTGATCTTGAGGTTCTTCAGAAGGAATAATGCGTTCTGCAATAGCCGAAAGGGGCTTGATAAAGAAAAGACCAAGAAGCCCTAACGTTAGGTTCAAGGCAACATGGAAGTAAATCACGCTATCAGGGACTGACGCGAAAACTTCAGTGATCATAGGCACCAAGGCGAGGGCGACACCCGTTAAAGAGAGCATCGTAAATCGCCAAATGGTATTGGCTACAGGACCACGACGACCAATGCGACTTGCGGTCATGGTGGTAAGTAAGGCTAAGATGGTGCTTTCGATGTCAGCACCTAAAGCCACCCAAAGCCCGGTCGACACAGGAATCACGCCAGCGGTTACTAGGCCAGACGCAATGATCACAGCAGCCAAACTTGAGAAGCAACCAAAGCCCAATAAGAGGCCTAAGCCGATCGCGAGCAAGGGAGAATTCGAGATCTGTTGGAAAATGGGGGCGAGTTCAGTACTGGTGCGCACGGGCTGCGTGGCACTGACAATTAAACTCAAGGCCAGCATGATGATGCCTAGCCCAATCAAAATTCGACCGAACTGACCTTGTCTTGTATCCGCCCGACGGATAAAGAAGAAGCATGTCCCGATCAAAATCATGAGAGGAGACAAGAACGACAAGTCAAAGGTCAAGATACGCGTCATCAAAGCGCTACCGAAGTCTGCGCCAAGGATGGCGGCAAAAGCCATACCGGTGGTTAGGAAGCCTTCTGCTTGAATACTGGCAATAATCAAGGTGCCAGCAGTAGAACTCTGAAGGAGCGACGCTAGTGTCGTTCCAGAGACCAAGGCAACAACGCGATTTTTTAGGTGTGCCGAGAGAAAATCCCGGAGTGCCACGCCAAAGGCACGAAGCATCCCGGTCTTAACCATGTAGGCGCCCCAAAGAAGCAAGGCGATACCGCCTGCGAGGTGAATTAGCGACTGCATGATGAAAAAATCCGTTGAAAATGGGGAGTATTTCAATCGATCTTAACGGATATTTCGACATTTACCGTTTTGGTGCGGGAAAACCTTATTCGACGCGCAAGGTACAATGAAGGCATTGTTCGTCATCCGAATTTTTGAAGGAATCACTCATGACGCAAGCTCCAAAAGTAGTCGGTTTAATTTGCGCTGCCGGCGTCGGAAGTCGTATGGGTTTAGGGACACCTAAGCAGTACATGAAGTTCGGCATGGATGCCATGTTGACGCATACGGTTCGTGCTTTGCGTGATGTGTCACGCGTCGATGAAATCGTGGTGGTCGTGAGTCCGACCGATCCCTATATTGACGAGGTCTCTCAGCATTTTCCGAGCAATGTTCGCGTGTTACGTTGCGGTGGTCGAGAGCGTGCTGAGTCTGTGGTGAATGGCCTAATTAATGCGGGCTTTGATCGTGATGCCTGGGTTCTCGTTCACGATGCAGCTCGTCCTTGCCTGCGTCCTTCTGAAGCCGCTCGGTTGATTGATGAAGTGTTGGGGGATAGTACCGTGGCGGGGGGAATTTTGGCCGTACCTGTTGCCGATACTATTAAGCGTGCCGATACTTCGCATCGAATCGTAGAAACAGTGCCACGCGCTGATCTCTGGCGCGCAGCAACGCCACAAATGTTCCGCGTACATGAGTTGATTAAGGCGCTCTCGGGTGACCTGACGGGCATTACTGATGAAGCAAGCGCCATGGAGCGTTTAGGTCGTCCAGTCAAAGTGGTGCCAGGGCGCTCTACCAATATCAAAGTGACAGAGCCCTCGGATGCGGTGCTAGCAAGTCTTATCTTAGGAGATAGTTCAGTGGTTCCATTTCGTGTTGGTCAGGGGTATGACTCCCATCGCCTCGTTGAAGGTCGTCCGCTAATTTTGGGTGGTGTTGAGATTCCGTTTGAATTGGGACTCGATGGCCATTCAGATGCGGACGTGTTGTTGCACGCCATTACGGATGCGATGTTAGGGGCGGCAGCCTTGGGTGACATCGGTCAGCATTTTCCGCCTTCTGACCCAAAGTGGAAAGGGGCTGATAGTCGCATGCTTTTGAAGGCGGTTGTTGCTTTGGCTAAAGAAAAGGGGTGGACAGTTGTGAATTGCGACGCCACGATCGTTGCTGAACGCCCCAAGATTGGCCCACATATGCCTGCGATTCGCGCATCGGTGGCAGAGACCTTGGGTGTCTCAGAAGAGGTCGTCAATGTCAAAGCTAAGACCAACGAAAAGATGGATGCCGTCGGTCGCATGGAAGGGATGATGGCACAAGCGGTGGTTTTGATGAGCCGTATGTCGAGCTAATGCCTTTCGTTTAAAACATCAAAAAGGGTTGCCCGTATCAGTCGAGCAACCCTTTTTTCAATGAAGATTTTTAGTTCTTCTGCTGTCCTTTGAGCATTTTCTTCTCAAGCTTTTCTTGTTCTCGAGCTAGTTTTTGCTCACGAGACTTGTGGGCTTCAGGGTCGGTGACTGGGAAGATCACACGAACGAGTAACCCGTGCGGCGTCATGTCATCAAGTTGAACGCTACCGCCAGAACGACGAACAATGCGTTCAACAATGGCTAGTCCTAACCCCGTGCCTGTTACACCGCTACGTGCACTTTCACCGCGTTCAAAGGGGCGCATCACGCGTTCGCGTTCCGCTGCAGGTAAGCCTGCCCCTTCATCACCCACGGCAAGTACTGCATTTTTGCCATCGCGAGCAAGGTCAGCGGTCACGTGGAGACGCAAAATACCGTCGTCACTGCGGCCATAACGCATGGCGTTCGTAAAGAGGTTCTGCACAGCACGCGAGAGTTCCAAGGGGTGCGCCATCACAAAGACGTTAGGTGCAATCGAACTCGTAACCTTAATTGAGGTGTCGTTGGACAAGCGAGCATTTGACATGGCCGCTTCAACGGCTTCGCCCAAATTGACCAACTCTTGCTCTTCATGACTATGGCGAGCGTAGGAGAGGAACTGGTTCACGATGTTTTCCATCTGTTCCAAGTCACTCACCATTGCGGCGCGAGAGTCTTCAGGAAGGTCAGCTAATTCGACTTCAAGACGTAAACGTGTGATAGGGGTACGTAAGTCGTGACTGACGCCCGCTAACAAAAGCTCACGGTCTGCTTCCATACGGCGTAAATCCTGCACCATATGGTTAAAGCTCATGTTCACGGCTTGGATTTCGGCGGTGCCAGCGTCCTCAGGCAAGGGATCAGGAACCTTGCCTTGCCCGAGCTGCGTAGCCACAAGCGAAAGTTTGGCAAGCGGATCAATGACGTGACGCGTTAAAAGCGTTGCACCAAAAAGGCTCGCCAAGCAGGCAGCCAGTGCCCACCAAAGCCAGGCAGTCCCCAAGGGGGGATCCAAGATGCCACTATCGGTTTGCATCCAATAGGCGTCGCCATCAATGTCGACTGAGACCCAAAGGCCAGCCACGTCATTGACGCTCGAGGCTAAAACGGTATCAGTGCCCAACGAATGCTTGACCAACTGTTCAATGAGGCCATTAAAGCCGTCCCCTGAGAGGACTTGAACACGGTCGGTTGGTTCACGCGGTGAAAGTAAAAGCCCTTCACGCGCAGCGAGCAACTTCAGGAGATCCACGCGAAAGAGTGGGTCTGCCGTGACGAGAGCATATTTAGTGAGGTTAGCTGTAGAGACAATGTGTTGAGCAACCCCTTGAGAATAAGGGAGCTCAGACAAGACTCTAAAACTTTGAAGCCAACCGACGACACTGAAAAAAATCAGGCCGCACAACAAAATAAAGGTTCGCCAGAAAAGACTAGGGCGATGATTGCGGCTTAGCGAAAGCATGAGAGTAATCCGACTGAATAGAGAGGTTCTCTGATAGGTAAGAGTTTACCGACTTCTCACGAAAAAGGGCTCTTCCCTTTGCGAGGAAGAGCCCAAATTTGTAGACGTTTGTGATCTGTCTAATTAGTTGTGACCGTCCGGAATAAAGACGTAACCAAGACCCCAAACCGTCTGGAGGTAACGCGGCTTAGAAGGATCGGGTTCGATCAACTTACGAAGACGAGAAACCTGAACGTCAAGCGAACGGTCAAAGGCTTCGTATTCACGACCGCGAGCCATTTCCATGAGCTTATCGCGAGAGAGCGGCTGACGCGGATGGCGAGCAAAGGCCTTCAGTACAGCAAATTCACCCGTCGTCAAAGGCTGCGGTTCGCCGTTCTTCTTGAGAACACGCGTGCTCAAGTCGAGTTCGAATTCGCCAAAGCGAACCGTTTCGGTTTCTAAGGACGGTGCACCCGGGGCGTCACCAGCCGGACGGCGGCGAAGCACAGCATGCACGCGAGCCAAGAGTTCGCGCGGGTTAAAGGGCTTGGCGATGTAGTCGTCGGCGCCAAGTTCAAGACCCACAATACGGTCGACTTCTTCGCCGCGAGCCGTCAACATGATGACCGGCGTCGTGTCCTTGGCTGCACGGAGGCGACGCAAAATCTGCAAGCCGTCTTCGCCCGGCATCATCAAGTCAAGAATCAATGCATCAAAGCGTTCGCGTACCCAAAGGCGATTCATGGCAGCCCCGTTTTCGCTCACGAAAACCTGGAAGCCGTTTTCACCGAGGTAGCGACGCAAAAGGTCACGAAGGCGCGGGTCGTCATCAACAACGAGGATCTTAGGAGTACGTTCCACTTTAATTTCTCCATAAAGAAGAGATAGAGGCTTTGTTTGAGTGTAAAGCCCATTGCTTTGTGACTCAAGAAAGCCCTGTTGCGTACATCGTACGCTTTATTCGTTAGATCTATTGTCGCCTGTTACAAATAGGTTGTGGGGTAAAAACAAAATCATGTTACAAATTTGCGGGGTTGTTAACAGCTCGCTTATTCTCGTTTCGCCCTTTATTTCCAAGGGAATGTAGTATTGAGATTAAGTTAAAAAGGCGGATGGCTTAGACGGTTCTATGCCGCTAAGCAGGTGTTTGGTTGGTAGAAACCCGTACCAAGAATACGCCTTTCATGGATCAACATGGAAACGCTGTGAGGAGATGTAGTCCTAAAACTGCTATAGTCCTTGCAGAGATTTTGACGGAAACGTATATGCGTCACAGCGCTTTTATCTTGCTATTGTGTTTAGGGTGCGGTTCGGTCAGTGCCATGACAACGGGAGCGTCCCCGGTCGATTTGACTAAAAATGACGTGTGTGCCGACAAGGGCACTGCGCCCTGTGTTCAGACGTGGGACCACATGTCTGCTGACGACCGTGCTGAAATTTGGCCGTACCTTGACGAAGTCTCACGTGCGATGCATTGGCGTAGCATGGGGCAAGCCGAACGAAACGAGTTGCGCGAACACTTGTCGGTGAATGAGCGTGAACGTTTGCGTCAGCGTTTCTGTAGCCAACAGGTTCAAAAAGCGGCGAATCACGAAACGCGCAAGTTGCGTCGCGAAGAGCGCATGCTCTTACGTAAACAAATTAAAGAGTTTCATGTGCAACGTGTCGGAAGCCATGCTTATTCGGGCGGTACGCATACGGCTGAGAGCACACCAGTGCGTTAAGCTGACAACATTGAAGTCAAATTTTAGGGCGAGCATCAAACAGGGTGTTCGCCTTTTTCATGTTGATAGGTTCTCTTGAGGTTCGATGGTTGCGGACGGGCCTAGTTTAATGAGACTGACCATATTACCCTCGATGGTATAATGAGCCGCACATTAGTTGCGCCATCGGTGCGCGTCCAAAGAAACACAAAATGCCTTCCTTTATTCTTGCTATCGATACCGCACATCAGCAGTGCAGTGCAGCCCTTTTAAGTCGTGATGGTCAAGCCTGTGCTTGGAAATCTGAGGCCGTGGGTAATCGCCATGCTGAACGCATCCTTGCCATGATTGATGAATTGTTGGCGGAGTGTGGTGCGAGCAAATCTGATGTTGCCTTGACGGCGTTTGGCGCTGGCCCGGGTAGCTTTACAGGACTGCGTGTCGCCTGTGGTGTGGCACAAGGGATTGCTTGGGCACTACAGACGCAGGTGGCTTGCATCGGTAACTTGGAAGCGGACGCAAGCGCAACGGCCAAGGCTGAAGGCTTAGCCGTGGGTACGCGTTTAGCCGTGATGAATGACGCCCGTATGCATGAAGCCTATAGCGCCCTTTATGAAGTCACGGATGACGCGCGCGGACTCAAAGAAGTTTTGGCGCCGCAACTTGTCAAACCCGAAGACGCGGTCGCTTGGCTTGATGCCGCGAAGGCGGATGCGCTTTGTGGGTCTGCGCAAGTGGTCTATGCCAACGAGATGCAGTTGCCCGATACGTTACCGCTTTATACAATCCCCGCAGACATGATTTTGTCGGTCGCAAAGCTTGGCTTTGTGGCTGAAGCCGAAGGCCGTACTGTGATGCCTTCTTTAGCTTCGCCCCTATATGTGCGCGATCGCGTGGCTTTGACCATGCAGGAACGTGCCCGAGGAGAGCGTTTGTGACACCGTCTCATACTTTTCGAGCCTACCGTGCTGGCGACGAGGTTGAACTTGCTCGCCTTGAAGCTTTAGTCGAACCCACGCCTTGGACGGCGGGGGATTTTCTTGACGTCCCTAAAAACGGTTGGTCTTGTGAAGTCATGGTCGACAATGACGATACGATTCAAGCCTGGGCGGTCGTGATGCCTGTCCTGGATGAAGCTGAACTCTTGACGATTGGCGTGAGACCCGACGATCAAGGGAAAGGCTATGGTCGCGCGATGCTTAACCACATGCTTACACGCATGCAAAACGATAATTGCACGCGCTGCCACTTAGAAGTCCGTGAATCCAATGTGCGAGCCATTCGTCTTTATGAGTCGAGTGACTTTGCGCGTGTCGGACTTCGCAAAAACTATTACCGCACGGCTGATGGCCGAGAACATGCGGTATTAATGACCCGTGAATTCGGAGGCTAAGCATGCTGAGCGTCAGTGAAAGCCAAGTTTGGGATGCTTTAGAGATTGGTCCACAGTGGATTCTGCGAGAAACGGAAGATGTGACGTTGGCTGAAACTGCGTTACTTCGCCGTGAACCCACACCGGCACCAAACTCCGCCCCTGTGCGTCCTTCGATGACGACGGGTTCATTGCCGGCAAGGCCTAGTGTGCCGACGGCCGCAACACAGAGTGCGCCTTTTGAAGGGGCGCACAGCGTGCGTGCATCGGCTAAGCCTGCCCATTCGCGCCCCACGACGCCAATACAACCTGTCACCTCCGTTACGCCTCAAGCGGCAAAACTCGAAATGGATCCAGCCTTGGCGCAAGCCATTCCGAATGCCGACTGGGGTACGTTAGAAGCACTTGCGAAGACATGTTCGTGCTGCTCGATGTCAAAGAGTCGTCAACATGTGGTCTTTGCTGAAGGCGGACCAGGGGTACGTATTGCGCTTGTGGGTGAGGCGCCAGGTAGCGAAGAAGACCTTCAAGGTATTCCTTTTGTAGGTAAATCTGGACAACTCCTCACGCAGATGCTCGAAAGTGTCGGCGTAGAACGCAATCGTGATATTGCCATCATGAATGTGTTGAAATGTCGTCCGCCCGGAAATCGTAATCCGGCACCTGCTGAAGTGAATTGCTGTGCGGCCTTCTTACGTCGCCAGTTGGCGCTTGTGCGTCCTGATGTGATTTTGATCATGGGTCGCTTTGCAGTGCAAAGTCTCTTGCAAGTGGGTCCTGAAGTCACCATTGGGTCGTGCCGCGGGCGCGTCCATGAAGTGACAGTGGGTGACTTAACAACCAAAGCAATTGTTACCTACCATCCTTCTTATCTTCTTCGTTCGCCTGATGCGAAAGCCAAGGCGTGGGAAGATCTCGTCCTTTTCAAGCATGCAGTCGCGGATGCCGGCATCACACTTGAAAAGCTTACCCACTGAACTTCGGACAGCGTTTGAGCGAGTTTGCTGTCCGTATTGGCTACAGTTCATTTTTTTAAAATGTCAACCAATCCTTCTTCAAACGCTAAGTCGTCACTCAAAGGACGCATGCTCTACGATCGAGCACTCATGGCTTCCCACCGCGAAGCAGTCGCGACATTCATTGCGGCCGTCTTAACGATGGTCTATTTCTGGGTTGCCATTCTGATCTTTGAAAAGTCGCCCGATACGGTACTTCATATGCCGCTTTGGTTTATGGCCTCGTGCGTGGGTGGCTACCTCTTCTCCGTGATCGCGGTTTTGTGGTTAGTGAAGCGTTGGTTCGCTGACATTGACCTCGACGAAGTGGCTGATGCCTACCGTCAAGATGAGGAGGTCAAGTAATGCAGTCCTTCCTCATTCTTTTACCGATTGTTCTCTTTCTCGCTTTTTTGATTGGCCTTTCGCTGTGGGTTGAACGCGTTGGCCGTCAAAAGCAGTTTGCCGGTGAGTACTTCTTGGGCGACCGTAGCCTTAAGGGTTTTGTGCTTGCCATGACCTTGGTGGCCACTTACGGCTCGGTGAGTTCGTTTGTATCTGGGCCTGGCGTCGCCTGGCAATTAGGTTTGGGTTGGGTGGTCTTTGCTGCGCCTCAGATCATTGCAGGGTTCTTGATTTTGGGCGTGGCCGGCAAAAAGATGGCCATCGTTTCTCGTGCCGCGGGTGCGATTACGGTGATCGACTTGATTCGTGCGCGCTTTGGTAACGGCCAAGCAGGGCGCTTATTGGCCGCGTTACTGGCCATCCTGATGCTCGTTTTCTTTACGACCATGATGGTGGGTCAGTTTATCGGGGGTGCGCAGATTTTCTCTAAGGCGGCGAATGTGAGCTACGCCTGGGGGCTTGTCATGTTTGGTGCGGTCACCGTGCTTTATACGGCCTTTGGTGGCTTTAGAGCGGTAGCGATTACTGACACGGTCTGTGCCATTTTGATGTTGGTGGGGATGGGTGCCCTCGGGATGGAAATTCTCGACGAAGGCCAGGGTCTTGCTAATGTGATGGCAAATGTGGCGGCTGTGGCACCGAAGGGACCTGGCTCCGAAGGCACGCTTTTGACCCCAACGTCGGGTGGTGCCTTAGGTATTCCACTTTTGCTCTCTGCCTGGGTGTTGGTGGGCTTTGGTACGTTAGGTTTGCCGCAGTCTGCTGTGCGTTGCATGAGCTACCGTCGTAGTTCTGACCTTCATCAGGCCATGATTGTTTCGACCGTGGTGTGTGGCGCCTTGATGATCGGTATGACCACCTTGGGTGTCTTTGCGCGTGGCATGTTGAATATGCCGCTCGCCGAGATGGGCGGAACGACCGACGCTGTAATCCCGTATTTGATTGCGCACTACATGGATCCTGTGACGGCTGGTATTACGTTGATTGGGCCGCTTGCCGCTACGATGTCGACAGTGAGTTCGTTACTCTTGGCTGCCGCATCAGCTATCGTGAAGGACTTGATTCTCTTCCACTATCCGAAGGCGGGTGCCAATGAAGCTAGGTTACGCGTGAAGACGCGCCTTTTAACGGGTAGCTTAGGTGTACTCGCTTTGATCTTAGCCTTGAAGCCCTTAGACGTCATTGCTTGGATCAATATGTTTGCCTTTGGTGGCTTAGAACTCGCCTTCTTGCTCCCACTTATTGGCGGCCTTTTCTGGCGTGGCGCTACCGCTGGCGGTGCGCTCGCGAGTGTTCTTGGTAGTATCGCAGTTTACTTGACGGTGAGTATCCTCAAGATCCCTGTGGGTGGTTACCACGCCATTGTGCCAGGTATGATCACGGCCATTGTGCTCTTTGTCGTTGTCTCGAAGATGACGCCGAAGGCACCGTCTGAAGCGCTCTTGCTCTTCTTCCCAAAGAAGGCATCACGCTAAGCCTCAAGCTAAACCTTTGAACACACATCAAGCCGTAGGTCTCGAGTTGGGATCTACGGCTTTTTCGTGAGCAACGTGCCTAAGTTGTAACGCCTATTGCCAATGAGAGCGGTTCTCATTAATATGGATAGGTAGGTTGCTGTAAGCGACAGGCAACCTTGACATTGCGACAACGTGTCATGTCTTATCCTCGCATGGCGCGCGTTCACAGTGAGAACGAAAGGGATCGTTCGTCGCTTCGGGCGGATCGTCATTTAACGGTTCGCCCATTTTTAATGATTTCGATGTTTGTCTATGGGAGTTCGATGGTGTTGAAACCAGTTTCTGCTGATCGCGTGTATCGCCTTTTTAATATCGGCGCGACGACCTTGGTGAGTGCGGCTCATGAGGGTGATGAAGACGTTATGGCGGCCGCCTGGGCTTGCGCTTTGGATCTGACGCCTGCTAAAGCGACGGTTGTGGTGGATAAGTCGCATTACACGCGTGGTTTGATCGAAAAGAGTGGGTATTTTGCGTTGGGGCTTCCAATGGTGGAAGCGGCACCTGTGGTCATGAAGTTGGGCGCTGTGAGTAAGCATGACGACGCTGAGAAGCTTGCTAAGAGTGGTGCCAAGCTCTTCAAGATGGATGGCTTTGAGATGCCGCTCGTTGAAGGTTGTGCCGCTTGGGTAATCTTCCGCGTGTTACCTGAACCGCATAACGAAGCTCAGTACGACCTCTTCATTGGTGAAGCGGTGGCTGCATGGGCAGATGACCGTGTCTTTAAGGACGGTCGTTGGTGCTTAGAAGCTGCACCCGAATCTCTTCGCACGTTGCACTATGTGTCAGGCGGCCACTTCTATGCATTAGGGCAGTCCGTACATGTGCCTGGCTACGATTAATGGTGGAGTGTTTGACCGATCTTCGGAAAGCTTCTTTTACATTCCGCAAGAATTTGTTCATAAATAGGACAAATTGTCGGGTTTATACCGATAAAAGTTAGTTATGATGAAACTAACAGGATCACAGATCCTCCCAAATAAGGAACAAAATATGCATTGCGAAAATCAAAATCGTGCGGGCTGCCCCGTGATGATCTATCTTGCCAACTTGGCTGTTTGGAATGCCAAACTCCATAACCTCCACTGGAACGTGGTAGGTGGCTCGTTTGTGCAAGTGCATGAATATACCGAACAGGTCTATGACGAAGTCATGGATCAGTTTGACGCCATGGGGGAAGCCGTTCGTATGCGTGGCAAGTTGCCGCCCGTCCGTTTGGCTGAATACCTCGAAATGGCTACGCTTGAAGAAGTCGATAGCGTTGAACGTCAGGCGAGCGAAGTGGTGGCATTACTCAAGGCAGACATGGAAAAGATGAACGCCTTGGCGCAAGAAATCCGAGACGGTGCAGACAAGATGGGTGACCATCTGCTCGCTGCTCAGTTTGAAGGGTATCTGGCTTGGTACGCCAAGCAACTGTGGTTCTTGGATGCGATGTCAAAGCGCTAAGAAGCCATAGGGCAAACAAAAACAGGACGATCCTCCGCGTGAAGATCGTCCTGTTTCTTTTGGTACTTAAGGCAACGACTACTTGATGGTTGCGGGTTCAAAGTCTTCTTTGGCTGCGTTCCAAACATTCATGGTGCCGTTTGCCATATCGTAGTAGAGGGCATGGAGTTCAAGGGTGCCTGTATCGACGCGTGATTTGATCCAGTTATAAGAGAGCAGATTATCAATCGACATCAAGACAGAACCTTCTTCGCAACGGCGCGCACGAATGGGCGCGGGCTCATTGGGATCTTCGTGCTCGAGTTCTTCGAGCACAGGGTGTGCTAGACAGAGCCAGCGCGAAATATAGCGCTCATTTGCGACGGTGTCAGGATGCAAAAGTCCATGAATGCCGCCACAGTTTGAGTGTCCCATGACCACGATATTTTCGATATGAAGGTGTTTGACGCCATATTCAACGGCGGACACAACCGCATCATGTTCACCAGCCTTCTCAACGTCAGGCACGATCGCGGCAATACTACGCACGACAAACAGGTCACCAGGTCGACACCCTAACAAAATAGCTGGGTCGACGCGAGAGTCGCAACAGGCAATGACAAGCGTCTTCGGACGTTGCCCATGCACGAGTTGATCGAAAAACTCACGCTCGCGTAAAAAGTAATCTTCTTTGAAGTTGTGAAAGCCTTGAATGAGTTCGTGAAAGTTTTGCATGACGCACTTGATCCAAAAACGATCCGATAATCATAACGCCGCGCGCACTAAAGTGGTTCTCTAGGCGGACTTTGTAGGCTAAAGGGCAACAAATCAGGGCGCTGAATGGCTCAAAAACAGTAAAGCCTCCCAAAGTAGGAGGCTTTACAGGCTTAAAGCTAGCTAACGAAGGATGGGATTATTCCCATTCGATCGTGCCGGTGGGCTTCGGCGTCAAGTCGAAGACAACGCGGTTCACACCTTCAACTTCGTTGGTGATACGCTGCGTGATGTGCTGCAAGAGCGCAAACGGAACGTCTTCAACGGTAGCCGTCATGGCGTCGACCGTGTTGACGGCGCGGATGATGACAGGCCAAGCGTCCGTACGCTTGCCGTCCTTCACGCCCACAGACTTGAAGTCAGGGATGGCCGTGAAGTACTGCCAAACCTTGCCTTCGAGACCGTTCTTCGCAAATTCTTCACGAAGGATAGCGTCGGATTCACGAACCGCTTCAAGACGATCGCGGGTGATGGCGCCGAGGCAACGAACACCAAGACCAGGACCAGGGAACGGCTGACGATAGACCATGCTATCCGGGAGACCGAGGGTCCTACCGACCATACGGACTTCGTCCTTGAAGAGGAGCTGAACCGGTTCGACGAGACCGAACTGAAGGTCGTCAGGGAGACCGCCAACGTTGTGGTGAGCCTTCACGCCGTGGCTTTCGAGAATGTCCGGATAAATCGTACCCTGAGCGAGGAATTCAATGCCTTCCTGCTTGCGAGCTTCTTCTTCGAAAACGCGGATGAATTCAGCACCAATGATCTTGCGCTTCTGTTCTGGATCGGCCACGTCAGCGAGCTTTTCGAGGAAGCGATCAACAGCGTCAACATAGACGAGGTTGGCGTTCATCTGGTTGCGGAACACTTCAACCACCTGTTCCGGTTCGCCCTTGCGAAGGAGACCATGGTTAACGTGCACGCAGACGAGCTGACGACCAATCGCCTTGATCAAAAGCGCGGCCACAACGGAGGAGTCAACACCACCAGAAAGGGCAAGAAGCACCTTCTTGTCACCGACTTGTTCACGGATTGCCTTCACTTGTTCATCAATGAAGGCCTGCGCAAGCGCTTCGTTGTCGATGCGCTTCATGCTTTCGGGGCGTACGATGGTAGCCATCGGAATTCTCCTTGGGATGAAATAGAAATAATTGGCGTAAAGATGACTCAAAATCCTCTCTACGCGTGGATCCTAATATTTTACCAATCTATAGACTTGCTTGGTAAAAGAAAACCCCGCCAATATGACGGGGTTCTGGGCTAAATTAGCCTCTTTCGTAGGGCGTTATTCCCATTCGATCGTGGCAGGGGGTTTACCGCTGACATCGTAAACGACGCGGTTAATGCCGCGGACTTCGTTGATGATGCGGTTGGAAACCTTACCCAAGAGGTCGTAGGGGAGCTGGCTCCAAACGGCCGTCATGAAGTCGGTCGTTTCAACGCAGCGCAAGCTGACAACCCATTCGTAAGTACGGCCGTCGCCCATCACACCCACGGACTTGACGGGGAGGAAGACCACGAAGGCCTGGCTCACCTTGTCGTATAGGTTGGCAGCACGGAGTTCTTCGATGAAGATGGCATCGGCTTCACGGAGAAGATCAGCGTATTCGCGCTTCACTTCGCCAAGGATACGCACGCCTAAGCCCGGACCCGGGAACGGGTGACGGTAAACCATGTCGGCAGGAAGACCGAGTTCAACACCGAGTTCACGCACTTCGTCCTTAAAGAGGGAACGAAGCGGTTCGAGAAGATTGAGGTGAAGCGTTTCAGGCAGGCCACCGACATTGTGGTGAGACTTGATGGTCTTAGCCTTCTTGGTCTTAGCACCTGCGGATTCGATAACGTCCGGATAGATCGTACCTTGAGCAAGCCACTTGGCAGCGGTGAGCTTAGAGGCTTCTTCTTGGAAGATTTCAACGAACACGCGACCGATGATCTTACGCTTGGCTTCAGGATCGCTGACGCCAGCGAGTTCATTCATGAAGCGGTCAACAGCGTCGACAACGATGAGCTTGAGGCCCATGTTCTTTTCGAAGGTTTCGCGAACCTGTTCGCGTTCGTTCTTGCGAAGAAGACCGTTGTCAACGAAGACGCAGGTCAACTGCTTACCGATGGCGCGGTGAATGAGCGCAGCGGCGACAGAGCTATCGACGCCACCCGAGAGACCGAGAATGACTTCTTCGTCACCGACCTGCTCACGAATCTGAGCCACGGCTTCGGCGATGTAGTCGCCCATGACCCAGTCAGGCTTACATTCACAGATGTTGAGGACGAAACGTTCGAGCATTTCGCGACCCTTAACGGTGTGTGTCACTTCAGGGTGGAACTGCACGGCGTAGAAATTCTTTTCTTCGTTGAACATGCCAGCGATCGGGCAAGACGGCGTAGAGCACATCACCTTGAAGCCCGGTGGGAGTTCGGTCACCTTGTCACCGTGGCTCATCCAAACCTTGAGCATGCCGTGACCTTCTTCGGTACGGAAGTCTTCAATGCCTTCGAGGAGTTTGGTATGGCCATGGGCGCGGACTTCGGCGTAACCGAATTCACGCTTAGCGCCACTTTCAACACGGCCACCGAGCTGCTGAGCCATGGTCTGCATACCGTAGCAGATGCCAAGGACAGGGACGCCCGCTTCAAACACAGCCTGGCTAGCCTGGTCATTGCTTTCTTCATAGGCGCTCATGTGGGAGCCAGAAAGAATGATGCCTTTGGGGTTGTATTCGCGGATAAATTCAGCGGAAACGTCGTTAGGATGGACTTCACAGTAGACGTGGGCTTCGCGCACGCGACGAGCGATCAACTGAGTGACCTGACTACCGAAGTCGAGAATGAGGATGCGGTCGTGAGACATGGATGTAAGATCCGTATCAAAGAAAAATGAGGAAGAGCATTGTAGCGAAAAAAACAAAGGCGCGGTAGGGAAATCCCCACAGCGCCTTCGTTTCAAAATATTGCTACCGCAAGATTAGTGTTCCTGACGATAGTTCGGAGCTTCCTTCGTGATCTTCACGTCGTGGACGTGGGATTCACGCAAGCCGCCAGCCGTGATCTGGACGAACTGAGCACGGGTGCGCATTTCGTCGATCGTGCGGCAACCGCAGTAGCCCATAGAGGAGCGGAGACCACCAATCATCTGATAGATGATCTGAGCGACCGGGCCCTTGTACGGAACCATACCTTCGATGCCTTCCGGAACGAACTTGTCGATGTTGCCCTGGTTGTTGTCCTGGAAGTAGCGGTCGGCAGAACCCTTGCCCATGGCGCCGAGGGAGCCCATACCACGGTAGGACTTGTAGGAACGGCCCTGGTAGAGGATGACTTCACCCGGAGCTTCTTCCGTACCAGCGAACATACCGCCCATCATGACGGCGTTGGCGCCAGCGGCGATGGCCTTAGCGATGTCGCCAGAGAAGCGGATACCACCGTCGGCGATGCAAGGCACGCCGGTGTCGCGGAGAGCTTCAGCAACGTTGGAGATAGCGGAGACCTGAGGAACACCCACGCCAGCCACGATACGGGTCGTACAGATGGAGCCCGGGCCGATACCGACCTTCACGCAGTCAGCGCCAGCGTCCACGAGGGCGAGGGCAGCTGCGGCCGTTGCGATGTTACCACCGATAACCTGGAGGTTGGGATAGTGCTGCTTGACCCACTTAACGCGGTTGAGCACGCCCTGAGAGTGGCCGTGAGCCGTGTCAACGACGATCACGTCAACGCCAGCGTCAACCAACTTTTCAACACGTTCTTCCGTGCCGCCACCGACAGAAACGCCAGCACCAACGAGGAGCTTGCCAGAAGCGTCCTTAGCAGCAAACGGATGGTCCGTAGCCTTGGTGATGTCCTTAACGGTCATGAGGCCAGCGAGGTTGAAGTCGTCGTCGACAACGAGAACGCGTTCGAGACGATGCGTGTGCATCAAAGCCTTGGCTTCGTCAAGGGAAGCACCTTCATGAACCGTCACGAGACGTTCACGCGGCGTCATTACTTCAGAAACCGGCGCGGACATGCGGGTTTCGAAACGGAGGTCACGGTTGGTAACCATACCGAGAACCTTCTTGCCGTCCACAACCGGGAGACCAGAAATATGCTTTTCGCGAGCGAGGGCAATCACATCGCCAACGAGCATGTCCGGACCGATAGTGATCGGTTCAGCAACCACACCAGCTTCATGGCGCTTAACCTTGAGCACTTCAGCGGCCTGCTGATCGGCAGACATGTTCTTGTGGATGAAACCAATACCGCCTTCCTGAGCGATAGCGATGGCAAGACGGGCTTCCGTCACCGTGTCCATCACGGCAGAAACCATCGGAATATTGATACGGAGATTACGAGTCAGCTGCGTGGAAAGCTGAGTATCACGGGGAAGGACTTCGGAATAGGCAGGGACGAGAAGAACGTCGTCGAAGGTGAGAGCCTTCTGAAGGATTCGCATAACAACCTCTAAGCACAAAAAAAAATACACGTGTTGTACTTCGTCACCCGTCAGGTGCACAAAGCAACTCGTATAAATAGAAACATGAACGCCCGCAGTACAGGAGGGAAAAGGCTTTCCGCTGACCTGCTCTTCTGTAGAAAAGGGAGTAGTCTCGACCGTTTCTACAATTGGGAGATTGATTGCGGACGTAGTGTAATGCTTTTTTGCAGTTTTTTGTGGCTTCGATGAAAAAAAAGTTAAAAAAAACTTAAAAAAGTGACGGGCGACTCGCTTGTGGATCGCTAATCGCCCGTTGATGATGGTTTATCGATTTGTATGACCAGCGTAGAGCTGCTCAATCAGTTTGGCGTGTGCCGTCAAAATTTGTGGTCGACGTAACTTCATGGTCGGTGTCAACATGCCGTTTTCGACCGTCCACGGTTCACGCGTGAGCGCAATGGCACGCGGGACGCCGTATTGTGGGAAGGCTTTGCAGGTCTGGCGAACGCGTCGAAGAATGTGACGCTGCACGTCGCGAGAGGTGAGCGTGGCTTCGTCATCTGGGTCGAGGTTAAGCTCTGTGCAGAATTCACGCCAAAGGTGGTCATTCAAAACTACCAAAGCGGTCACGAAGGGCAAGTTGTCGCCCAATACGATGACCTGCTCAAAAAGGCGATCTTCTTGGATGGCAAACTCGACATCGACTGGGGCAATCTTTTCGCCCGTACTCGTGACGAGAATTTCTTTGATGCGCCCCTTGATACGCACACGACCACCGTCAGAGAGGTCGGCCTGGTCGCCCGTGCGGAACCAACCGTCTTCAAAAGCGGCTTCGGTGTCATGCGGACGATTCCAGTAGCCTAACATCACCTGAGGTCCACGAACGAGGAGTTCGTCGTTTGCACCAAGCTTCACTTCGCAATTAGGCGCCGGGTGACCAACGCAGTCAGGATGGTTATCCTTCATGCGAGTAAACGACACAATGGGTGACGTTTCGGTGAGGCCGTAGACTTGCAAAATATTGATCCCTAAGGCGCAGAAGAAGCGTGCGACGGCATAGTTGAGGCTAGCTCCACCCGCAAACGTGGCACGCAAACGACCACCAAAGGCATCACGAACTTCAGAAGCGATTTCGCTATCTAAACGAGGCCAAACGGTGTCGTCGAGCTGAGCGCGTGGCGACGTTTCAATGGGCAGATGATTGGCTTCAGCAAAACGACGCCAACCTGCTTCAAGCGCCCAAGCGGTTTGATGGCGCTTTTCTTCGGTACCCACAGCCAGATCGTGCAAGAAGCGTTGGTGAATCTTTTCGTAGATTCGAGGCACCGAGCACATCAATGTAGGCTTCACTTCACGTAGATCGTTTTCGATCAAAGCGGCATTTCGAGCAAACGCCATGGCGGAGCCGTGGGCTAATGAGTTGTAGTGCGCAACGGTACGTTCAAAGGTGTGCGAGAAGGGTAAGAAGGAGAGGAAAACGTCTTCTTCATTAAATTCAAAGCACTGGTTGATCTGTTGAACGTTCGAGACGATGTTGCGATGTGAAATCATCACACCTTTTGGGCGCCCCGTCGTTCCTGAGGTGTAAATAAAGCCCGCCAAGTCATCGGCTTCAGGTTCAGGCAAAAGCTGATCGTCCGTGATCGAAGCGCCACGGGCAAGCCAAGCGTCGACCCCCAAAAGTTCAATGTCGTGACCAGCTAAGGGCGAATTTGTCCCTTCGGGCATGTCTTCATTTGTGAAGACAACGCAGCGCATATCGGGCAAGCCTTCTTCAGAAGAGGCTTCAGCAATTGCATTCCAACGAGCGCGCGACGTGGTCACCAAAAACTGTGCATTGGAATCACGAAGAATGTAAGCAGAAGAGCCAGCCGTGTCGATGGCATGCAAAGGCACGGGCACTAAGCTGCAACCCAATGCGGCTTCGTCAAAGGTCACCGCATCAATACAGTTCGTGAGTAACATGGCCACACGGTCGCCTTTTTTGAGGCCCATGGCCGTAAAAGCACGTCGCCAACGAAGCACGGCTTCGTTGAACGCTTTCCAGGTAAGGGAAATCCAACGCTTTTCCGTGTAATCGTATTGACGGAAGGCTTCACGATCGGGCCACTTGGCCACGGTGTGGTGAAGCATGTCAGGAATGGTTCGGAAATCGTCTACAAAGGAACGGGCAGTAGTTGTCACGTGTGTCTCTTAGGCAAGATGAATAGCGGTGAAATTGTCTCTAATTAATCACCAGAATGACAAGCGTAAGAATAGGGATAAACCCTAGAGTTTCCAATACTACGCAAGTCAAAAAAGACCGCCCGTCATTCATCAAGAAATGTCCGGGCGGCTTTAAGCGCAAGAGGATTAACGCTTGATGAGCGTATCGTAGAGCGCGTTGATTTCGTCGGCGTAACGATCACTGATGAGCTTACGCTTCATTTTCAGGGTCGGCGTCAACAAACCATTTTCAATGGTCCAGGCTTCAGAGGTGAGCGCAACTTGGCGAGGTACACCGTAGTTAGGGAAGCCCGAGGTCGCGGCTTTAATACGCTTGATGGCGAGCTTCTTGACTTCTGGGTGCTTGAGGCTTTCAGGCGCTTCAGGATCAAGCCCGAGACTCGCACAAACTGTCTTGAATTCTTCTGGGTTGACCACAGCCACGGCAGCGATAAACGGACGATCATCACCGACCACCATGCACTGAGCAAAGAGACGGTCAGCGGTAATCGCGGATTCAAGGTCAGCAGGCGGCACCTTTTCACCAGTGCTCGTCACGATGATTTCCTTGATACGACCCGTAATGCGGATGCAACCGTCCGGATAGATGGAGCAAACGTCACCCGTACGAAGCCAGCCGTCTTCGGTGAAGATCTGACGCGTGGCTTCTTCGCGATGCCAGTAGCCCTGCATGACAGAAGGTCCACGCACCTGAAGTTCGTCACCTTCGCCAAGACGTACTTCGAGGTTCGGCAAAGCTGGACCCACAGTATTCGGATGGTTGTTGCCGACACGGTTGACCGAAATAATGGGCGAGGTTTCGGTCATACCATAGCCCTGAATGATTTCAACGCCCAAAGCAAGGAACGTACGAGCAACGGCCGGGCTCAAGGCAGCACCGCCCGAAATAAAGAGGTGAATGTTATCGCCGAAGACCTCACGCAGGCTCTTACCGACTTTCTTATCCAAAAAGCCCGCAACCAAGGGATCAAGCCAAGCGCGACCCGAGGGTTCAACCGGAAGGTTATTCTTGCGGCAGAAACGACGCCAACCTACTTCAACCGCCCAGTCAAAGAGATAACGCACAAAGGCAGACTTCTTGGCAAGGCCATCCTGCAATTTGGCGTAAATCATTTCGTAGACGCGCGGCACGGACATCAGAACGCTCGGACGAATGGCCTTGAAGTCGCTCTGCAAATTAGCGATCGAACGATTGAAAGCCACCGTATAACCGAGACCTAAAGCTAGGTAGTAAGAGGTCGTACGTTCAAACGTATGAGACATCGGCAAGAACGACAAGAACGTTTCATGTTCGTTCGGCGTGATGTTCTGCAAAACACCGCGAATGTTCGAAAGAATATTGCGGTGCGTCAGCATGACACCCTTGGGGTTACCCGTTGTTCCAGAGGTATAAACGAGGGCGGCGAGGTCAGTAGCCTTCGGGGCTTCTTTAGGTAGCGCGGACTTTTCGCCGAGCTTCAAGAAGGTGGCCATGCTCATCACTGGAATCGGGGCTTCAAGATCGTCACAATCTTTGTCCTCGGTGATCACAACGAGCGTCAGTGCAGGCGTGTCGGCAGCTTCTCGAATCTGCTTCCACTTAAGGAGCTTATTCGTGACGAGCACCTTGGCGCCAGAGTCATTGAGAATGTAGGCCGAAGACTTCGGGGTGTCGATGGCGTGAAGCGGGACAGGCACGAGCGAATTGGAGAGCGCGGCCATGTCAAAGTAGATGGCTTCCGGGCAGTTCGGCAACAACATCGCAACGCGGTCACCGCGCACGAGATCCTTACGCTCGGCAAAGCCATGACGCCAGGTGTGAACCTGATCGAAAACATTCTTAAAGGTGAGGTCCTTCCATGCCTTTTCACCGTTGTCGTACACCTTATATGCAACGTCATCAGGTCGGACGGTCAAATGATGTGTCAACAATTCAGGAAGCGTTGTCAGCACGTCGAGCGCTTTAATGCGTTCGATCGCCGGCTTTTTTGTTTGAGAAATAGAACTCACTGTGTTTGTCCTGTAGGAATCGAGTACAACGTCAACAAAAGCTAGAAAAGGAAAGTTCCTCTTTTTTAACTACGATGTTGAACTTAAGTGAGGACATTGTAGGCAATTGTCCTAGCCTCTTGGCGCAAAAGCGTTAAAAGGCACCGAAATGGATGATCAGAACACCTTGTTTATGGGATGCTTCTCATCCGTGTGGATGATCTAGTGCGCCGTTTTTGCGAAGAAAAACGCGCTATGTAATTGAGTTGCGTATTTATACGGTGAAAATCGTCTTTTTTAGGCCTTTTGGCGTGAGAGGGTGAATTGCTACAAAATAGCAGAATTTCCATGATCTCTAGGCTAAATTCGGCTAAGTTGATGACTTTTGACGGATTTGCGGAATCTTCAAAATGCGAGTAAGTTTAATGCCATGGCACAGCAAAACGCTTTAAGCATCGCTCCTCAGACGCCTGAAAAATGATGTGGTTGGTCCTGCCTCATTGGTCTATCAAAGGCGTTCTACTAAGAGGGGACTGATTGGGATTGAAAGGGAATCTCAGTCAGTCCCCTTTTTCGTGTCGGCGCATTTGGCCGCCGCTTTCAAATGCCCTCTTTTTTCTTTGACCTTCGAACTGTCACGGCAAACGTGCGTCCATCGTTACGCCTGATGGATCGTCTCATGGCGCCATAAGCGCACCACACCCCTGTCCGCCGTTGGACTTCACTACTCAGGCTGTTGCTGGGCAAAAGAGGCTTTTGGTGCGCGTGGGTGAGGGGTTTGGTTTGCATATCGACGCTCGGACGCCTGGCGAAACTACCTTCGCTCTACAGACACTCCATGTGGAACCGACGCAAAAGACCAGATAGGTCGTAACGAAGCGCCCGCTTTTGGACCTCAAGCGCACGGGGTGAATGTAAAGAACTGTAAAAAACATGATACGAATCAAGCTTTTGCGCAATAAAAACAGGTTGTTCCGGGTGATTTTTGTTGCTTTAAAGGTGCGGCGCGGGGAAATTGAGAGAACGAGTGGAAATAGCAATGAGGGCTTTATTTTACGTATTATTACGCAAGAAACGGAGGTTCTCTAGAAGAGAAAAGTGAAGGTCTGTCGGCGTAACAGTAAAAAAAGACCCGCAACAAACCTGTTGCGGGTAAAACTATCGTTGCACACTTGCTTGCATGGGGAAAAGCGCCCTCGTGGGCTTTTGCCGATGCAGCCCCTCGGATGCAAACGACAGGGGTCTGCAGAGCCTTGTTGATACTCCCTACGCACAAATGAGAGATCATTGATACAAGTCCAACAGACTAGCAATCATTTTACTTAGTGGATATTCAATGTTCATTAGGGGAAATACCTAGAAAGGTTAATCTTAAGATGAATTTATCGGTTGAGAGCGCACGTGGGGAGCGCGTTTGAGCAATATTCAGATGCGCCTGTAGGGGTATTGCTTAGCCTAATGAAGGAGGCGAATTAAAAGCTGGTTTGCTATAGTCATAAGACCCGATGCACAGTTGTCTCTACTATGTATCGTGTCGTACTTGATATAAAAACACAATATGTTGTTCGTTCAAGTCCTTCAACCCACCATGCAGGATTGTGATGAATATGAATGAAAAGTTGGCTCAGTGCCATGTTCTCAAGCGTGACGGCAGCGTAAAACCTTTTGATGTCACCAAGATCGTCAGTGCGATCACGCGAGCCGGGAAGGCGACGGGAGAATTTGGTGAAAAGCGTGCGGAAGAACTCGTAACGACGCTTGTGATTCCTCGTCTTGAAAAGATGAATCTGCCGACTTTTCATATCGAACAAGTGCAAGACGCGGTTGAGCATGCGCTCTTTGAAGCAGGGTGCTTCACGACGTTACGTGCTTATATCGTTTATCGCGAAAGCCGTACCAAGGCCCGTGACGCAAAGCAGAGCTGGGTGAACGTCGAATCCTCGATGAACGAATACCTCGATCAGCTTGACTGGCGCGTGAATGCCAATGCAAATCAGGGGTACTCATTGGGTGGTCTGATTCTCAATGTGTCTGGGAAAGTGACGGCTAACTACTGGCTTAACCACATTTACCCACCTGAAGTCGGTCGCGCGCACCGAGAAGCCGATATCCATATTCATGACCTTGATATGCTCTCAGGCTACTGCGCCGGTTGGTCGCTGCGTACGCTCTTGACCGAAGGGCTCAATGGCGTTTCCGGTAAGGTGGAAGCAGGCGCACCGAAGCACTTGACGTCTGCCACTGGCCAAATCGTGAATTTTTTAGGCACAATGCAAAATGAATGGGCGGGTGCGCAGGCTTTCTCAAGCTTTGATACCTATTTAGCGCCCTTTATTCGTAAAGATAACCTCCCTTATGAAGAAGTGCTTCAGTCGATTCAGGAGTTGATTTATAACCTCAACGTGCCGAGTCGCTGGGGGACGCAGACGCCCTTTACGAACCTCACATTTGATTGGACATGTCCTGAAGATTTGCGTGACGAGCATCCCATTATTGGGGGCGAAACCATGCCCTTTACGTACGGCGAACTGCAGCGCGAAATGGACATGATCAACCAGGCCTATATCGAGGTAATGATGAAGGGAGATGCCAAGGGGCGTGTCTTCACGTTCCCAATTCCGACCTATAACATCACGCCCGACTTTGCTTGGGATAGCCCCAATGCGTTACGCCTTTTTGATATGACGGCGCGTTATGGGTTGCCATACTTCCAGAATTTCGTCAATTCTGAATTGAAGCCCAATATGATTCGCTCGATGTGCTGCCGCTTGCAGCTCGATCTGCGTGAATTGCTCAAACGCGGTAATGGGCTTTTCGGGTCGGCAGAACAGACGGGGAGTTTAGGGGTTGTGACCGTCAACTGTGCTCGTTTGGGTTATCTCTTTAAGGATGACGAAGAAGGGCTCTTACGTCGCCTTGACTATCTCCTTGAGTTAGCTAAGACAAGTCTTGAAATCAAGCGTAAGGTCATTCAGCGCCATATCGATCAAGGACTCTTCCCTTATACCAAGCGCTATCTGGGGACGCTGCGCAATCACTTCTCGACGATTGGGGTTAATGGTATCAATGAAATGATTCGAAATTTCACCCATGATCGTGAAGACATTACGACGGATTGGGGTCATGCCTTTGCTTTGCGTTTCCTTGACCACATCCGTGATCAACTCGTTCGTTTCCAAGAAGAAACGGACCATATGTATAACCTAGAAGCTACGCCAGCAGAAGGGACGACGTACCGCTTTGCGAAGGAAGACCGTAAGCGCTTCCCGGGGATCTTGCAAGCGGGGACCGATACGCACCCGTACTACACCAATTCGTCCCAGTTGCCCGTGAACTTTACGGACGACCCATTTGAGGCCCTTGAGCGTCAGGACGATTTGCAACGTAAGTATACGGGCGGCACGGTGTTGCACCTGTATATGAACGAAGCAGTGTCGTCGGCTGAAGCTTGTCGCGATTTGGTTCGTCGTACGTTGACGCGCTTCCGCTTACCGTACATTACGGTGACGCCCACTTTCTCGATTTGTCCCAAGCACGGTTATCTGTCTGGTCGCCACGACTTCTGCCCGAAGTGTGACGCAGAACTTATGGCCAAAAAACGTGCGGCGGCTCAAAAAGATTAATTTTCATTGACCATCACAACGCGCATCTTGAGTCAAGATGCGCATGGAGACACATCATGACTGAAGTCACGAAAGACCAAGCGGTCGACCTCAAAGACGAAGAACGTCAACCCTGTGAAGTGTGGACCCGTGTCATGGGATACCATCGCCCCGTACAGTCCTTCAATACGGGTAAGAAAGGTGAATTCGCAGAACGCGTTTGCTTTACCGAAAAGCGTGCTGCAGAACACGAAGAAAAGCCTCTTAAGAACGACTAAGGCATGACGCATGCTTTTGAAGTGCCCGCAAGTGCCATTCGCATTGCGGGCTTAACGCCTTTTACGACGATCGACTATCCCGGTAAATTGTCGGCTGTGGCCTTTATTCAGGGCTGCCCTTGGCAATGCGTTTATTGTCAAAATGCCTGGATGCAGTCGCGTGCTTTTGATCCGACGCTTGAACATTCATCGTGGGAGGCGTTGGTCGCTTTATTGAAGCGTCGACAAGGGCTACTTGATGCCGTGGTGTTTTCGGGTGGCGAACCTTGCTTAGATCCTGCGCTCCCGGCTGCCATCGCAGAGGTGCGTGAGTTGGGCTTTCAAGTGGGGCTTCATACGGGCGGCTCATACCCTGAGCGCCTCAAGAGCGTTTTGCCGTTTATTGATTGGGTGGGGCTCGACGTGAAGGCTGTCCCGGATGACGACGCGCATTGGACAAAAATTGTGCGTGTGCCTGGCGCCTCAAAGAAGTGGTCGCAAAGCCTAGACTATCTGTTAGCGTCTGATGTGGCTTTTGAGTGCCGTTCAACTGTGCATCCTGACTACTTTTCAGAGGCACAGCTTTTGGCTACGGGTGAGGCGCTTCGTCGGCGAGGGGTCGACACCTATGTCTTACAGATCTGCCGTAGACCCCCAGGGCAATGTTTCTCGCTTTTTGGTAACGTGCTGGACACGTGGCCTAGTGGTGAGACACTTGACGCACTGAAGGGGAAATTTAAAACCTTCTCGGTACGCCGTGCGTAATCTGTTCGACGTGTAAGCCCAAGGTGACTGACGTTATTGCCATTTTTCGTAACGCATGAAATTCTTCATGACTCAATTTTATTGAATGGGACTGAGGCGCTTTACGAATGTTCTGAGTCTTGTGTTGCTTTTTTCTTTCAGAGGGCCTGTTGAGCTAGCTTTGTCGTTTGGTAAACGTTGGCGAATTGTTTGAGCTCGCATAGGTGCTCCTCGTTGTTAAGCAATTATTGATTATGCAATTGTGATGCTTCGTTGAAGCTCAACTCACCATGAAGGCAAAAGTACAAAAAAGGAGCGAAATCACGGGGATCTCACTCCTTTATTTTTTGGCTATGCGTTCAACGCGGGGAAGAAATTATTCTTCGCCTTCCCAGTCGTTAACGATTTCCTTGAAGTACGTGCCAGCGATGAACTTCGGCTTACGCACGGCCGGGATCTTAATGGCCTGACCGGTGGACGGGTTACGACCCGTACGCGGAGCGCTTTCAACAGCGCGGAAGGTACCGAAACCGATAAGGGTAACGGATTCGCCAGCGGTCACAGCGGACATGATTTCTTCGAAGACGCTAACGACGATGCGGTCGGCTTCAGCCTTGGAGATGCCATTGCGTTCGGCAACGCGATCGACGAGTTCAAGACGGTTCATTGAAAACTCCTGAGATATTTAACTCTGTCATTGGGAGGCATTCAGTATGCGCTCTACCAACGTCAGAAAAGAAACGAGGGTAATGAACAGACCATCAAGTATCAGTAGGAAAGGGCAAAGCCTAGAAAACCGCCTCTAACAGCTAATACTTAGACTGATGTATCCGATCGAATTGCATTTTAGCGATGTCTCGCGCAAAGGTAAACCCTTGTAAAAACCCTGCCGTACAGATTAAATAAGCAATTTCAGCGTGATTAAAAGCAGTAACAATAATACAATATTTACGCAACCGATTGAATTTTATAGAGATTTCTGCGTTGCGTGCTCTTAACGCCCCTGTTAGAGGCGATACGATAAATCGTAATTGTCCAAAAATGACCTAGTGAAAACGATCTGTTGTTTTTAAACAAACAGGTGGAAACCCTCTTGGGAATTTGCAGTAGTCTTGTGGTGGTTACTTAGGGAAAGTTCGATACTACGATAGGGGTATTTGAAAGTGTTAAGGGGGCCTTATTCTTTGATCTTGAGACTTAAAGTCCCAAATGTGACGGGGTAAAGTGCCTTGGGAGGCTTCTAGGACTGGGAAAGGGGGGGCAGAATGAAACTGTCAAACGAAAGTTTGACGTGATTCGGGCACGCGTTGTAAACAAGTATCCGCATCCTTTGGTTGTTTGGTCAGCATCAGGGGTTAGTTTTGGTGCTGACCATTTTTTTGCCTTCGATTAGCGGCTTTGACGTGGGATCAAAGTTTCAACGAGGACTTTAGGGCTTTTGGTTGTCATGACAAGACGCGTGGCTTTGTTTTTCTCGGCAGCAGTCAACATACGGTCAAGGGCTTTGAGGGTCATGAGCGCATTCATGTCATGGCGGCGAGCTGCACATTTCAAGAGCGTATAGGCATTAAAGCGGTTTAAGGGCAAAGCGTTCCCGGTCAAAAAGAAGTCTGCCAACGTGGTGAGCGCTTGGGTGCTCCCGTTTTCTGCGGCACGGCACGTCCAACGGACGGCTTCACGTAGATCCACTCGACCGCCACGACCGGCCCAGTAATAAACCCCTAAGCGATATTGCGCTTCGACAATCCCGGAGATGGCGGCATCGTTGAGCCAACGTTGCGCTTCGACAGGATCGGCTTGTGACCAGTCACGGCGTTGATATAGGCGTGCGAGTTCAAATTGCGCAACGGGATCACGGCCTTGCGCTGCTTGGCGCAACCACTTGCTCGCTTCATCGAGGTTTTTAGGGCTACCACGCCCATCACGTAAGGCGAGCCCTGCTTCACGCTGCGCATGGACCTGGCCTTGGGCACCAGCGATGCGAAACCAATAGAGTGCGTCTTTGTCACTGGCTTGACGACCATAACCGAGTCGACAGAGTTTGGCGTAGTCATTTGCAGCCCCCGCACTCCCTAATAACGCCGCTTGATGCAGATAGTTAGCCCCTTCAACGGGATCAGCTTTGAGGCCTTGTCCTCGAAGAAGGACGATACCTAATAAATAGAGGGCTTCAGGGAGCTTACGTTTGGCAGCGCGTCTGAGAAGAGCTAAGGCACGGCGATTTTTACGGCTATCTGGGGCGTCCGTGAGAAGGTAGCGGGCAAACTCCGTTTGTGCGGTAGGGTTACCACGTTTGGCATCTTCTTCGAGACGATTGAGTTGGGCGAGGGCTTCTTCGCCCGTTAAGGGACGACGCCGGACAATCCCGCCTAAGAGATCTAACACATAGTTGTCAGGTCGATCGGAGGCGGGAATGGCAAAACGACTGTCCGGGCACTTAGGCATGAGATTAGTTTGTGGCGGGTTTGGTGGGCGCGGGTAACGGTTCGACAATAGCCTTGTCGCTACCTTCAGGGACGCGAATCACAACCCCTTCACTTTGAGGGTCTTGCGGTGTGGTGCCGTCAAACCCTGCGAGCGTGAGCCCAAGTGCGACCGAGAGGGACACCATCGAATAGATGACCCAGCCGCCACCGCCTAACATGAGAACACGACCTAAACGTTGCTTCGGATAGTCATTGCCATAGAGATCACGCACATAGACAATCTGCTTCCAGCCGCTCGATACGAGCCAACCTAACCAGGTGACGACGAGAAAATAAATGCCGCCATACTGCATCAGGGGTTCGTTTCGAAAGATACCCTGCATCAAAATAAAGGCGCCAAGCAACCAAACGGTCATGCGAACCCACAGGCGAGACGCACGCGCGTTACCTCGTTCACCGAGCGCATCCCAGTTGAGGGCTTGCAATTGTGCGCCAAAGATCGGCGTAAATAAAAGCGCCAAAGCCGCGGTGACGATCGGGTTATAGAGTATGGGGCGCTGAGTGTGTACAGGTTTTTTAGCCATGTTTAAAGCATTTCTTTAAATTCAAGAGAGGAGCTAGTCTTTGACTAGGCTATGAATCTTGGCATTGTACGCGGAAAATCACTTGCAAAAAGGTGTAATCTAAAAGAATTGACCTTATCACAGGAGTTGAAGCTTGACTTCAAGATTTATATGGGTGAGCCAACTGGGACTCGTTGCGGGACTAGCTCTCGCGCTCTCAGGCTGTTCGACTCAAAAGACCCAAGAAGACCAGGCAAAATATGTCAGCCCCTATCAGCAAATCAAAGACGTTTGCGTGATGCCGGCAGAGACGAGTCACGGTAGCCTGGATTTAACGTTGCTCCACATGCTTCGTGATCGTGGATTTACCCCAACGCTATTGGCGACGCAAGATGAGTCTGCATTAAATCAATGTAGGGCGCTCGTCACGTTTTCAGCACGAGGCGATAGAGACGAGTTAGAAACCCCTAATGCGATGTCGCTCACGTTTTTAGACACCTTTACGGGGGAAACCTATCATGTGGCCGCCTCCCGTCAGGGCGTCGTGGGAACAAGAACCCTTTTAGCGAAACGGGTGTTTGAAGACCCCGAAGAAACCATTCGCAAACTCGTTGAACGACTTTTTCCTGAACGGACTGATAGCCGTTAACTGTTCAGATTTTTCGAACGATTTGTTCTACCTCTTAAGAGGTAAGTTGAGCGCTTTGGTAAAAACCCTTGAAAGGGTGTAAATAGCTCCTTTTATATGATCAAAATCAAAAAAATGATGAACTTTTTTGAGTTTGTTACCCAAAAGAACTAGAAAAATTTTTGAAAGTTACTAGAATAGCTGTTAAGTTGAACGGAACGTTGATTCGTTCAGCCGAGCTGAGTAACGTTAGTCAGGAAATGTTGCTCAGTTGACGGTATCGACGCTTACATCGGGGGATGTTCTTTGGGCGTCAAGGACCAGATACCGTCTTACGGCAGACCGTGACTGCTTAGACGACGTGGCTGAGTGGGTTGAAACAGCGACGTATTTCTGTGGTTCGTGGAGCTTTTTTGGGTTTAGCTCACCGAACCGGTAGGGCAGATGGTCTACAGCAGGAATGCCGTTTTTTTCAAGGAGCGAGTGATCTCGCTCCTTTTTTTTATGGTTTTGCGCGTGATGAGGCGTTATCATGAGAAGATAACGCGAGAAACTGCTTTGATTTTCAGACGTTTTGGAGTCCCCGGTGCCTAATAGCGAAGCCATTCAAAGCCAATGGAAGGTCACATTGGTGATTTTGTCGCTGAGTGCGATCCTCATGTCGCTCAGCTACACGATGCTGATTCCGTTTCTTCCGATGTACCTGATCGAAGAGTTGGGCGTCGACGTCTCGCGAGCTAACTTTTGGAGTGGCTTGGTCTTTTCGGTCTCCTTTTTGATTTCTGGTGTTATGGCCCCGATTTGGGGGGCAATGGCCGATAAGCGTTCTCGTAAGCTGATGGCCTTGCGCGCTGCCGTTTTGCTCGCCATTTCTTATACGTTGGGCGGGGTTGTTCAAAACGAATGGCAGTTGCTAGCTATGCGATGCTTTCAAGGGTTTGCGTCTGGGCTTTGGCCAGCTTGTTTAGCCATTCTTGCTTGCACAGTGCCTCGAGATAAAGTGGGTTTTTCGCTAGGCATCATGCAAGGCGCGATGACGGCAGGTGGTGTTTTGGGGCCCTTTTGTGGTGGCGTGCTCGCTGAAATGTTTTCGATGCGCATGACCTTTTTTATTGGTGGTGGTGCGCTCTTTGTCATCACGCTTCTTATTGCCTTCTTTATTCATGAGCCGCCACGCAAAGCGCAAGAGCCTTCGACCGTTAAACGTGAAAAAACGAATTTACTCAAGATTCCCGTCATTCAGCGTATGTTGCTTTGCGCTGGCGTAGTTCAACTCACGATTCTTTTGCAGCAGCCAATCATGCCGATGTATATCGGTGAACTGCAAGGGAGCATGGATCGTATTGTCTTCTTGACGGGCGTCGTCTTTTCGGTTGTTGGGATTTCAGGCGTGATCGCCTCACCCTTGTGGGGCATCATCGGGCAAAAGTGGGGCTATCGGCCGACCCTATATACCACGCTGATTGGCACATCAATTTTTGGCATGATCCAAGCAATACCAGATACGTTGGTGCCCTTTACAACGTGGCGATTTATTGGGGGCTTGATGTTTGCGGGCATTTTTCCTGCTATCAACGCTGTGCTCACCATGAGTACGGCGCCTGAGGATCGTGGGCGCATTTTTGGTCTCTCTTATGCGGCACAACAAGTCGGTAGTGTGATCGGGCCACTCATGGGGGGTGCCATGGCGATGTACTTCCCGCTCAAGTCCGTCATTTTTGTCGGTGGATTTATCCTTTTGCCGTTGGCGCTTTTCTTGTGGGCAATGCGACCTAAGACAGAGGAGAATTCGAGTGGCCGACCAGCATCTTTGGAGTGAACGAAACCGAGTTTTTGAGAAGGATTTCAACGAAAATTCATAAAAAGGTAAAAAAAACGAAAAAAAAAGGGGAGAATAGCCCTAACTGATCTCCCTATCACGGCTCTGGTTCGTTAAAATCCAAGCATTACGACTGATTGCAGACTGTCAGGAACTGTCACTGATCGTAGCCAATCGTTGGTTGATACGAAACGTAAATAATAACTGGCAGAAGAAGACCGAATGGATACATTCATATTTGCCGCCTTAGCCCTACTTGGTGCCTTGGCGATTATCGACCTTTTTGTCGGCGTCTCCAATGACGCTGTGAACTTTCTTAACTCGGCCGTAGGTTCTCGGACCGCGCCCTTTTGGGTCATTATGACCGTCGCGAGTTTAGGGGTGCTTTTAGGTGCCACATTCTCGTCGGGCATGATGGAAGTCGCTCGCACAGGTGTTCTTGTACCTGAACATTTCACGTTTCATGAGGTGATCATTGTCTTTACGGCAGTGATGGTTTGCGACGTTTTGCTTTTGAATACATTCAACTCTCTCGGATTACCAACCTCGACAACGGTTTCGATTGTGTTTGAATTGTTAGGTGGTGCAACAGCTTTGGCTTGTTGGAAAGTTTGGTCAAGCGGCGCACCTATTGCTGATCTTGGGCTTTACCTGAATTCGGGTAAAGCATTGGCAATGATCATGGCTATTTTGATGTCGGTCGTGATTGCTTTCTTTGCTGGTTTACTCGTTCAGTACTTATTACGTCTGATTTTCTCTTTCCACTACGAGCGCTATTACCGTTGGTTCGGCGGCATTTATGGTGGTGTCTCGCTCACGGCCGTTTTCTACTTTCTCGTGATCAAGGGAGCTAAGGGTGCCTCTTTCATGCAGCCTGAGTGGTTAGCTTGGATTCAAGCCAATACAAGCGAACTCTTGCTTTGCTGTTTCGCGGGACTTACGGTCTTCTTCCAGATTCTCATTACGCTCTTTCGTGTCAATATCTTCCCAGTCATTATCTTGGCGGGCACCTTCTCGTTGGCCTTCGCTTTTGCTGGTAACGACTTGGTGAACTTTATTGGTGTGCCGCTCGCTGCATTAGATTCTTATCAGATCTTTAGCGCGGTTGAAGGGGCCGACCCGATGACCTTCACGATGGAAGGCTTACGCAATAACGATGGTACGCCGACCTTCTTCCTGTTTGGTGCGGGCATTGTGATGGTGCTCACGCTCTGGTTCTCAAAGAAGGCACACCGCGTCATCCGTACGTCTATTAGCTTGGCGTCTTCCGCTCGAGGTGGTAAGGAACAATTTGGTTCTTCAATGCCTGCTCGTGTGGCTGTGCGTGGTGCGATTCGCATGAACGAAATTGTTCATCAGATCATTCCAGTCTCGATTTTGAAGAGTTTGGCACTTCGTTTTGAAAAGAAGAAGTTGGCGCCAGGTGAAGTGGAGTTACCCTTTGACGAAGTCCGTGCGAGCGTCAACTTGGTGCTGGCTGCTGCGTTGATCGCCTCGGCGACAAGCTTAAAGTTGCCGCTGTCGACGACCTATGTAACCTTCATGGTGGCGATGGGTTCTTCGTTGGCTGACGGTGCTTGGGACCGTGAATCGGCGGTCTATCGTATTTCGGGCGTTTTAACCGTGATCTCTGGCTGGTTTATGACAGCTTTCACGGCCTTTACGGCTTGCGGTACGATCTGCATGCTCTTTATTTCTTGGGGTGAACCGCTTCAGCTCTTGTTGATGGTTTTGGCTTTGTGCGTTGTCATTCGTACGAACTTCTTTGCGAAGGACGAAAAAGAAGACAATCCCAACGTCGATCGCATTGATAAAGGTGACAAGGAAAGTATTGGCGAACTCTTGACCGAATCGGTCGACAGCAACTTGAATACCACGTTGGCGCTCTATGCCAATGGCTTGAATGCCTTCTTGGATGAAGATGCTGCGAAGCTTCGTGAACTTAAGGGTGATGCCGCGCAGTTCTTTGACGTCATTTCTGTGCGCCGTGGCGAGTACTACAACATGGCCCTCGAAGGCGGTGGTTCTAAGGCTGACAGAGATGCCCGTAATTTCTACTATCGTGCCTTTACAAGCATGAAAGAAGTGAGCCACGCTTTGCGTGACCAAATGGGGGTGGCGCAAAACTACGTTGACAATTCGCACTCGCCTTTCAGAGGCCGTATGCGCGAAAACATCAAGATTCTTGCGACAAAGCTCGATGAAATTCGCGAAAACTTCGTGCCGGTTCGCTGCACGCAAACGCTCGAATTTATCGAAGAAGCACAGCGAGACTTTATGGTGCAAATTGGCGAAGAAAAAATTTCGCTCCGCAAGAGCGAACTCTACTTGGGTTACCTCCTCTTTGCTCGCGAAGTGCTCAACCGCTACATGATGGTGAAGCTCCTGCAGGCCGAGTTAGAGGCTGGGCTTGAATCCCAAAAGGATGCTTCGACAGAGACTGCGCCATCGGCTCAGTAATTAAAAATAACAGGGACCGTTTCGATGGCTGTCGAGGCGGTCCCTTCTTTTTAGGTTTTGGTTGTCCATGCCACCGATCATTCTTGTGACGCCTGCTCGAGACCCTGTGAGCCACGTGGTTGGCGTTCGTCAGCATTACTTTGACGCGATTCTGCGAGCGGGTGGCTTGCCGCTTTTGTTGCCGCTGACGGTGGTTGCTCGTGAAATTGATGTCTACTTAGCAAAGGCCGACGGTCTTTTGATGACTGGCGGTGTGGATTGTGATCCGCGTCTCTTTGGCGAAAAGCCGCATCCGAAACTCGGACGCATTGATGCTACGCGTGACACCCTCGAAACCTACGTGGCACGCTGGGCTTGGCGAACGCAATGTCCAACCTTGGCAATCTGTCGAGGAATGCAGGTTTTAAATAGTGCGTTAGGCGGCACTTTGTGGCAAGACTTGCCAAGTCAATGTCAAACAGATCCCGATCGACATAATCAACCCGAAGACTACGCTGTGACTAAGCACAGCGTGACGATCGATTCGACCTCACGTCTAGCCCAGGTCGTAGGAGCCGAGCCATTGATGGTTAATAGCCGACATCATCAGGCAGTTCGTGACGTGGCGACTGGCTTTAAGGTGACTGCCTGGTGCTCTGACGACCAAGTCATTGAAGCGATCGAAGCTCCTCAAGCGCATTGGATGGTCGGTGTGCAATGGCATCCTGAGATGCTCACCCATCTGTCGCCACGCCATTTGGCGCTTTTTGAGGCTTTGGTTCGTGAGGCCTCACGTCAAACTTTGTGAGTTTTTACTCGCAGATAAACAAAAGTCCTGCATGAGTTCAATGTCAAGCAGGACTCGTGTTTGAGGGCCTAGGTCTTTGCGCGACTAGGTGTGACGGCAGCCACACAGGTATAAAGGCGTTCGGGGAGATCCAATTCACGGATACGCACCTGCACGTCAAAAACGTCGGTCAAAACTTCCTCAGTCATGATGTCGCGTGTGTTGCCAAAGATGGGCGGTCGATGGCGAGGTACGAGCAAGGTTTTGTTCGAGATCTCTAAGGCGTGCGCTGGAAAATGCGTATTGATGATGGCGCCTAAACCTTGATCGGTGAGGCGTTCGATCACTTGCAAGACGACCATCTGATTACGAAAGTCGAGATTAGATTCTGGTTCGTCGAGCACCAAAATCTTGGGTTCTGCAGCCAGTGCACGAGCAATGAGCGCGAGTTGGAACTGGCCGCCCGAGACTTCACTACAAAGGCGACCTGCTAAATGCGCAATCCCCACGTCTTCCATGACACGGTCGACAATCGCCCAATCGCTATCACTCGGAAGGCTAAAAGGCCCTATGTGAGCGCTACGCCCTAAAGCGACCATGTCGGCAAGCGTCATCGACGCAAAGCCCGGAAGCTTTGCTTGGGGCACGTAGCCAATCGTGCGCCAAAAGTCGCGAGGCTTCCATTGAGAGATGGGTTTGCCATCTAAACGGGCTTCGCCTTCGGTAAATTGAAGTAGCCCGAGCATACAGCGTAAGAGGGTGGTTTTACCTGCGCCGTTGGGTCCCAAAATACTCATGACGCCCTTGCCATCAAACTCAAAGTTGACGTTCATGAGCACGGGGTCACGGTTAGGCCAAGCAAAGCCGCCCTGAATGACTTCAAGTGCCATAAGTTACCCCGCAATGCCGCCTGTGCGGCGAAGGAGATAAATAAAGAAAGGGGCGCCCACGACGGCTGTCAGAATCGAGACTGGAATTTCGCTTTGTGTTGCGGTGCGCGCCACGGTGTCAATGATGAGCATAAAGAGTGCTCCCATCACCATCGAAGCAGGCAATACATAGCGGTTATTGGCCCCAAAGACCATACGGGCAGCATGCGGTACGAGTAACCCTACCCAACCGATGAGACCACACATGGAGACCACTGAGGCTGTAATCATAGTGGCCGCGACGATAACACCCGCACGAATGCGTTTGACAGGAATCCCAAGGCTAGCGGCTTCGTCGGTAGGCAATGTCGTGACATTGAGTCGCCAACGTAAAAGCCACAAAATGATCATGCCGAGTAGCACCATAGGGGTACCAGCCAAGACGGATTGCTTGGTGGCGCCCGTGAGTGCCCCCATCATCCAAAAGGTGATCGAGGGCAAGACGTCCTGTGGGTCTGCGGCATATTTGACGAGCGATACTAACGCCGAGAAGAGCGCCCCTACGACCATCCCTGAAAGGATGATCATGAGGATAGAACTCGTATCTCGCACGCGGCTAATCATGATCACAAAGAAGACGGCTGAGAGTCCCGTGATCAAGGACATGATCTGAATGCCCATGCCTGTCCAGCCCCAAAGAATGCCCAATACCGCACCAAAAGAGGCGCCTGTTGCAACCCCTAAAGTATCGGGCGCAGCTAAAGGGTTAGCAAAGAGCGCCTGAAAGGCGGCGCCCGACATGGCAAGCCCAGCGCCTGCGATGATGGCTAAGCAAACGCGCGGCAAACGGACATTGAGCACAATGTTATCCATCATGCGTGTGGGTTCAATCGCTGTCCAACCGTCAGGCATCAAGACCGCAAAGACTTGCATGACCGTGAGTTCAAAGCGTCCCATACAGAGAGACGCGATGGCAACCGCTAAAAGCAACGTTGTGAGCGTACAAAGGATCAATCGAAAGTGCTTGACGGCAGCGGCCTCAGCAAGCGCACTTCGTGGACGAGAATGCGTCGTCATAGGAGTCATAGTGTTTAACGAGCTCGCGTGGGAACCGTGGCGTTAGCGCTACCTTTGACGGTCGGGTGGAACATGCTGTCGACGTCAGCGTCCGTAATCTCAACGCCAAACACGTCCTTGTACCAAGCTTTGACCTCTTTATTGAGGTCAATATCAGCAAAGCGTTCGGGATAGATCTTCTTGGCCATCCAAAGGAGGGTCAACGGCGTATCAGCAGACGGCGTGTAGCTACGATAGATCCCAAGTGGCATCTTGTAGACCTGCTGATCTTTGACGGCTTTGATTTCAGACCAGTCGTGAGCAGCGATCGCATTGGTGTAGAGGTCTTCAGGCATTGCCTTCGTGAAGTTCGTAATGAAAATCACATCAGGATTCCAGGCGTAGATCTGCTCCATCGACACAATGGCATTGGCGTTATCTGCCTGAATGCTTTCAGCAACGTTCTTTGCGCCGGATGCGTCACACCAGTATTGACCAAAAAAATGCTTGCCCGAGGTCACAATCTGACGAGCGTCATAGCGGTAAAGGAAGAGAACGCGACGACGTTCATGGTCTTTGAGGTCAGCCGTACGGTCCGCGACCATCTTGGCAATGGCCTTGGAGCGACTGTCAATCAACGCGCCTTTACCTTCGTGTTCTGGCCAAATTTTGGCCAAGCTCTTCATCCACTGGGCATGGGTCTCAATGATGTCGTAATCCCACTTGCTCGGACTAATACCAAAAGCTGGAATGCCCGCATTACGAATGGTATCCATCGTGCGACGGTCAGGGGCGTTCACTAAAACGAGGTCAGGCTTTAAAGCCATGAGGGCTTCGACATTCAAAGTCGCCCCTTGCATGAAGGATGTATCAGCCTTGAGGACGTCTGGGTAGAGCTTACCTAAAAGCCCAGTTTGGGCAGCAGAGTAAGAGGCCGGATGCATACCGACCACCGCTTTGCCGTCATTTAAAAAGACAGTGACAGCCGAAGCGAGCGGCAAAATGTTAGTGACAACGACGCGGTTAATCTTTTCTGGGATTTCAACTTCAGTGCCGTTATCGTCAACAATGGTGCGAGCAGCAAGTCCTGACGTTGCGGACATCATGGCCAAAGCACAACCGAATGCTGTCAATTTACCTAAAAACTGCATTTTTTTACTCCGCAAAAATTTGGTCAAAGAAGCGTTCTAAGGCCTGATGATCAAAAGGATTGACCATCATGTCACGATATAGGCGACCTGAGCAGGCTTCATGAGGGAAGGCCACGGTGTGGGTGACGTTAGCTTCTTCAGCGATTAAATCAAAAAGAGGGTCCGCTGCGAGGACACGCGTGCCACGCAAGGTTTCACGAATCATGTCTTCAGAGAGGTTTGTCGAGAGAATCGGTGCGTCAATCCCTAAAGAGGGTAAGGGCGAGAGGGCACGCGCGGTGCCTGGGTGCGCAAGGTTCATGGCCGTAGCGATGGCTGCGGCTTGCAAGGGTTCGCCTAAGATGGCGACTTCGGAGCCGCCTCTTTCTTGACCAAAGAATTGTTCGGTTGTGACGCTTTGGCGGTGACGAGCAGCCCATTCAATGGCGGCGTGCCAACGTGGGGTTAAATCGCCTACGGGCAACCCACAGACGTAGGGCATGCCAAAGGCACGCTCTAAACTTTGCGCTAAAGGTAGCCCGGAGGCGCTCACCACGACGTTCACACGCGCGGCCGCAGTGCCCGCCAGGTGTTCGAGTTTGTCACCCATCGCCCAACAGGTATTAATAGTGTACCCCGCACGCTTAGCGGCCTGACGAAGTGATTCGAGCATGGGACCTGTCGAAAAGTCGAGCGGTGTCACGCCTAATAAATTGATGCCAAAGGAGCCGGCACGCGGTTCAGTCGGCAAGACAAAACGACGCGCAAGTTCAATCCAAGCTTTGGCGGCACCGACACTATAGGCACGCATGGAATTGGTTTCGACGGCAAAACTCGGAATACGGGTTCGTTGTTCAACCAGATGTGCAATGCCTTTGAGGTCAGCTCCAGTCATCATCGGAATCGGTGTACCAGCAATCGCAATAAAGGCTGGCGTCAACGATGTGGCTGCATCGACCATATCGTCAATGATGCGTTGGTCATTACCAAGCACTGCATCCATTTCGGTGAGGGCCGAAATAAAGACGGCTGAAGGCATTGTTGTCCAACGCGGTTCGTCATGGGTTGAATAGGTGGAGTTGCAACCAGACGCATCATGAATGACGGTCATGCCACCCAATTCATAAAGGGCACTGGCAACGCCAGAGCAGTCGGCCGTGTAGGTCGACATGGAGCTTTGTGTGTAATCTAGCAGCATCCGTTGCACCCGTATCCTTTCACACTAATGAGTCGATCAACGTCAACAGGCGTCTTGGCGGCTTTAATCAAGTCTAAAGCCAATTGACGCATCCCTACGTGACCCCAGTAGGCACCGCCTTCAATGAGGTTCACCATATGCGTGGCGCCTGTAAAGAAGGCGGCCTTTTGCCCGATCGCCACGATGTCATCGCGCTTTTGAGCAGGCGCCGCAAAGCGCATTTCGGGCACGATCGTTGGATGCACACGAATGTCAGGGGCTTTTTGTTGCAAGGCCTCAAAGTCCGCTTTGTCGGACGGCAAGAACGCATCGCAATAGAGATCCGTCACATGAATACCGGCGTTGACTAAACGTAAAGCCAGGGCAATGGGACGCGTGGTCGCGGTCTGACAAATGGCCACAGGGCGCCCATGAAGGGTGTCCGCAGCGAGCGAGAGTGCAGCGCGTGCGGCCGCTTTTTGTGCCGTCGTATCCCACATCGGAATACTCAAGAATTCACAGAGGTCGGCAAGTGCACGATCGATGCGGTCTTCGTCATAGTCAAGTAACAGCGTCTGATGAGCCATCCCATGACGACTTTCTAAAAAATCTCCGGCTTGCTTTGCAGCAGGATTAATGGTGACGACATGACGAGCGTTAGCCATCGCTTGATAGTCCTCATACGTTTTGAGGGCTGCGATTTCATAAAAAGGGACACCTGCTTCTTGAGCGGCACGCGAAAAGTCTGATTCGGGACCAAAGACTTCTAGAGTGCCCGCAAGCAGCAAACCACCCTTGGGGTCATCAAGCGGGCGAAGACCATGGTAGAGCTGACGACGCATCTTGTTGTCTGGCGGCATCTCGCTCTTACGCAAGGTCGGTGTCATATAGGCATCGGTAAAGACGATGTCTGGGTACATGGCTGAGAGTTTGCGATAAGCCCAGCCCAAGTCTGCGCCCGAGAAGTGATGTAAACAGCTCGAATAAATGAGCACAGCCGGCGGGCGCTTCGGAAGCCTTTCTAAGATGTGACTCACGCCTTCAATAATCGTGCCTTCTAATTGCCCATCACGCAGATGCTCTTCAGTCACTGTAATGGTCGAAAAGCGGCGCTGTAAACCCATTTCGGCAGCAGATAGCACCACACCACGCAAGCATCCTTGCGCGCAGACAAAGATTTCATGGCATTCGGGAACCAACATGCCAACATGTACAATCGTCCAAGGGCCGCGCGCGGGCGGCGAATATTCAAGTCCTTGTTTAAAAGGGACTGGCCAATGCGCGTCCGCTAAGCGAACCGTAGGGGCGGGCACCGTTTTTTCTGGCGTATGAGGAAATAGGCGTAGCATTGGTATCCTCAAAACGTAAAAGTGTTGCTTTGGGCCTGATTGTCTGGCGTGGCGCAAGCGTCAAGCAAGGCTTTAGCGAGCGTACGATAGTGCTCAGCCATCTCGCTGTGTGGGGCGTGCTCAAGAACCGTGAGGCGAAGTTCATCGGCCGTCTGCACGACTTCGGATCGAGGTAAACGACCGACGATCTGTGTCTTTAGGTCACTTGCGAGCTCTTCGACTTTTTCGACTTCACGAGGGACATCGCGGCAGTTAAGAATGAGGCCGCCTAAACGCGCGTAACCGCGCTCGGCATAGGTGTCAACCGCGACGGCAATATTGGCGGCGGCATGAATAGCCATGTTTTCGCCCGAAGTTACAATAAAGACATTCTTTGCCCAACCGTCACGAATGGGCATTGCAAAACCACCGCAGACCACGTCACCCAAGACGTCAAAAATCACGACGTCAGGACGATAGACATTAAAGGCATCCTGCGCTTTGAGGGCTTCAAAGGCCGCAATAATACCGCGACCCGCACAACCGACACCAGGGCGAGGGCCACCCGCTTCTACACAAAGGACGCCGCCTTTACCTTGCGTCACCATTTCTTCGAGATGCAACTGAGACTTGTGACGCGTACGAAGTAGAGAGAGTACGGTCTCGATCTTGTCGTTGCCACGCAGTAGAGCTGTTGAATCCGCCTTTGGGTCACAACCAATAAGCATGACGCGTTTGCCACTTTGCGCAAGCGCCAAAGCGACATTCGCAGCGGTGGTGGATTTGCCAATCCCGCCTTTGCCGTAAATAGCAAAGCAGGTCATCGGATGACGAGAAAGCGGTTTGCGATCGTAGTCAAAAAAGACCGTGTCGAGCGTGGGAGATTCTGCGGTTGGCATAGACGTATTCCGTGGGTATCAGGCGTGGGTTTAAAAAAAGCGCCCGTGTGCACCGGGCCAACCGGTCGGGCGCTTTTGTCCGTTGTGGTCTCAGCGAAGCCGAACTATTCAAGAATGTGGCGACCGCGCGCATCCTTTTTCATGATGCGTTCTTGTTCACGCTTCCACTGCTTCTTGCTTTCGTCAGCACGCTTTTCAAATTCACGCATCCCGCGAGCAAGGGCAAGCGTTACCTTGACGCGACCACGCGTAAAGTGAAGGTCAAGCGGCACGAGCGTATAGCCCGCGCGTTCGGACTTACCGATGAGCTTCATGATTTCGCGACGATGCATCAAGAGCTTACGAGTGCGGTTTGTTTCAAGTGTCACATGGGTACACACCTGATCGGCAGGCGTCATGTGCGCGTTGCAAAGAAAGAGTTCGCCTTCGCGAACATAGATATGCGCCAAGTTGATCTGCGCACGACCAGCGCGTACGCTTTTGACTTCCCAACCTTGTAACACGATACCGGCTTCGAATTTTTCTTCGATCGCATAGTCGTGACGGGCGCGTTTATTTTGAATGAGTGCCATGAAATTCTCTCTTGTGAGTTCTTCTTTTTTATCTATCTGGGAGCGGCAATTCGTGCAAATTACACAGTAATCCTCTATTCTATGACTTTTTTTAACAAAGCACCTCACGTGCCCTCGAATTTGCGGAAATAGCAGTATGTTGATTGAAGTGGTGAAAGTGACCCAAACGGGTGCAACGGTCTTGTCAGCCAATGTCCCTGAAGGCGCAACCGTGCAGACCGTCGTCGAGATGTTGGGCCTCACGGTGACCGCAGAAACAGGCTTGGCGATTCATGGCCGCCGCGTCGCGCCTGAGACGCGTTTAAAGGAGACGGATCGTCTTGAAGTCGCAGATCCGTTGATTTGTGATCCGAAGCTTGTCCGCAAGGCGCGTGCTTTGAGTCAGGGAGATGTGCGCGTGGTGACCTGTGGTCGTCACGGTGGGAAACGACGCTTAAACAAGTAAAAAGTCTAGGTAATACGTCTTATATTTGACCGTCAGAGAGGCGAAAAACTTAAAAAATCGTTGTTTTTGCTACTTATAAAACCAAACGCTTTGTTACAATAAACGCCGCTGTTGCCAGCCCAGAGTGAGTTACATAGCCACCTCATGATTGGATGTTTCTGGAATATTGGATAGAGCACACACTTGACTTATCATGTCGAGCCAAAGAATAAAAAGGGTTGTGCCAATCGTCTAGCATCTATGTAATCTCATTCCACGTAACCAACAAAAGGAATAAAACAAAGTGAATTGGCTCAATGACATTGTTGGCGTGATCAATGATTTTCTTTGGTCTTACGTCTTGATCATTATGTTGCTCGGTCTTGGTTTGTGGTTCACGCTCCGAACGAAGTTCGTGCAAATTCGTTGCCTCCCAGAAATGTTCCGTCTCATGACGGAAGGGGCTGGTGCTAAGCCGCGCAGCGGTCATATCTCGACCTTCCAGGCTTTCTGCGTATCCACGGCTAGCCGCGTGGGCGTGGGTAACATCGCTGGTATTGCCATTGCTGTTGCGACGGGTGGTCCGGGTGCTGTTTTCTGGATGTGGGTCATTGCCACGATTGGCGCAGCGTCTGGCTTCGTCGAGTCGACCTTGGCTCAGATCTATAAGGTGCCTCGTAAGGGTGGTGGCTTTATCGGTGGTCCTGCGTACTACATTGGTAATGTGCTGAAGTCCCCGTTCTTTGCGAGCGTCTTTGCCGTTCTCATTTCTGTGACCTACGGCTTGATCTTCAACTCTGTTCAGGCTAACACTATCAGTCTTTCTATTCAGACCTCCTTTGGTGTCGATACCAACGTCACTGGTATGGTGATTGCTGCTCTAACGGCGCTCGTCATCTTCGGCGGTTTGACGCGTATTGCTCGCGTGGTTGGCTTCATGGTGCCGATCATGGCTGGTGCTTACATCTTGGTTGCCTTGGTTGTGACTGTGATGAACATCTCTATGGTGCCTGAAGTTCTCACCACGATCGTTCGTTGTGCTTTTGACTTTGACGCAGTGCTCGGTGCTGGTTTTGGTGTTGCGTTGATGACTGGTATCAAGCGCGGTCTCTTCTCTAACGAAGCTGGTATGGGTGCTGTGCCTAACGCTGCCGCTACGGCAGATGCTACTCACCCGGCTAAGCAGGGTCTTGTTCAGGCGCTCGGCGTTTACTTCGACACGCTCTTTGTGTGTACCGCTTCTGCCATGCTCGTTCTTTTGACCCCGGGTTGGGCCGATTCTGGCAAGACGGGTATTGAACTCATTCAGCAGACCTTGACGGGTCAGTTGGGTGGTTGGACCAATACCTTCATGAGCGTGACGGTGCTTTTCTTCGCCTTTAGTTCCATCATCGGTAACTACTTCTATGGCGAAATCAATATGGATTTCATCAGCCGTCATCCGGCTGCCTTGTGGATCTTCCGCTTCTTCGTCGTTGCGATGGTCTATTTGGGTTCTGTGGCTTCCTTGGGGCTCGTTTGGAACCTCGCTGACCTCTTCATGGCTTTGATGGCTGTGGTTAACTTGGTTGCGATTTCGCTCTTGGCGAAGTATGCCTTTGCTGCCTTGGATGATTACATTAGCCAGAAGAAGCAGGGTATCGTCAATCCGGAATTCGATCCGAAGGTTCTCCCGTCTCAGCACGGTGTGGTTTGCTGGCCGCGCCGCAAGGATGAAGAAATCGAACAGTGCTAATGCGGCACTTCAGTTAGGCTTCATAAAAAGACGCCCGTCAACGAAAGTTGGCGGGCGTCTTACATCGCAGTTTGCTCTTTGGTATCTAGCGATTTTGAGTTTTTTAAAATGTGAATCTATGTTGGGGCGTTTCCTCTCATGAGGGCATCGCTCTCGTTTTTTACAACAAACCGTTGTAAGTCGTTAGAAAGTTAGAAATCGTGCGAGATCCCAACTGTGGTGAATGTTTGATTGAGTCTTGGTAAGTCACCTAACAAGTCACTCCCTCGCGAATACGAGGCTGCGCCATAAAGTGTGGTGCGTTTTGAGAGGTTGTAGCGATAAACTAAACCGCCCATATAGACGTTGCCATCATCATACTTCATGCCTGCCATGTCGCCTTTCCAGTTGACTTTGAGCGAGCCAAAGGAAGCGCTCCAATGATGAGCTCCCATTGGATAACAAGCTGAGAAGAAGATTGCATTGCTGGTTAACCCTTTTTCGCTCTTGGATAGGGCTATAGGCGTAATGACTTTGGGAAGGTCTTGTGGGCCGCCAATGCGCCAATCATTTTTACCGTGGTAGTAAACGGCTGAAACAGCTGGACCGCCAAAGTCATAGCTAGCGATCAAGTGAACGCCCAACGTATCGTCATGCTTAGGCGTTTTGCCTGGTTCATGGCGTTGTGTTTCATAGGAAATCACTGTACCTAAACGTAATTGCTGACCAACCCACCCTGTTGAAACTTGCGCTACTTTACCGCGGTCTGACCAGTCTAAATTTTGTTCGTCATTGCTACTACCATTAGAATAGAGTGCTTGCGCAAAGAAACCCGTTTTAGCGTTGGTGCGAACTGCGATAACGTTCGAAAGGAAGGTGGGGTTATAGGTGATCGATGCCGGGGCAAAGCCAGGCATGGCCGTCATGGTCATGTTGGCACGGAGTTTGCCGTAGACGGTATAAGGAGTGCCTGCTTGAACAAAGTTACCAAAGCGGCCAAACGTCAATTCAAAACGTTCATTACCCAAGAACAGTCGAGCTTTACGATCAAAAATCGTATTATTAGCCATCAAAGTGCCGTCATCTGGATTAAAGCCACCTTCAAGTTGGAAACCAGCATAAAGTCCATCACCAAGATCTTCTCTCCCCTGAAGACCATAAAGGCTTTGGTTGAGCCCCATTGGGCCATTGGAAACAGAGAAGTTGCCACCATCTTGATGACGAAACTTTTGGTAGACCGCGCCAATGTCGTAGGTCCCGTACATACGGACATCGGTAGCTGTTGCGCTTACGCTAGTGGCCAATAATGCCAGCGCGATCGCTGAGCACTTGCAAGTGTGCATGATTGAACTCCTTTTGTTGGGGTCGATTGATTTCAGTTGCTCGAGGTCAAACGAGCGAACATGGGGTCGAATCAAGGATATCGGTTAGCAACACTTGACGATAGACGGATTAAACAGCGTACTCTCTATAGAATTTGGATAATGCTTTTCTCGTTTTTAATGGTTGACTTAGGTTGTTAATTGAGTGTCTAGAAAAAGGACGCTCTAACCAGTCGTCGTTGTAGTTAGGGCGTCCATTTTTGCCAAAAGTTAATTACTGTGCGTGCGAGACGATGACGCTACGCAACCATTGAAGCGCGGGATCAGAGTGGCTACGCTCATGCCAAATGAGTCTAGGTGTAAAGCCGTGAGCACATTCGAGTGGTAATTCCAGAATGGCAAACTCTTCCTTGTTTGAAACTTCATTAGCTAGTGTTCTCGAGCAAGTAAAGATTAAATCGGAATTCTTAACCATCTGGGCTGCACTGAAGAAGTACGGGGTTTTAACCGTGATCATGCGATTTTGCCAGGCCTCTGGCATTGTGATTTCAAAAGGCTTGAAGCCACTTTCTGGTTGGCCTCGGATAAGGATGTATTTCCACTCGAGACACTCTTTCATTGTTGGTCGCCGATCTTTGGCGATGAGTTCAAGCGGGTGGTTCTTACGCACCAACATAACCGTATCGCAGGTAGTGAGTGGGAGACTTCGACAACCCTCAGGTGTTTGAGGGAAGGGAAAAATCACAAAGTCTAGCTCTCCGGAGTGGAGCTTTTTAGGCCAGTCTTCATCATTGGCTACGAGTTTAAATGTGATACCGGGACATTGTTTAGAGATGGTCGAAACAGCGGGTTCCACAAAAAAAAAGCGCATGGTCTGCACAGGCAATTCGAAACTCTCGTATGAGTAAGGCAGGGTCAAACGTTTCTTCTTCAAAAAGTAAATCGTAATCGACAAGCAAGCGATCGACCTTACTTTCAAGTTTCAAGGCTTTAGCTGTGGGTGATAAACCGCCAGCGCAACGCGTAAAAAGCTCATCATCAAAAATTTGTCTCAAGCGCGAGAGCATGCGTGAGACGGTAGCTTGAGGAATATTTAGTTTGAGTGCTGCTTTTCCAAGATTGTGCGTTTCACAGAGGACTTGAAATAAGCGCAAGCTTTCCCAATCGAGATTTGCGTTTGGATGATTTCTCATTGGTGATCAAAACTCCTAATCAAAGGTGAGATAAGCGTTGCAAATTGTCTCAATGGCGGGCATTTGAGGCTTTGTCTAATCTTACAGGCATTGATTCGCGAGAGCGAATATAGACCAAAGGAGTTGAAAGATGAACAAGTTTCAGTTGAAGATGATCGCTGCGACCATCGCTGTGTCCTGCATGTTGCCCGGATTGGCCAATGCTGGCGGTGGTGGTAGCGGTCCTAATGTTCGCTACCCAGTGCAGGGCCAGATTGGTGAAGTGATCACTAATCCCTATAAGATTGCTCCGTTGACGGCGGTTATCCGTAATGGTGGTTATGTCTTGAAGAATGCGACAGTTCGTATCGTCCCGAAAAAGGGCGGTGCTGAAATTAAGTACAACGTCAGCGACACGATGTTGCGTACGCATGCAGGTATCCCTGTTTTTGGTCTTTACCCTGATTACAACAATACGGTTGAAGTTTCCTATACTCGTGTCCACGGCAATAAGGAAGTTCGTGTTGAGAAGGAGACATATCGCATCTATACGCCTGGTATCCATACAGAAACGAATGGCACCATGGCTCAGCACCATGCGATGTTTGAAACGGAAGTGAAGAAGGTTGCACCAGAATTTAAGGATCGCTTGTATTTTATTAATAACTTCCTGCCGTCTGGTGGTAAGGTCTCTCGTGTAACGTGGAATAACCCGATGGGCGGTGCCTTGGAATGGGTTTACTATCCTCAGAACGCTGTGATTGACGCCGCGGGTGATGTCCGTTGGTACATGTTCGTTGACCCCATTTATGATCCAGAAAACATTTATAAGTCTGGCATTATGATGGGGTTCCATCAGACGGATGATGGTTTCTTGACCTTTGGTTATGGTCAGCGTTACGCGAAGTATGACTTGATGGGCCGCGAAGTCTTCAATCGTCGTTTGCCCGCCGGCTATGCAGACTTCTCGCATGCTATGGATCCTGCCCAAAATGGTCACTATTTCTTGCGCGTATCCTCCTCCGACTATCGTCGTCCTGATGGTAAGCGTGTACATACCGTGCGTGACGTGATTGCCGAAATTGACCAGAATGGCAATGTGGTTGACGACTTCCGTCTCTTTGAAATTCTTGACCCGTACCGAGACACTGTGATTAAGGCTATGGACCAGGGCGCAGTTTGCTTGAATGTCGACGCAACGCAGTCAGGCAAGACCTTGACGCAAGAAGACTTAGTCAAGATGGACAAGACGGATAACTTTGGGGATATCGCAGGCGTAGGTGCTGGTCGTAACTGGGCACACGTTAACTCTGTTGACTATGACCCGTCTGACGACTCCATCATCATTTCTTCTCGTCATCAGTCAGCTTTGGTCAAGATTGGCCGCGACAAGAAGGTGAAGTGGATCGTAGGTTCTCACGAAGGTTGGAAGAAGGAGTTCCAGGATAAGCTTCTCACCCCGATCGATAAGAATGGTAAGCCGATCAAGTGTGAAGGTTCCAAGTGCGAAGGTGACTTTGACTGGACGTGGACGCAACATACTGGTTGGCGTGTTGATTCGAAGTCTAACAAGGATATCTTCTATCTATCCGTCTTCGATAATGGTGACGCTCGTGGTATGGAACAGCCGCCGCTACCTGACATGAAGTACTCACGTGCTGTGATCTATAAGATCGACCAAAAGAAGATGACAATTCAGCAGATCTGGGAATACGGTAAGGACCGTGGCTTCGATTGGTATAGCCCGATCACGTCTGTGACGGAATACCAACAGGACAAGAATTCTGTCTTTGTCTATTCGGCTACGGCTTCTCTCAACATTAAGCAGTTTAACACTGTGAGTCCGAACCCGATCATCAACGAATTTAAGTGGGGTGCCACCGAGCCGTCCGTTGAAATTCAGTTGAAGTCGACCATGGGTTATCGTGCTTTGCCGATTTCTGTTGACAAGGCTTTTGCTCAGTAATCAATTGAGTGTAAAGCTCCGTTAATTTTTAACGCCGAGTGGTTTGTTGCTGCTCGGCGTTTTTGTCGCAAATTTTCGAGGCGTCGAGAAGTTGGTATCGTCAGGTAAACTCCTAAACCCCCGCTTGACTAGATACTAACGGTACATGGTCTTCGGGGGTTTTTCG
>CALEAW010000083.1 GCA_937943605.1 uncultured Sutterella sp. | reverse complement strand
TAGGCAAGTTTAATCAATAAGGAGACTTTCGAAAGGAGGTCTCCTTTGCTTTATTCGGAGACGGTCGATTTAACGGATACGTTAGCGAGTGTTTCAAAAGTTTTTCAAAACGCAACGAAGCAAACAAAGCTTCGTTTTTCTCGTTTTCCCCTAAGTGTTTCGAAATAATTTCAATTGAGTCGCAAGAGAATTGGCGAAAGAACGGTCGTTATTTTCGTGAGTTCTCTTCCTCTAGGCCATCCGTGAGGGTTTAGACCTCACGATGTAATGAATTGACAGCGAATAGTCAAACCGACGAAGGGGACACTGATGACCTGGCTAACCCGTCTTTATCAAAAATCCGTGTTTAACGCGGTAGAACTCACGCGAGCCGATGCAAGTGTGATTAAAGCACTTGCGATTTTAATGATCGTGGCTCACAACTATTTCCATCAGGTAAAGCCATTTCCTGGTGAAAACGAGATGGCTTTTCATGCTGAGACCTTCTGGAAAATGGTCTTTCAGATTTCCGAGCATCCTTTTGATGCGTTTCATCCGATCGCTTCATTCTTTGGACACTATGGTGTCCACATCTTCCTCTTTATGTCGGGCTATGGTCTGACGAAAAAAGCGTTAGGGTATGTACAAAAACACGGTGGCATCTCTTGGACTGATCTTTGGAAGGTGTCTTTGAACCAGATCGCAAAGATCGTGTCTTTGACGCTGGTGGGTGTATCAATCCTTTGCCTCTACAAATACATTGCTTGGGGTACGTTGCCTGATGCGGAATTCTTCACGAAGTATTTGGTGTTTTTAACCTTTACGGAGAATTTGCGCCCTGGTGACTTTGGTTACTTTGTGAGTGTTTGGTGGTTCATGGCTTTGATTGTGCAGTTTTATCTGCTCTTTCCGATCATCTTCAAAGGACTGTCTCGTCATGCCTATTTGACACTCTCTATTGGCGTGGTGTGCCAGTTATTGGCTGTGTCGATCTATGAGCCTTTGCTCGAACAGCATGTTCTTGTTTACGCAACGCCGTTGGGACAGATGGTTCTCTTTATGTTAGGTGGTTATCTTGCCATGGGACGACGTTTGAGCCGTTGGATCGTGTTGCCTCTAGTCGTTGTGCTGCCGCTTACGTTTATTGATCCTAACTTTTTCCATCTGAGTTTCGTGGCTGTGACGGTGTTCTTGATGCTTGCGTACGGGCTATTGCGTGAACGTTTGATCGCATCAAAGACCTTGTTGTGGATTGGTGGTATGTCAATGTTTATCTACATTGTGCATGGTGACTTGCGTTGGCAGGTTATTCCTGTCGTCAATGAAGCTCAGAACATTTGGCTCTCGTACATCATGTTCTTTGGGTATGTGGCTGAAGTCTTTATCTTCGCGATCTTGGCCAAATGGTTGGCGAGTACGACAAGAATCATGCGCCTTCAGCCCTTCAAGGTGCAGCCTAAAGCTTCAATGAATGGCTGCGTGCTTACGGTTTTAAAGCCGACAGAGGCTTAAGTGAAGAATATGACGGGATGGTTCACAGTGAAGCCATCCCGTTTTTACAATGAGCTGCCTTAAGATTTCGGTGGTGTAACTGCTTCGACAAGATCCGCTTCGAGTTTCAGCAAGGTCTCGTCATCAGAGAGTGTCGGACTGTCAATCAAGAAGACGTCCTCAGCGCGCTCTCCTAGCGTGGCAATGCGTGCTGTTTGTAGATTAATGCCGTAGCGGGCTAGGACCTCTGAAATGCTGTAGAGGAGCCCTGGGCGATCGGTACAAATGACATTGAGAATCCATGCCCGGCCGCTTTCGTCCGCTACTGTCGTGACCATGGTACGGGTCGGAAAGTGTTTGGAGCGACGAGAGAGCTTGCCTTTGGGTGCTGCTGGTAAAGGCTTATCGGACGTTAAGAGTGTCAATAAGTCTTTTCTGATTCTAGCGTCAAGCATCTCTGGATCATCACGCTCATAACGATCTGTGACGAGGAAGGTGTCGAGTGCCCAACCATGATGCGTGGTATGTACGCGCGCATCAATGACCGAAAGGCCGCTCTTACCTAAAGCTGCGACCGCTCGCAAAAAAAGGTCTTTACGGTCAGGGAGGTACAAAAGAATCAAAATGCCCCCCATGCGTTCACTGCGTTTGATCTCAATAATAGGATCTGGTGTGTGAATGTGTTGGGCAAGCGTCTGTGTGTGCCAGGCAATCTCTTCAGGTGTGTGACGCATGAAGTAGACGACGTTGAGTTCTTGCCAGAAGGCTTCTCGGTCTGCGTCAGAGACTTGCGTACCTAAGAGGTCTAGCGCTTTTGTCTTACGTTCAATGAGCGTGTGTTCAGTAGACACGGCGCTATCTTCGCCCGTCATCATGGCTAGCGTGGCGCGGTAGAGGGCTTCTAGGAGTTGTGCCTTCCAAGGTGTCCATACTTTGGGACTTGTGGCGCGAATGTCAGCCACTGTCAATAAATAAAGGGCATCAAGTCGCTCTTTGGTTTTGATGACTTCTAAAAAACTTCTCACCACATCAGGGTCAGAGATGTCTTTCTTTTGGGCTGTTTGGCTCATGGTGAGATGCTCTCGAACCAAAAAAGCGACGAAGTCAGTCGTGGCTTGGGTGAGCCCAAAGGTTTGGCAAAAATGCGTGACTTTTTCTGCGCCTATGTCTGAGTGCTGGCCGCCTAAACCTTTGCCGATATCGTGATAAAGCCCAGCGAGTGTTAAACGCCAATTGTCTGGCAATTCACTCATGATCTGTGCGCAAAATGGATATTCATGCGCAAATTCGCTTCGTGCAAAGCGACGAATGTTGCGAACGACACGTAACGTATGTTGGTCGACGGTGAAGATGTGATAGAGATCGTGCTGCATCTGCCCGACGATTTGCCTAAAGGGCGGCAAAAAGCGACCAAGCACATCCCACATGTTCATGAGTTTGAGGGAGTGGTATGTCCCTTTGGGCATTCGGAGAATGTCCAAAAAGGTTTGCTGATGAATGGGATTATGTCGGTAGGCCTCATCAATATTGGGTGACGCATGCCAAAGCGCACGTAATAATCGAGTCGATAAACGCGTGAGTTCAGGGTGAGAGTGATAGACATAAAAGAGTCGCAAAATGGCATTGGGATCAGTCTCAAAGACGTCGTCGTTCACAATATCCATCTCGTCCCCGCGCGCAACAAAGGCACGTTCAAGGGGCACAGGGGTGACATTGTCATAACTTCCAAAAAGGCGATCAGCGATGGCTTGAAGTTGAATCACAGACATCTGTACGACCGCTTTTGCATTGAGATAATAGCGTTTCATTAACGCTTCTGAAGGGCGCAATTGTTGGGTTTCGGTGTAGCCAAGCGACTTCGCGAGCTCTTCTTGTACGTCAAATAACAAGCGGTTTTCTGCGCGTTTCGTAATGAGGTGCAGGCTAATGCGTAGGGTTTCGAGATGTCTCGCACAGGCCATTAAAGTGTGCATTTCGCGCTCGGTAATGAGTCCTGCGGTTTTCATGTCTGTGACGGATTCAGCAACGCCAGCAGCTTGGGCGCACCATAAAAAGACTTGTAAGTCGCGCAAACCCCCAGGACTTTCTTTGAGATTGGGTTCAAGCGAATAGGGGGTGTCTTCAAATTTTTGGTGTCGACGGGCGAGCTCGAGCATTTTGTCTCTAAAAAAACGTCGAGCGTCGAGTGTTTCCATAAAGCGTTGTCGTGATTGGGTATAGAGCGCTTTGTTACCCCACAAACAACGACTTTCTAAATAGGTCGTGGCAACGGAGACGTCATTAGCGGCTTCAGACAAAAAAGACGATACACTACGAACCGAAGCGCCAACGGTGAGACGAAGCTCCCAAAGCTCTGTCACAAACGCGCTGATCTTTTCTTGAGTCTCGATATTTTCTGAACATGCGTCAGTCGTGAGAACCAAAAGATCAATGTCTGAAAACGGAAAAAGTTCAGCTCGACCGTAACCACCGACGGCAATGATCGCTATGTCTTTAGTCGGTAAATCGTGGAGGGTAACCATTGATCGGATTGCTTGATCCAATACGGCGGTGTGTGCACGTAAATACGCTTGAGGATCGTGATTGGTTTCCCAAAGGTTCGCGAGTCGTTGACGTTCTTCTTGAAATTGAGCGCAGATTTGGGTAAGCGTGATAGGCATAGACATATCGATGAAAATCCGATCAAGTGACGTGGCTAATGACTATCAGTATACGTATGAGTTTTAAGAAGATGAAAAAAGAGCCGCCTATCCAATGGACAAGCGACTCATAAATGCGCTATGCGATTAGAGGTTTTCGGGTAACTTCCAACCCTTGACGAAGTCTGGCGGTGGGAGCGTGCCCTTACTGACCGTAAGCACGTCATAACCCGTTTCAGTGACAAGCACCATGTGCTCCCACTGAGCAGAGAGCGAACGGTCGCGCGTGACAACAGTCCAACCATCACCTAACATGGTGACACCATAGCGACCGGCATTCACCATCGGTTCGATCGTAAAGACCATACCTGGCTTAAAGACCGGGGTAGGGTGATTCATCGGGAAGTGATGAACGTGGGGCTCTTCATGGAAACCACGACCAATACCATGGCCGCCATAGTCACGCACAACGGAGATGCCATTTTGATCAGCAAAAGCCTGACAGGCTTTGCCTATGTCGTTGAACGTGCCGCCAGGGCGTACCGCATCAATCCCGGCCCACATCGTCTTAAAGGCGAGGTCGCAAAGGCGTTTGCCGGCGATCGTAGGCTTACCAACGACGAACATACGAGACGTGTCGCCATAGTAGCCATCTTTAATACTCGTCACGTCGATATTGACGATGTCACCTGCCTTCAGTTTTTTGGGACCAGGAATACCGTGGCAGACGACGTGATTCACAGAAATACACGTCGTGGCAGGGTAGGGTGTCATGCCTTCGGGTTGGTAGCCGAGGCAGGCAGGGATACACTTTTGAACGTGAACCGTGTAATCGTAAGCAAGTTTGTCGAGTTCGGCCGTCGTGACGCCTGGTTTAACAAAAGGCGTCAAATAGTCGAGAAGTTCAGCGGCAAGACGGCCGGCAATACGTAAGCCAGCGATGTCTTCAGCAGTTTTAATTGCAATGGCCATGTTGAAGTCGAAAATCCATCGTGATTCAAAAAGAATGGCGAAGCTAATCCGTATTAGGACTAACCATCGCTCGTCTCAGCGATAGTACACCAACAAAGCGATGTGTGCTGAATGTTTGAGGTGAGTTCGACAATAAGAATTGCAAGAAAAACGATGAGATTACGGCGATTGGATGAAATATTCGCCCTTTTTGGCTTGCGTCTCTAGAGCGCCCTGCGTATAATCGAGCGCTTTCAGATCTGATGGGTTTAGTCCCATTAGATATTTTCATACGCCCGGTGTACCTTGGTCGGTCCCGGGTTCAATTAGCGCACGTTTTGCACCGAGGTGCTGTATCGAGTTAGATACTCAACGAGCAGAACGTGTCAGACTCTAAACCTTGGAGAATTAAATCATGGTCAGCATGCGTGAAATGCTTGAAGCTGGTTGCCATTTCGGTCACCAGACTCGTTTCTGGAACCCGAAGATGGGTCAGTACATCTTTGGTGCCCGCAACAAGATTCACATCATCAACCTCGAAAAGACTGTTGCCAAGTTCGAAGAAGCTTGCAAGTTTGCCCGTCAGCTTTCCGCTCAGGGCGGCAAGATCCTCTTCGTTGACGCCAAGCGCGGCGGCCGCGAAATCATCGCTGCTGAAGCTCAGCGCTGCGGTAGCTGCTGGGTTGACCAGCGCTGGCTCGGTGGTACGCTCACCAACTTCAAGACGGTGCGCGGCACGATCAAGCGTCTCAAGGACATGGAACAGCAACTCGAAGACGGTTCGGCTGCTAACCTCACGAAGAAGGAAGCGCTTGACTTCCAGCGCAATGTTGAAAAGCTCAACAAGTCCATCGGTGGTATCAAGGACATGACGGCTTTGCCGGACGCCTTGTTCATCGTTGACGTTGGCTATCACAAGATTGCCATCCAGGAAGCCAACAAGCTCGGCATCCCTGTCATCGCTATCGTTGACACGAACCACTCTCCGGCTGGTGTTGATTACGTTGTTCCGGGTAACGACGACTCCTCTAAGGCTGTCGCCATCTACGCCCGTGGCATCGCTGACGCCATCCTCGCTGGTCGTGCTGACAGCCAGACGGAAATCGTCGAAGCTGCCGACGAATTCGTCGAAGTGGCTGAAACCGAAGAACAGCCCGCTGCCTAACTTCGGTTGATGCGGAATTTCTCTCGCCTTGATGGTCAACATCCTTTACAATGTCGACCGTTCAGTAGAGAGGAAACCGCTACTCTGTCCAAAAAAGGTCAGTCCTGACGAGGTCGAACCCTTTCACCCCGTTAGGTATTGACGGAAGAAGGGGGCGACAGTACTGTCACCCCCTTTCTTTAATTTGAATTCGCAACTTTTATAGAAACTCTAGGAGATTGAACATGGCTGCTATTACCGCCGCGATGGTCAAGGAACTGCGCGTCAAGACGGACGCCCCGATGATGGAATGCAAGAAGGCCCTCACGGAAGCTGATGGCGACATGGCCAAGGCCGAAGAAATCCTTCGCGTGAAGCTCGGCAACAAGGCCTCCAAGGCTGCTGCTCGTATCGCCGCTGAAGGCGTCGTCGCCATTTACCTCTCTGACGATCGTAAGCTTGGCGCCATCCTCGAAGTCAACTCCGAAACCGACTTCGTTGCCAAGAACCCGGAATTCCTCCAGATGGCTGCTGACGCTGTTCGCCTCGTTGCTGAACAGAATCCGGCTGACATCGAAGCGCTCGGTGCTTGCAAGCTCGGTGACACGACGCTCGAAGCCGTTCGTACGGCTCTCGTTGGCAAGATCGGCGAAAACATGACGTTCCGTCGCTTCTCCCGTATCGAAGCCAAGGGTGAACTCAACTCCTACGTTCACGGTTCCAAGATTGGTGTGATCGTTGACATGATCGGCGGCACCCAGGAGCTCTCCCACGACGTCGCTATGCACATCGCTGCTTCCAAGCCGAAGGCTCTCGACGAATCTGGTATCGACGCCGCTCAGATCGAATCTGAACGTCGCATCGCTATCGAAAAGGCTCGCGAAGCTGGCAAGCCGGAAGCCATGCTCGAACGCATCGCTGAAGGTACGGTTAAGAAGTTCCTCAAGGAAGTGACGCTTGTTAACCAGCCGTTCGTTAAGGACGACAAGAAGTCTGTTGGTGAGCTCGTTAAGGCTGCTGGCGCTCAGGTTGCTGGCTACACGCTCTTCGTTGTCGGTGAAGGCATTGAAAAGCGCGTTGACGACTTCGCCGCTGAAGTTGCTGCTCAGATGGCTGCTGCTCAGCAGTAATCGAAGCTTCTGTGGTTAAACGCTTTCGTTGACCGCGAAGAAAAGATCAAGGGATACTCCCCGAACTCCGCAGTAAATCTACTATCTAGATAATGCGATCGGCTTAATAGCCCT
>CALEAW010000082.1 GCA_937943605.1 uncultured Sutterella sp. | reverse complement strand
CCAGTCTCAAAGTCGCAGTTGGTTGTTTAGTATCAGAATCGCTTACCGTTAACATGTCACTATGATGATTTATTATCACAATCGAACAAACTTTTAGCGTTTTGGCTATCTAGCTAACAAATATCAGACGCACGAGGAACAATTATGGCAGTAGGCTGGGCAGGAGATACCGCAGTACAAGACCAAATTGATGACACGATCAATGACGAGATCCGCCGAGCACAATCAAAGCTCTACCATGGTGAAAGCCGCAAATTCTGCGAAGAGTGCGGTGAGCCGATCCCTGAGGCACGCCGTCAGGCTTTGCCGGGCGTAAGACTTTGCATACATTGCCAAGAAGAAGCTGACAAGCATGCTAAACGGTTTGAGTTGTATAACCGACGTGGTAGCAAAGACAGTCAACTAAAGTGATCCACTTCGGCTATAAAAATGAAATCTCGTTGCTACAGAGTATGAAAAAAGGGCCGCTCAAAGACGACCCTTTTTTGGAATATCAGCTTCAGCTTACTTGCGAAGCTTACGAACCTGTTCGACGAGGTAGTCGATGCACTCAGGCGTAGCCTGACGGGAACCCGTCAAGTGGGGACCCGTAGTGAACTTACCACCAACACCAACCATCGGGGTGCTGTCGATCTGATAAGCATTCCAGAGCATAACTGCGGAGCGAGACTTGTTCTTAACACCGAAGGAGTTAACCGTAGCATCCCACTTAGCGGCATCAACACCGTTTTCGACCATGAAGTCACGGATATCGTGAGAAGCGCTATCGAAGTTGTAAGACCGCGTCTGATAGATCACGCTTTCAAAGAAGGAAAGGCTCAACTTGTCGAGGAGACCCAAAGCTTCAAGAGCGAAGTACGTGTCGGTGAACGGGAGGTACTTCGGCTGCCAGGCCACCGGGCAGATGCGAATCGTCACATCAGAAGGAGCGGTCTTAGCCCATTCTTCGAAAACCGGATGGAACTGCAAGCAATGCGGGCAGGTATAAGCAAAGAATTCAACCACTTCGATCTTATCAGCCGGCGTCGGAGCCATCGGATGAACACTCAAGAATTCCTTGCCAACCGTGTAAGCGGGAGAGGCATTAGCAAATGCAGAAGACGTGAGTGGAGCGAGCGCACCAGCACAAAGGAGATCACGACGGGAAATCATAGGGATTTGATCCTTCGGTTACGTATGGGTAGTAGTAAGTATGACAAGGCATTCTACTCTGTTCTATAAGACTTATGCTTAAGGTTTCCTAAGTCTATAAGCGAGCATGTAAAAAATTATGAAATCGTTTGACCGTCAAAGATTTATATCGTGACCGATCGGTCAATTGGTGCTGAATGGTGGTAATAATTACAAGAACAAGGAGTACAGCACCGTTAGGGAATTAAAAGGAATACATCAAGAACAAAAGCAACAAAAAGCCCTCCTAAGAGTATGCATCAGAGGAGGGCGATTGTTAGCCTACGAATGGACTATAGGCGTTTTAGAATGCGTGACGGACACCGACAGTCATACGCCAATCGGTTTCCAAGGTAGCTCCGGCGGTACGTTCAAGGTCACCCCAGAAGTAGGTTGTCGGGCTAAGGTTGAAGTTAGCACCGATGCCGTATTCAATCCAGCTATCCTTACCGTCCTGGGTGAGGCTTGTGCCATTAGCACCAATGATCTTAGCGTCGCCATCAAATTCATGAACGGCAGAAACACGGAAATAGACGTCACCCTTATTGTTCGGGCACTTGATGCCAGTCGCAACGCCGACGCGACCAAGGAAGCTCGTCATGCTGTCAAACTTGTACTGAGCAACACCTAAGTCGAGGTCTTCGCTATTGACATAGGTGTAGGTCAATTCAGCCTGAGGTTCGACGTAGTACTGATTGGAGAGGTCAAAGCGCCAACCGAATTCGCCAGAGAGGCTGTAAGCAGTATTATCCAACTTACCAGTCTTCGTGCCGCCATCAACCTTCATGTCATTTTCAGCCTTGGCAATACGAGCGACGATGTCGGCAAACATGCCATTATCAGCCATCCAAAGACCATACCCTGTCAGCGTGTAAGCATCGAGATCGGCAGAACCACGACGGAAGTCGTTGTCACCCTTGGTGTAGCTAGCAGCCAAACCAACACGGAAGTTGGTGTTCGGAACTAACGTATCGCCACCAACCTGGATCGTAGTAAAGTCGTTTTCGAGGCCAGTTGCAGAAAGACGACCCCCATCATAGCGAGCCCAAACACCCGTTGTGCCTTCCATGGCACGAACGTCACCCATACGCTTACGAACGTCATTCATAAGGATACGGTTGAGACTTAAGAGCGAAGAGCCGCCGAGCGTGAGGGTGTCTTCCATCAAGGTGTTTGCGTGAACGGTCTGATTACCCTTGCTGTCGATCGAGATCGCGCCGTTGTAATCACCTTCAGCGACAAAGGCATTCTTATCACTAACCATGCCGCCAATACGGTCGATCATGTCCTTAGCATCTTCAACTGTCACCTTGTCAGCGTTTTCGGAAGCAACGGCCGTCACCTTCGTGGTCGTTTCATTCGTCACGGAGAAAGTGTTTTCACCCTTGGCATCCAAAACGACTTCGCCTGCCTTACCGGTCAACTTGTCGGCAGTCACGTTCTTGTCGGTTTGAGACAGATCAACCTTACCGTTATCGAGTACGAGGTTGCTGACCGAGCTTTCATCCTTCACCACCCATCGAGCACCAGCGCGGAAAGCCATGGCATTATCACTTCCTTTAACAGTAGCAGCTCCATTAAGCGCAGAGTTAGCGCCGGAGAAAGTGAGAGGTGCCTTAGCGGCTTCTGCAATAGAAACGTTGCCGTTCACTGTGAGAGCATCGGACTTAAGTGTCAGTTCGCCGGCAGTCGCTTTGACATCTCCATTAATAGTCGTAGATCCAGCCGTCACATTCGACTTACCGCCTTTGATTAAAAGGCCAGTGACATCGGTAACACCTTCCTTAGCTGTGACATTTACGGTCAGATTGTTGGCAACCGTTAGATCAAAAGAACCAGCCGTAACCGCAAGACCAGCCTTCTTATAATCAGTCGATTTCTCTTGAATTGTCGAATCAATTGTAAGATTTTGAACATCGATCTTGGTTTTAGCAGACTCAGCAATGCTAACAAGTCCACCACGATAGTCGGACTTCAACGTGACGTCACCGCCTTGGATGTTCAATACACCACCGTTATTCGAGATGGCATAACCATTGTCCTTTTCAGATGTTGTGGCAATTGTGAGGGCTTTGAAATTTTTGAGATCTACAGAGCCAAGGCGGACATAAATAGCCGAATCGTCTTTACTAATGACGTTGATAACGCCATTCGTATTGCCATCAAGGATGTGCTTAGCATTTTGAGCGTCGGCATATATTGCATATGTACCTGCAGTGCGGATATCAACTAGATCCGCTTTCAAATGAACATTTCCTTCCCCTAATACTGTTTCCTTGCCTGTAGCGTGAATGTATATTTTTCCCGGACCTTCGACGTGAACATTCGTCACCAATCCTGAGCTTAATGTTTGACTTGCGAAGGTACTCTCAAGCCGAAGTTCATGGCCATTTAAATTGACGTGAATCGGATAAGGGGTTTCAGTTGATGGATTCGTACCGTTTAAAAGGGGTTTATTGGTCGAAGTTATTGCATAATCACCAGACAATGCATAATCCCCATTGCCCAAAGCCTGGGAACCAGTCCCCGAAAGCTCCGTCGCAGCATAAGCCGTACCCATCGAAAACACCGAAGCCAACGCAACGGCTAAAACTGTCTTTTGCATTTACATCTCCAACGAGTGCCGCTGATATATAAGAAGGCTAGGATGCCTACACAAATCAACGGCTAAAATTCATATTTAAATTCTCATTTCTCGCTGAACGGAAATCAAAAAACGCCACTCCAACAATAGTTCACACGATGTATCTTTTAATATTATGACAACCAATAGGGCTCATACCAAGTAGACTTTTGTTCACATGGATTTGATGGTTCATCAGGCTGAAATTTGGTGTATGATCTATTAACAATGATTCATATTGATACCTTTTACCCCCCCCCCAGGCGTTTCTAAATTGCTATCACTTAACAGCCGAAAATCTTTCTTTCATCCGTCGCGCTTCCATTAACCGCATTGCCTTAATCTCCTCAAAGCCGTCTCTATCATTTCGTACTGCCAACCCGTTAGAAAGACCAAAAAGTGAACGCGTTAACCCTGTTGCGTCAATGCAACAATGGGTGGTTTTAAGTCTCTTTATAACTCAGCCAGATTAACCATCTGCCATAGGTTATGTTAAGGAGAGGGATTCAAGAATCGCCATAAAACATCGCAAATCAGACAACAATGCTGTTTTTTTAGATTTTGCTCGAAACCTTCACCCAAAACTAAGACAAATTCCTTACAATACGGAAACGCAACAAGGACTAGCCTTTGTAACCCTCAACCAATATGTTCCGTATTCAACGCATCTTTAAACAGTCAGTACTTCTCTTTTCTAGCTTGTGTCTAGCCGCTTCAGCAGGTCTTGCGTTCGCCGATGACGGTGCCGCCAACAAGTCAAAGACGGTCGAAATCTTCGGCCTTAAGATGACTCGTGCCTTTGGTCCCTATGTTCGTTATGGCGAATGGCTGGGCAAAATTGAAGAAGGCACGGCCATGCAGTTCTGGAAACCTGAAGATGAATTGAGCGGTTGGTATGCGCTCGTCAATAGTCCTGAAGACTTGTCTGTCTTAGGCAGCCAGTTTAAATTTGTTCGCACAGCCGCTACTCGCTTTCAGGTGGACTGTGTACAGCAACGTTTGCGTCCAGTAGAGCGCGTCCATACCACTGGTCCCTTCTTAGAGGGTGAAGTCCTTTTACGCCGTCCGATCAATCGCCCGTGGGTTGGCATTGAAAAGGGCGCGCTGAGCCCTGCGACGATCGCCACAAATCCAGACTTACGCTACGACGCTGGTATTATCGAGATCATGTACGCCGTCGCTTGCCAAAAGCCATAACCAAGCTTCAATGTCTTGGTTGAAGAAGGAGTCCAATCGGGCTCCTTTTTGCTTTAGTGTTCGGTAAAATTAATAGGTTGTCTTCACCGAAATGAAAGCACCATGATCTTCGATTACCTCTCTGATATACACCTCGAATACTTCAGCGAAGCGACGTTACGCCGTAAAGGGGTGAGCTTCAAAAGCTACTGGACGAAGTATTTCGATCAGAGAAGTAGCGACGTACTCCTGATTGCTGGCGACCTTGCCAATGACGTGGCATCGGCCAATATGGAAGTCGATGCTTTTTTAAGACTTGCACAACGACGTTGGAAGCGCATCATTGCAGTGTTAGGTAACCATGATTATTGGTCTACCACGACGCACTTTAATGAGGTCCATCAAAAGCTACGTGCCCAATACCCGTGGGTTGAATGGCTCGAAAACGAAAGCACGGATGTCAACGGTGTCCGTGTTTGGGGCGCTACGTTTTGGACCCAAATTCGCAAAGAAGACTATCGTGCCATGATCGAACTAATGCCTGACTATCGCTGGACGTTAGATAGTCCAACCGACCCATTTAGCCCTTGGCGAACAACACTCAAACATCACGAGAGCCTAATGGCGCTTGAAGGCGATATGGCAAAGCACCCCGACGTTCCTTATGTGGTTCTCACACACCATACGCCAAGTCGGTCTTGCAGCACCTGGCCAATCAGTGTCATTACGCAAGGCTTTTGCAATCAAGACGATGCCTTTATTGAAGCGCACCCACAAATCGTTGCCTGGGTTCATGGGCACATCCACGATGTCGCCGATTTAACGATCGGTCAAACCCACGTGGTTTGCAACCCTCACGGGTACCTAAGAGAGCATACAAAGTATAGACCGCCGTTTGAACTCAAAGCCTTGACAGTTTAGCCGTCACCACCCACCAACAAAGCGACTGACTCAACAGCCTGAATCTTCTGTCAAATGATCCGCCTGAAAGCTAAAGACCGTCGCGGTTTCAAAGCCTTGAATACCTGGCGCAGGAAAACCTAAAGTGGTAGAGCACGCCGGCACATAGAAGAGTCCACTACGTTCAGCGGCCTCAATAAAGGTACGGTATTGACGGCGTAGGAGCTTATCCATCGAGATCCAATAGCCCGTAGGCTTAAGGAGATCTGCAATTCCTCGAAAGACGGCCACTTCAAGGTCATGCGTTTCGGCCAACAGATCGAGATCGAAGCAGTCTTCCCAAAGGTAAAGCGAAAAGACAGCATCGGCAGAAAGCGGCACCTCTTGCTCTAGATACTGCTCGACAGTCATGGCATAAAACGAGACGTTCGTAACCCCTAATTGGTGAGCACGTTCTAGGGCACGGTCAATCGCTGCGTGGCTTGCGTCAATCCCAATAAATTGACAATCAGGATAGCGTTTCGCAAGGCAAAGCAAAAAGAGCCCGTCGTCACAACCTAAATCAACCACCACACCATTTTTAAGATCTGACCCGTCCCAAGCACATAGGACTTCTTCGGCCAAACTCTTGATGCGACGCACTAAAAACTGCTCAGCAAAGCGGTTAGCTAAGCCCAACTCTGCGTTCTTCGCTTCAAAAATATCAGGCGTGAGTTGCACTGTACCATCATCGGTCGGCAAGCAGCCATCAACCCAGTCACCGGCGCCCATGTGTCGCGCATCCGACACAAAACATTCACACGTTGGATCCATGACATCCAAACGGAGGCTTTGACTCGCAAAATATTCAGCAAGGTAGGATGCAACAGGCGTGGATTGAATGTCAGTCATAGGTCAGTACATAAACGATGAGGCGTTCCACAGTATAGAACGCCTCTTTGAAACTAATGCCTTTTTAGCTTATGAATAGCGAAAAACCAACAAACGATCAAGCTTTTGACTGCGCACGCAGATAATCTGCTAACCACGCGATCCCTTCTTGGTACCCTTGTACGCCATGCCCAATAATGGTCTTGACCGCGGCCAAGGAGACATAACTATGATGCCTAAAGGCTTCACGTGTATGAACGTCCGAGATGTGGACTTCTACTGTCGGAATACCTGTGGCTTTTAAAGCGTCAAGAATCGCAACAGACGTATGCGTGTACGCTGCCGGATTCATCACAATCCCATCGACCTTGTCAAAGTAGGCTTGCTGAATCCGATCAACGATGGCACCTTCATGATTACTCTGAAAGCACTTGCCATCAACTCCGACATCTTGACACCAAGTAAGGCAAGAGGCGACAAGATCGTCATAGGTCATCGAGCCATAAATCGCCGGCTCTCGGATACTAAGCATATTGAGGTTAGGGCCATTAATAATCAAGAATTGCATGACTTTTCACCTAAGATGATACGAACCGCTTCGTCAACGTCGGTTGCTGAGACATACCGATCCGCTAACCCTCGATAGAGTGGTTCACGCTCCGCAAAAATGGCTTCAACGCCACGTGCTTGTGATAACGGTCGACCAGATGTCGCAAGCGACTGAAGAGGGCGATCAATCCAAACAATCAAGCCATTACGGCGCATCAAGATGTGGTTTTCAGGACGCACAACCGCGCCGCCACCCGTCGCAAGCACTAACCCATGTTGATTGGCAAACTGTCGAAGGACACGAGTTTCAATCTCTCTAAAATGCGGTTCCCCGTATTGCGTCAAAAGCACTTCAGTCGACATGCCAGCGGATTTTTCGATCTCCGCATCTAAGTCCACAAAAGGCCGCTGCAAACGTTGAGCAAGGCGCTTACCGATCGTTGTTTTGCCGCAACCTGGCATTCCAATCAACACGAGATTACAGGTTTTTTTTGCGAGTTCACGACGTAAGCTCCCACAGATGGCCTTGTTAACTGGACGATCAAACCATAAAGAGGCTGCCTCAGCCGCTTGAACTACCAACATCGTCAGGCCATTCACCGCGACTAGGCCGCGGGCGCTTGCCATCTGCATTAGGTTCGTGACGGCTGGGTTATAGATAAGGTCTAAGACCCCTTCGAGTTTTGTAAATCCGTCTAAAGACGCTAAAGGCGACGCATCACAGTGGGGACTCATACCCACAGGGGTGGCGTTCACAATGAGGGCAGCATCTGCGTGACGGTCAAGATTGCTGTAGTTATCTACGCCCTCTCGACTAATCGTCACTACAGAACCAGCACCTAGGTCACGTAGCACAGCAACCACGGTCAATGACGCACCACCAGAACCCAAGACCAAACACTTTTTGCCGCGAACGTCTAAGCCGCTTTCGCGCACCAAGGCTAAAAAGCCTGCATAGTCGGTGTTGTCACCCAAGAGAGTCCCGTCCGCTTGGCGCTTCAGCGTATTAACGCTACCAATCGCGCGAGCGCGCTCTGTCAATTGTGCACAAAAAGGCATGACCGCTTTTTTGTACGGGATCGTGACATTCATACCTTTAAAATCGGCCTGCGTCAAAAAGTCCGAGAGCGCATCCTCGGGGAGTTCCACCAAGTCATACGCATAGTCACCCAAATGTGCATGGATTTCAGGCGACATCGAATGCCCGAGTTTTGCTCCAATTAGGCCATATTCAAGATCAGCATACTGAGGGTAGACAGTCACATCACTCCCCTTCAATTTCAATACCGTGTTCACGAAGGTCACGAACAACTGAAGCGGGGAGGGGCTTAAGCGCTTCAAGCACAATGACGGGCGCTTCCCAAGTCATGCGCTCAGGCACATAGTCATGTACCGAGAAAATCGCCATCACTTCGGTAAACTGACTCGTGTCGGTGAGCGTTAACGTCAAATGTCCGCTCAAGGCTTCATCGGCCTCAACCTTAGTTTCTTCAAAGCGTCGCGCGGCAGCCATCAAGGTGCGATAAACAGGCAACGTCACTTCTGCTGTATCGCGAGACGTCAAACCGCTCAACTTATAAAGTAAAGAAGCTTCACGCACGGCATCATAAACGGGTAAGCCTTGTAAACGCTTCACTTGCGCAACACGCTTAACGGCTTGAAGACGCTGATCGATGGCCTTCACGATATTTTCGTCTGCTTCATCAATATCACGTCGAATGTCATCGATCTTTACGTCGTCTTTTTCTTGAGACATGGGGCAATCCTAAAAATCAAAATTCAGTTAATTCAACACCGCAGGCGCATCAAGTAGGGCATCTAAGATAGTGATCGCCGCGACCGCTTCTACGATCGGGACAGCTCTCACCACAATACACGGATCATGTCGACCAACGACTTTGAGGTCAGTGGCTTCGCGCGTTGCGATCGAAATGGTTTGTTGTGACTGACCAATAGATGGCGTAGGCTTCAAGGCGCAACTAAAGATCAATGGAGCGCCTGTCGTCATGCCGCCTGCGACGCCGCCCGCGTGATTGGTGAGGGGCACCACTTCATCGTCCACCAAACCCCAAGGATCATTGTTTTGTGAGCCTCGCATTTTGGGAACATTAAATCCCTCACCAAAGGCAACCCCTTTAATGCCAGGGATCCCAAAGACGGCTTGCGCAAGGCGCCCGTCGATCCCATCAAAGAGCGGGCCACCCAAGCCAACAGGGAGACCAGTCACCATACATTCAATCACACCGCCAATACTATCAGCAGACTTACGCGCCGCTTCAATCTCATTGGCAAAAGCATCTGCAGCTTCGTTAGAGAGTACCGCCAAAGGTCTCGTCAAACGAGCAGCTAAGGACGCACTGTCTTCACCCATCGGGTTAAAAGGACGGTCATGCGCCGCACCAATCGAGAGAATATGGGCAGCCACATGTATGCCACGTCGCGCCAAAATCTGAAGCGCGATGCCACCCGCAATGCACACAGGTGCCGTGAGACGGGCCGAGAAGGCACCACCCCCACGAACATCTTGAAAGCCCGCGTACTTTACGTGCGCCGGCCAATCAGCGTGTGAAGGGCGCGGCTTATCGGCAATCGCCTTATAGTCCTTGGATCTGGTATCCGTATTACGAATCACAGCCGTCAATGGGGCCCCACAGGTGACCCCATCAATCACGCCACACAAAATCTCTGGCGCGTCGGGTTCTTTACGTTGCGTAGTCATTTTGTTTTGACCAGGCGCACGACGATCCATAAAGGCTTGTAGCGTACCCATATCAATGGCTTCACCAGCCGGTAACCCGTCAATCGTTACACCGATCGCGGCCGCATGACTTTGACCAAAGACACTCATTGATAAATTTTTACCCCAGTGACTCATGCGTCTATCTCCAAAGTAACCTGACCGCCTAAAAGGGAGAAGTCTTCAAAAAAATGTGGATAGGATTTCCGTACAGCTTGGGCGCCTTCGATCGTAACATCCCCTTTCGTACGCAACGCCGCAATGGCAGCAGACATGACAATACGGTGGTCATTGGCCCCTGAAAGCGTCGCGGACGTGAATTGGCCTCGACCATGCACCACGAGCCCTTCGGGTAGGACTTCAACTTCTACGCCTAATGTTCGTAGCATGTCACCGGTGGTCTCCAGACGATCACTTTCTTTAATACGAAGGCGACCGGCATTCACAAAGGTCGTCGTGCCTTCAGCGCATGCCGCGACGATAGACAATATTGGAACAAGGTCTGGAATCTGCGCCGCGTCAATCACCTGACCTTTGAGGGGCGCAGGACTGACCGTGATGGTTCGAGCAACCAGGTTTTGATCCACCTTTGCCCCAAGGCGGCAAAGAATCTCTAATACGGCACGGTCCCCCTGGGACGATTGACTTGTAATGCCCGAAAGCGTAATCGGCTTCGAACCTACAGCACCAGCAGCCAACCAAAAGGCGGCGTTTGACCAGTCCGCTTCAACGGTAACGTCACGAGGGCTCTTGAGGGTCTTTTGACCAACAATGCGATACACGCGTTCGTCGTCAGACACCATAACGTCAACGCCAAACAAACGAAGCACGTCTAACGTCATACGGATATAGGGCGCCGATTCGATAGTTTCAGTGAGGGTCAGAGTAGAGCGTCCTTCAGTAATCGATAAAGCAAACAAAAGGCCACCCACAAACTGGCTTGAGACATTCCCAGCAATCGCGTAGTCACCAGCCACAAGTTGGCCTTTGACCGTCAAAGGAAATGTCCCTTGAGGACTCAGTTTAAGACCGTGATCTACCAACACTTCATAAAGCGGTGACAAAGGGCGCTGAGGAAGTCGACCATGCCCCGTCAAAGCACCCCCATGACCCAAAGCAGCGATGATCGGCAAGATGAATCGAGCGGTAGTACCAGACTCACCACAATCTAAAAGAGCATTGGTTTGAAGACCACGAGGAGACTTAGTAATGGGGGTCACGTCAAAGCGGTCGCCCTGATCAACGATCTCAGCCCCTAAAGCCGACAACACACGAACCGTAGCGAGAATATCTTCAGAGCGCAAAGGGCAATGCACCACGGTCGATTGATCTGCCAACGCTGAAGCGATCAATAAGCGATGTGCAAAAGACTTGGAGGCTATCGCCGGGATCTCACCTTTAAGATCCGCTGAATGAATCAAAGCTTTCATTTTCGTTCCCTTTAAGGCTCTAATCCTAAAACCATCAGTTGCTTAAGCTCATCGAACGTCGTCTTCACGGTTCGACAATCACCCCAGGCATAAGGAAGAATCAACGTGATTTTATTGCCTGCCGTCTTTTTGTCTGAACGTGCAGCCTCAAGAAGGTCGTCCACAGACCACTCGCAACGGTTCGTTAAACCATAGCGCGAGAGGAGAGCATCGAGCTTAGGCAGCAGGTCAGCTGGTGCACGACCTGCGCGCACCATACCTCGTGCCATCACGGCCATCCCAATCCCAACAGCGCGGCCGTGTGGAATGTCATAGTGCGTCACTCGTTCCACCGCATGACCAATCGTATGACCTAAATTCAATAGGGCACGTTGCCCACTTTCAAATTCGTCAGCTTCAACAATGTCACGTTTAATCCCAACACACGTCGCAATGATTTTGAGCATCGCGTCGTCTGTCAGTTCACCTTCGAGCAAAGCGGGAAGGGTATCGTTACGCAACATCGCATATTTAATGATCTCAGCCCAACCGTTCGCCATTTCAACGTCTGGCAACGTTTGAAGGCAATCGGGGTCACAAAGCACCAACACAGGCTGAAAGAAGGCGCCCATGAGGTTTTTACCTTCTTCTAGATTGACGGCCGTTTTGCCACCGACACTCGAATCCACCATGGCAAGGAGCGACGTTGGGATCTGTACACAAGCAATGCCGCGCAGGTAAAGGGAAGCGGCGAGCCCAGCAAGATCCCCCGTCACGCCACCGCCTAACGCCACGATCGAATCCGTGCGCGTTAAACGGAGACTGGCGAGGTGATTAATGAGTGAAAGGAGGGTCGAAGGCGTTTTACTCGCTTCACCCGCCTCAAAAGTCCATGTCGAAACTGTCATGCCAGCCGCTTCAAGGCTCTTTTGAACCTTTGAGGCATAAATCGGCATAACGTGACTATCACCCACAATCACCGTGCGTGTGCCTTTCACCAAAGGACGTACCCAGTCCCCAGCTTTTTCAAGTAACCCTTTGCCGATGAGCACCTGATAAGGCCGGCCCGTTCGTACGTCAATGGTTTGCATGATGTTGGTTCCTTCTTAATCTGTGTCAGTGAGTGTCTTTAGTGGCCTTTCATCGCGCCGCGAACCGCATGCACGAGTTTCGCGGTTTCGTCGAACTCAGCGGGCGTCAAAGATTGCGCACCGTCGCAAAGTGCCGCAGCAGGATTATTATGCACTTCAATCATAAGGCCATCAGCACCGGCTGCAACGGCAGCAGCTGCCATAGGCTTCACATAACGTGCCACACCTGTGGCGTGACTTGGGTCAATCACGACCGGCAAATGGGTCTTTTCGTGTAAAACAGGAATCGCTGACAAGTCAAGCGTATTACGCGTTGCCGTTTCGAAAGTACGAATACCGCGTTCGCAAAGCATCACTTGCGTATTGCCTGAGGCCATCACGTATTCGGCTGCCATCAGGAGTTCTTTGATGGTATTAGCCAAACCGCGCTTTAACAAAATCGGCTTATCGAGCTTACCTAATTCACGAAGCATCTCGAAGTTTTGCATGCTACGAGCACCCACCTGGATCACATCCACTTCTTCAAAGAGAGGCAAATGATTAATGTTCATGATTTCGGTCACGATAGGGAGTCCCGTCTCACGTTTGGCTTCTAAAAGAAGATCAATGCCATCGGCCTTTAAGCCCTGGAAGTCATATGGGGACGTACGCGGCTTGAAGGCACCGCCTCGGAGCATCGTAGCGCCGGACGCCTTCACGGCTTGAACGGCTTGAGCCACTTCAATGATTTGGTCACGGTTTTCGACAGAGCAGGGCCCTGCAATCATCGCGAAATGACCACCGCCCACCTTGACGCCTTTGACGTCAACGACGGTATCGTCAGGATGAAAGGCACGGTTGGCACGCTTGAAAGGGTCAGAGATATGCTTCACTTCAGCGACAATGGCGTTACCGAGTAGACGGTCGTCGTCCAGTAAACGCGTGTCACCGACCACGCCGACGATAGTCTTTTCGGTACCGACGACCATGGTGGTCTTGAGGCCCTGAGCCTCGATGTCGTTGATGAGTCCTTTGACGGACGCTTGCGAAGCATCCTGGTGAACGATGATGATCATGATGATGTGTCCTTTAGTTTGTCGGCAAATTCACACACCATCAGCATTTTGTTGGGTTGGGCAGTGTCGCCCAGTCAAGATACAAAAAACCTGCAGTGTGTGAATTCACCGCAGGCTTCAGTCTTAGAAGAAAAACCGCTACGCAGCGCATTCACTCTTATCGAAAAGCAAAGTAACGATAAGAGCGGCTAAATCGCTGTGAAAGACGTGCGTGCATGGTAATCCTCAAAATGGTTTAGAAGAAGAACGGCCATTACGTCGTTCCTTAGAACCATCATACCTAAACACATCACTAAAAAGGGGAGGGTAATATGCGAAATTCAGACTTTTTAAAGGTCCTTCTCTTTTAATCAAGGCGTCTAAGCGAACTTCTTTAGGCGAAACCAATTAGCACCATAAAACGCCCTGATGATGTCTTTTGAAGGTCCTTAATACACTCGAAACGAGCTCGCTAGAACCCTGACGGGACACCTCAAAAAAAGATGCCAAAAGGCATATGTTACAATACAGCTTTTTGATTTCTCTGAGCCATTGTTAAATTTGAGGTTTCACCTCACTTGGCAGGATCAAATTAGCCAACTCAGAGATTCTGTATAAAAGCGCGCCGAAGGCTTCTAATCGCTCAAAGATTGGAACTTCGGCTTTGCTTTTTGGTTCCAATCAATCACCTGCTTCAGACGTATTGAGGCAAAAGTCATCAAACGTCCAGGCGCAGCTTCTTTAAGGAGACCTAATGGCCATACGTTCAACGAAACGTTCACCTTTTTTTAATCATTTCAAACTTCAACCTGCCGTCGTTATACCGTCGATGTGCCTTGTTAGCGCGTTGCTACTATGTGCCTTTGTAGCACCAAAAACGCTTGATCGCGTTCTCAGCCACCTTAAGACTGATATCTTTACGCACTTCTCTTGGGTTTTTATCCTTGCTGTTGGCATCCTCCTTTTCGGCGCAATCTTTCTTTGTCTTTCTCGTTTTGGCGACATTCGATTAGGCGTCGATGATGCCAAACCTCAATACTCGTCACGATCTTGGTTTGCCATGCTGTTTACTACTGGCATGGGTATCGGAATTATGTTTTTCGGCGTCGCTGAACCAGTCATGCACTTTATGGCGCCACCTCTTGGTGTAGCAGGCACGCAAGCTGCCGCACGAGAGGCCATGCACCTGACGTTCTTTCATTGGGGCTTACACGCCTGGGCGATTTATGGGATCGTCGGACTCATCATTGCGTATTTCGGTTTTCGCAAAGGCTTACCTCTTACGTTACGTTCAGCCTTGTCACCACTCATTGGCAACCGCATTTATGGCCCGATCGGTAACGCAGTGGATACTTTTGCTGTCCTCGGCACAATTTTTGGAGTTGCCACAAGCCTAGGCTTTGGTGCGTTACAAGTCAACGCCGGACTCAATCAACTCTTTGGTGTCTCTGTAGACGTCACCACGCAAGTCATCTTGATCGTTGTGATTACGGCACTTGCGAGCCTCTCGGTCGGAAGTGGTCTAAACAAAGGCATTCGCTTACTATCAAACCTTAATCTTTGGCTTGCGATACTTCTCTTAGTCTTAGTCTTTGCCTTAGGTCCCACGGTCTATCTACTGAAGGCTTTTGTGCAAAATACTGGGAGTTATCTGTCTGGAATCGTTGAAAAAACGTTCAATCTGTATAGTTACACACCGGCCGACCCTGATTGGCTCGGAGGTTGGACGCTGCTTTATTGGGCATGGTGGCTGTCTTGGTCACCTTTTGTCGGACTGTTTATTGCGCGTATTTCACGAGGACGTACCATTCGAGAGTTCGTTCTTGGCGTTTTAGTGGTGCCAGCTATCTTCACCTTCTTGTGGATGACTGGGTTCGGAAATACGGCGATATATTTGATCAGCGAATTTCACCACGCAGCACTCGCAGAAGCGGTCTTAGCCGATCCATCAGTCGCTTTATTTAAATTCTTTACGTATTTTCCTGCGTCAACTTTATTAAGCTTTGTCGGGATGCTCATGGTCGTGATTTTCTTTATTACGTCCGCCGATAGTGGCGCTTTGGTCGTTGACCAACTCATGTCTGGTGGCGCTAAAGAGACGACCGTTGGTCAACGCGTTTTGTGGAGCGCCTTAACCGGGCTTGTTGCATTAGCTTTGTTGATTTCAGGAGGCCTCAGTGCCTTGCAGACCTTAACCTTGATCACTGCATTGCCGTTTGCCATCATTCTATTGGTCGCACTTGTAGGACTTATGCGATCGCTCCATATGGACGACTTGAAACGTCGAAGCCGACTATCGACCGCTTGCGCACCATCGACACGCGCTGGTTGGAATCAAGGTAACGCCTTAATCCCTTTAACCAGTAGCCGTGAAGCTTGGCAAAAACGATTAAAAAATTTGGTCTTCTATCCTGACGACAAACGCGTCTCTCGATACCTACGTGAGGACGTCGTACCAGCCTTAAATCATCTTGCATCTGCTTTAAGACGAGAAGGCTTGGTGGCCTCAACGACTGAAGGAGCGGAAAGGGTCGACTTTAGGATTGCCATTGACGGACATCCTGATTTTGTTCTGGCGATTAAGCTTTGCCGATATGCATTACCAGAGTGTGGCATTGCTGCAGATAACTCACCCGGTTTTAGAGAGGACCTACCGAGTCAATATGCTCGAGCAGAAATCATCCTGAAAGAGGGCAGTCGCGACTACGACGTCATGGGTTGGACAGAGGCGCAACTCATTCATGCTGTGTTAGACGAATACGAAAGCCACTTGATGTTCTTGCGTAAAGTAACTCAGCCTGAACGGTTGATGAGGGTCTGACGTCTAACTAACGATATCTAGGAATGGATTTCGACATCACTCTATAGAAAATTGGCTGCCAACACTAAAGTTGACAGCCAATCATTTCACCATTTGGTCACCTTACGGTGATTTTTATGCCATGTTAGAAGGCGTGGCGAATACCGCAGTTCCAGCGATAATCTTCGACGACCTTACTTGCATTGGTGCGTTCAAGGTCAACGTAGACGTAGGTCGCATCGGTGAGATTGAAGTTGGCACCTAAGCCAAATTCGTACCACGTGCCACCTAAATCGTCCTTAAGAGTTGAGGACGTCTTAGCATTCGCAACGAGCGTAGCCTTCGATTCAGCTTCACCCTGGAAGTCGTGCAACACAGAAGCGCGAGCATAGATGGTGCCTCGATCCTTCGGGAAGTAGAAGCCAGCACGAACGCCCAAGCGACCGATCAAGGAGTCAAAGTCTTCCTGAGTCATACGAACGCCGTTCGAGGTCGTGAAGTCATCACCCATGATACGACCGTAGGTCAATTCAGCCTGCGGTTCGACAAAGGCCACATCGTTCAAGCGGAAGTGCCAACCATATTCGGCGCTAACGCTAAAGGCATTGTTGTCATAGTCGCCAGACATATCACCCAACGTAAAGTCGTTGGAGAGACGAGAGTACTTAGCGATCAAGTCAACAAACTGACCGTCTTCAGCGAACCACGTGCCATAAGCAGCGAAACCATAAGCCTTGTTGTCGGCTTCGCCGGAGTGGTACGTAGAATTACCATCGGTGTAGGAGAATGCACCACCGACCTTCCAGCCGTTGCCGAGGTCATAGTCACCGCCAACCTGGACAGAATTCTGCTTGGCCGTCACGTTCTGAGCACCGTAGTTGAGTTCAGAACCATAGACGCGAACCCAGGAGCCCACCTTGTTCGGGGACATACGGAGTTCACCCATGCGCTTCGTCAAGTCGTTCATGTCATGACGCCAGGTCACAGCACCGAGCGTAAAGACGGAGCTATAGGCATCGAGCTTGGTATTCTTGGCTTCAACCTTGTCACCAACAGCTTCACCCTTAGCATTGAAGTCCTGAGACACCGCACCATTAACAGCGCCTTCATTCACTGTTGCCGTGATCTTAGCGTCTTCAGCCTTACCATTTTCGACGTTAATCGCACTACCGAGGGTAGAGAGCGTCTTGTCGGACATCGTGTCAGCATTGACGTTGGAGGCGACGACGTTGAAGGCGGGAGCTTCGTCACCAGAATCAACAGACATCAAGTTGATCTGACCAACGGATTCAGTGCCGTCCTTAGCCTTAGTAACGTAAGTGTTAATCGTACCGCCAGTACCCTTAACAGACTGAAGGTCAACAGACTGACCAGCTTCAACAAGTTCTTTGGTAAGGTTAATCACGCCACCATTGAGCGTCATGTCGTTGATAGGCACGTCCTTAAGACCAGACGTTTCGCCCGCCGTACCCGTGACAACGGTCGGCGTCCACTGTGCGCCGTTACTAAGACTCAAGCGAAGCCCCTTGATGTCACTATAACCTTCCGGGGGCTGACCTGAACCGTAAGACGTTGTAGCATTACCAACCCAGTAAGAATCCGCATTGGACAAGGTCACATCAACCGTAGCGTCGGCTGTTGTGCCAGACGTTTTCTTGTCATAGTTGAAGTCAATATCGCCATTTAACTGGACGGTCTTGTTACCGGCCTTGTTGATTACGATTTGTGCATCACCGCGAGCAAGGAGTGCCTTATCGGCCTTAACAGACAAGTTGCCATTAACATAAACCTGACCCTGAGACATGGCAACAATACCATCGGTTTCACCTTTCCCGGTCACATTAATGACGGTATTTTCACTGTTGATTGTCAGCGTAGCCAAGGGATCTTTTGAGTCTGTGGTAACGCTACCAACGTGAATACCACGGGCATCACCCGCACCCTTATTGTCGACGTTAATGACCAAATTATTACCATTGATGGTTAATTGGGGAGCTAGATTCTCAACTGGATTGCGAAGCACCATTACACCAATAGCATGGCCAGACTCTTTCTGATTTGCATTAACGTTAACAGTGACGTTGCTGTCATTAGTACCAACAGTCAAGTCCGTTTCTTTGTTAGCCGCCTTATCGGCATACACTGACAAACCACGACGAGCGCCATCAAAATTAATAGTGCTTCCTGTCAGAGCAAACTTATGGCCACTGAACTTAAATGCCGTGTCTTCGCCTTTAAATGTGGACTGGGTAGCATCGACCTTAGTTAGATCACTATCAGAATCAATCACCAAATCAGCCGCAACGGCCGCACCAGACATGGCCACCATCACAGCGGCAGCGACAGAACTTAAAGCAAATTTCTTCATTCGTAACTCCTACGATGGTCTCAAAAACTACAATTCCATTGTTTGGATTTTTGTCTTTTTACCAGCTAGGTAGAAACCCTCACCATCAAACTAACAGAGCACAAACGCGATGTTTTCGGCCGTTTTTAAATGACTAGTTATAAAAATTAAATTGAAATTAGCGTTGTACCGAAACAACATTTAGTCGTGATATGATACCAGTATACTCCCGTATGATAGATTTACGATTTCATACAGTTCTACCCATTTTCATACTTAGACCACGATTCAAAGATATCATTCGTGAGAACTAAGACACTTTCCTGACGCAAACCTTCTCAAAATCTGCGACGATAGGAGGACAGGTAAAAAAACTTGCGTCACCCTTCAGTGCCGAGGAGGGTGACTGGAGATATGCAACATGCAAGAAATGCAACCTATCCTTACTGACGAACTTGAAGACCTTAATATTGAGCGATTCACACCGATGGCGTCGCCCGCAGAGATTAAACAGAAAGCGCCAATGACCGATCGCGCGGCTGAAGTCGTTCGTCAAGGCCGTAGTGCAATTCGTAAGGTGCTTCGCGGAGACTATGTTAACGTCATCACGGGGCCTTGTTCGATTCACGATCCTGCTGCCGCCATGGATTACGCTCGACGTCTCGCGAAGTTGTCTGAAGAAGTCTCAGACCAATTACTTCTGGTCATGCGTGTCTACTTTGAAAAGCCCCGTACCGTGACGGGTTGGAAGGGCTATGTCAATGACCCGCATATGGATGGTTCATTCCAAATAGCCGAAGGGATGCTGAAGGCTCGCCAGCTCTTACTCGACATCAGCGAAACAGGGTTACCCTTGGCGACCGAAGCGCTTGATCCCTTTAGCCCTCAGTACTTGGGTGAACTGATCAGTTGGTACGCCATTGGCGCACGCACATCTGAGAGCCAAACTCACCGTGAAATGGCCAGTGGCTTGTCTGCCCCTGTTGGTTTTAAAAACGGCACAGATGGGTCACTCGACACGGCCATCAATGCCATCAAGTCCAGTATGACAGGCCACCATTTCTTGGGTATGTATGAAGACGGTCGTAGTGCCGTGGTCTATACGCGCGGCAACCGTTATGGCCACTTAGTCTTGCGCGGTGGCGGCGGCCGTCCGAACTACGATACGGTGAGCATCATGCTTGCCGAAAAAGCCCTTGAAAAAGCAGGGCTCGCAAAGCGCATCATCGTTGACTGCTCACATGCCAATAGCATGAAGAACCATGAACTGCAGCCCTTCGTTTTGCATGACTGCTTGACGCAAATCTTGAACGGCAACCAATCAATTTGCGGTGTGATGCTCGAAAGTAACATCAATGCTGGCAATCAAAAGATTCCTGCTGATCTCTCTGAACTCAAGTACGGCGTCTCTGTCACAGATGCTTGTATCGACTGGGAGACGACCGAACGAATATTACGAAATGCGGCCGCTGATTTGAGAGCCTTCCGTCAACGATAAATAAAAAGACCACTTAGTCGAAATAACAAAGCCCCTTCAACGGGGCTTTGTTGCTTGACCTTCGTAACCTAATGTAGACAATTGTTTCGATGCGATACGGTTTGGACTTGTGATGTCATATAGGTCTACTATGGCACGATGAAAAATATCACATTCCCATACCTCGCCGACCGTTTTGCTCAATCGATCGACCAGTACATCACACAAGAACTTCGCCGTGAAGGGATTGACGACTTGTCGCCATGCCACGGCTATCTTTTGAAAGCACTTATGACCAATCCGGTGGTGAGTGTCCTTGAGTTGAGCGCCATCACGCACAAATCGAAGTCGACCGTTTCGACCCACGCTTCAAAACTTGAAGCCCATGGCTACATTGAAAAGCGTCGATCGCCTTTGGATGCCAGGCTTCATATCATCATGCTTACACCAAAGGGGAGGGCACTCGAACCCATCATCAAGCGAATCAGCTCGAAACTTGAAAACCATCTCGCGCACCATCTTAGTCAAGACGAAGTCGACAAAGCCAAAACGTTTTTAACGAAGTGTTGCCGAGTGCTTTAAAAATACGACTCAGTCTCATCCTTGACCGTGCAACTCAAGCATCGGCTTGTTTTGCGTTAAATGTCCTAGGACATTCCCTGATAAAAAGGAAGCATTCGAACGAGCGTAAATTAGAGAGAACATTTAATTCCCTACAAAGAGTAGGGAATTAGCGCTGACACAGTTAAAACACCAACCGTTCTGTTTTTCTGAACACACTGTTCAGTTTTTTCGAACGTAAGTTTCACAAAAGAATTGGTCGATAAGGTTCACTTCGCTTAGGCCAAGCACGATGACGGCACCTTTATAAAACATGATCCGAAACGCCGCACGTAGACCTAAGACATCCGAAAAAAACACATCCATCCTTGAGGAGAACTTTATGATTCGCCAATCTTTAAATATTGGTGGACTTTTGGCGTTGTCGCTTTTGGCAACGTCTGTTCACGCAGCCAACGTCGAACTCTATGGTCAAATCGACGTCGGTCTTGATTACGCCTACACAAGCGTCGCCCGTGTCGCAACAGCAGACCTTGCGCCTGGCGTCAAGCCTTCTAACAATCCTCATGCTACTCAGCTGCTCGAATCAAAAAACAAGCACTTTTCAAAGCTTGGTCTTCGCTCTGGTATGAATAGCCCGTCTTGGATTGGTCTGCGTGGCTCCGAAGACTTAGGGAACGGTTGGAAAACCGGCTTTGTTCTCGAAAATGGCTTTAACGTTGACGACGGTGCGATGACAGATAAGAACCGTTTGTTTAACCGTGAAGCCTCCGTCTTCGTTAAACACGACATCATGACCTTGCGCTTTGGTCGCTTAGGCATGTTGCGCGGTGGCGCGGGTTCTACCGGTCTCATGAAAGATAATCTTTCCGCTTTCGGTATCGATGGTTGGGGTTCCGTTCAGGGCTTAAATGGAATTATGGGCGGTGAATTTAAGATCTACGATAACGTGATCGCCCTTGAAGTGCCGATGGCAAACGGTTTTAAACTCCATGCCATGTACACTGGTAACGCCGATACGACCTATCGTTACAATCCAAAGAAGGCCGGTCACTACAATCCAGAACCAGGTCCAAATAGCGCCGCTCCGACCGAAAACAAGTCTGACGCTGACCGCTACTTCTCTGCAGGCGTTTCTTATAAAGGCGCAAAGTTCTCTGGCGCTTTCGTGGGCGACTATATGAACTGGTCTAACCATCGTGGTAGTTCAGACCATGGCGCTCGTCCTGGTTCAACCTCTGACGAATATCACGAAGCACGAGACTTCTGGTCTTTGACGGCGTTAGGTGCCATTCATCAAGACGACACTAATTGGTTTATTGCAGCACAGTACTTCGAAAGCGCGCAAGAAATTGGAGGCAATCAGCTTGCCATGCCAAAAGATGACCGCACACGCACCAAGGTCATTTGCTATGGTGCTGGCGGTGACGGCTACAACTTAACGTTAGGTGTAGCTAAACCGCTCGCTGGTGGTACGGTCCGTGGTTCTGTCGGTTATCTTCGTGCCGAAACAAACAAGCATTCCGGCATGAAGTGGGGCAAAATGGATCGCTATATTTTGGCCACGGGCTACGAATATCCGTTTAGTAAGCGTACCAAAGTATATGGTGGCGTGAGCTACATGCACGACTCATATACATACACCTATACGCCTCACGGCAAGTACTTTGCGACCTTGCCTGATGCTTGGGAAGTCGGCGCAGCGTTAGGCATTAAGCACACCTTCTAACTTAGATTGACGAGCTTTTATTCAACGCTCGGTGCTTGGGCCGTCCTTCGGGCGGCCTTTTCTTTTGACCGTAATGATGTCATTTTCTTGTTTGATACAACTATAACGATAAGGTCCATGTAAAATTTGATATTCTTGGGTTAGCGCTCTTAACAATTTTTTGTCTAGATCGCTTTCACTTGTTCATCCAACATCATGCCTTCGAATTCTTGTTAAAGAGTCGAAACAGAATACATTCAACATAAAATGAACTTCAAGAAACTTTCACTTTTGCTTACTTGCGCCAGTGCTTTGGCGCTCACGGGTTGCTCCAGCGTCAGTATGCGTGCCTCTGGCTACGACCTTTCACGCATCGATTCGTTTGTCACGAAGAATGAAACAACCATCAGCGACGTTCGCGCCTTGATGGGCACGCCAACTGTATTCGCTCAAACGAAAGAGGGTGAAACCATTCTCGGTTATGCCTTAACAGGTCACAATTCGGGTGCAGCGTTCGCTCGCAACTTCGGTAAAGGGATGCTGACCATGGGTATTGGTTCAAAAAAACTTGAAGAGACACAGAAAAACGCGATCTTCAAATTCAACCAAGAAGGAAAGTTGGTTGATCTTCAAAAGGACGGCGTTGCTTATTTGTTTAAACTCCGTTTTACGACCTGGAACGAATGCGAGCGTCGCTTAACGCCTGAAGAAATCAATTCACCGATCGTCTACTCGGACGCTGAAATTTGCAAGTTGTACGCAGAAGAGGTTGCAGCACAAAAGAGTATCAGTGTGAAGGATGTTGACATCGAAGAAGAGTTCGAAGGTTGCAATCTTCCTTGCCAGGTGGAACGCAGTATCAATCGCTTCCACAAAGACGTGATTAACGTTGATAACACCGTTGATGAACTCCCTGGCGACGGCTCACGATTCCGTGAAGTCTTCCCGTAATTCTCTTCACCGCAACAATAAAAGGCTGTCAGTTTGGCAGCCTTTATCCCTGAACTTCCCAAAAGAATGTGCACTCAAGACAAAAATCTGAGCAGACATTAC
>CALEAW010000081.1 GCA_937943605.1 uncultured Sutterella sp. | reverse complement strand
TTTTTTGACCTTGTTGAGAAGCCAAATTGTAAAAGTACGTGTATAGGGAGCGTACGATTATAAAGCCTCAGGACCAACCAGACAAAGAGACACCAACTACGCTAATTTGATTAGTAAGACACTAATTTAGGTAATTAGTACGTGTATTTGCATAGTTACGATTTCAGATGCTAGCTCTTTTCGGATAGCTTTTTCATTCACAGCTTGACATTCTTTTTCCAATCGTGTCCTGCATAATGCGGCTAACTTAGCGTGCTATGAAGGATTGATTCTCCTGCACAATATTGAGGTAGCACCATATGCTTCTTAGAAATGTCACCTATCTGCCCAAACCTACGAATCGTACCCTTCTCTCCTAACGACGCAATAGCACTACAGTATTCCAATTCGCCCTTTGTCATGCGATTTAATCGTACTCGAAAGAAGCCCTCGTCTAAAATCCGAACGGCTTCACTAGACGCAACCGAAACGTCAGCAATAGAAATGGGAGAACTAGCCGCAACATCCCACGCACAAGCCGCCCATTGCTGCAGATAAAAAGGATAACCTTGCGTTCCTTCCACAAATTTGTTCAAAGCGTCTGGAAGAATTTTGACGTCCGCTTCGTTCAAGGGTTACTCTATGGCCTCAGCCGTTGCTTTCGGATCTAGCGCACCAACGTTGTAGAACATGAAAAGTCTTTCAGCATAGGATTTTGCCTCACTAGCCAATCCCGCTAGCAAAGGCAATCCCGCACCAATAAAAATCACTGGGTAACCTAATTGCGATATACGGTGCATAGACACAATCAACGCCGAAAGATCAGACTGCGTCAAATACTGCGCCTCATCAAGAAAAATCGCCCACCCTTTGGAAGCCATTTGAGAAGCTTCACCGATATTTTCGAATAAATCAGGAAGATCGGTCTGAAGGTAACCGGTATCAGCCACGCCAGGTGTAGGCTCTATTCCTAAATCAACACCAGAAACTTCGATCTTGAAAATAGAGGCAAAATTCCGCAAAACGCCAAGAGTGCGAATAGCAAGAGCCTTCGTGCGCTCAACTGTTGAAAGAGAACGCATGATTTTTTTCATTTCTGGATAAAGAAGTTTGGCCAAATCAGCATCTTCTGGCGCTTCAAGACGGCTAACAAGAAAACCCAACTCTTTTGCCTTTTTGCCTAACTCGTTCAATAGAACCGTTTTTCCAGTCCCACGCAAACCCAAGAACATAATTGAACGAAAAGGTCTTCCAGCCAACGCACGTCGCATTGCCAAAACACTTTCATCAATCAGTTTAGTTCGGCCAGCAAATTCAGGCGGACGTTGCCCTGTCCAAGGAGCAAATGGGTTTAAAACCGAATCCATAGAAGCCTCTTTTGACATCTATAAGCGAATATAAAGAATTTTTTTATACTTATTTATAAATTACGATAAAGCCATGAACTTACCTAGTTTCCTAGGCTTTCGTACCGCTGATTGTTCGCTCAAAGGCCCTAAAGACCTAATCACGATTTACTAAATCGTAATTAGGTAACTTCGACATACAAACCTCACTCAATCACCGTCGTCTTGAGCTTTTCATCCACAATCGTGACAATGGGCTGAGCAGTCGCCGTGATGGCAACACGTTGCATATCACCGTGCATCAGCACTGCCTTAATCTCACTATGAGCTTTTAAGAAGGTTTGCGCACGCGCCCACCCCATACCAAACAAGGCCGTACAAAGTGCATCAGCTCGCGCACCGTTTGGATCGATAATCGTCACGGAAGCCATATCCGTTTCAACGGGACGACCTGTCTTAGGATCAAGAATATGGGCATAACGCTTGCCGTCTTTTTCAAAATACCGCTCATAGGCACCAGAGGTCACGACACTCACTTCTTTAGCGTTCACTACACCAAAGTAACCGCCACGGTCTTTGATCGGGTGTTGAATCCCGATGCGCCAGGGTTTGCCAAAGTTATCTCCAATTGCTACGACGTTGCCACCTAAATCTAAAAGGCCACGCTTCATGCCAGCGTCTTTTAAAGCATCGGCCACTAAGGTTCCGATATAGCCTTTGGCAATAGCCCCCATATCGATACTCTGCCCGGCATCAATACGCATAAACCAACGATCACCGTCTTCCCACAAACGAACGCGGTTACGATCAACGAGTCGAACAGCTTCCTCAATGGCTTCATCACTCGGCACCTGATCACCCCCAAAGCCAATCTTCCAAAGATTCACTACGGGACCAATCATCGGTTCAAAGGCACCATTCGTCTCATCCGCAATGGCAAATGCTTCTTTGACCATCAAAGCGACCGTCTTCGGAATTTCGACGGTCTGTCCCGAACGGCTATTCACGTCATTAAGTGCAGTAGGCTTATGCACTGACATCATGTCGTCATATTTTGTGAGCTCACCTTCAAGCAAGGTGGCATAACGCACTAATTCGTCACGACTTGTGCCATAGAGTTTAGCTGACACCAAAGTGCCCATGGTCAATATGTATCTATCAACCTTTAAGTCAACGCTCGAAGTGGCTTGGCTCGTCGTCTGCTCAGATTGATCCGTCGTTTGCCCAGCCATCGACACAACCGGGATAACGCTCCCAAATAAACTCAGGCAAGCACCGGTTAACACACATTGACTAAAGACTTTTGAGATACGCATGGTGAGACTCAATGAAAAATGGGGCGAAGCTTTTGGAAAAACAAAAAGACCCGTTCTAGAACCGTATTCACCAACGAGCCTGAAAGAAACGCTTAAGTTTACCGCCTTCTTTGATGTGCAACCTCAGGTTCACTATCTATCCTCACAATCGCCAGACAGAATGTGCCGTGCAATGGTTTGATAAGCCATAGTTGCATTCGGTTGTACAAATCACCGCGCCATGTCCGATCGGCTCTGGAAGATTGTTTAGCACCTTGAAATGCTTGATAGCGTCTGCGCCAGGATGTGATCCCATCTTGATTTCGACTGGATACAGCGTGCCATTATGCCGAATGAGCAAATCAATCTCTTCACGCGTGCGACTATCACGGTAAAAGAAGAAATCTGCATGCTCTCCGTTGTGAACCCAGCTTTTCAGAATCTCGGTGATCACAAAAGTTTCAAAAAAGGCACCCGCATCCTTGTAAGCACACAGTGCATCAGGCGATGACAAACCACATAGATAAGCCGCGAGCCCTGTGTCAGTAAAGAAAACTTTTGGCGACTTGACCAATTGTTTGTTAATGTTCGAAAAGTATGGCCGAAGGTAATAGATGATGCCTGAAGCCTGCGCGGTCGAAAGCCAAGCCTTAATGGTTGGCTCTGATACACCAACAGCGTTTGCAAGCGCTCCTATTCGTAGTTCCTGTCCAGTTAACGAGGCCAACATTTGCAGAAAAATGCGAAACTCATTAATTTTGGATACGCCTGAAGTCAGCTGTATATCTCTTTCTAGATACGTGCTGATGAGCGCGTCATAGAAAAACCGGCGCTGTCTTGGACTGGCGTTAATGACACCAGGCCAAGCGCCTTGCCAAATCGTTTGCCAAATATGATCTTTATCAACCGACGGCAAGATGTTCGTCGGATTGATACTTGGAACATAGGGCTTTTGTTCAAGACCAAAACCCTGGCGTTCATAAATGCTTAACGGCATAAGCTCTAACGGAATAAGACGTCCCGCTAATGATTCTGAAACGCCTTTCATCAGAGAAAATTTTTGCGAACCCGTCGCCCATATTTGACCAAATTCAGACTTTGCATCAACCTCTGCCTTCATTTGCAAAAAGAGCTTTGGTGTACGTTGAATCTCATCAATTAGTAGTGGTGTCGGATGCAGTTTGAAAAAAAAACCTGGTGCTAATTCTGCATCCGAACGAAGCATTGCATCGTCCATTGTCAGACTTTGGCGTTTGCCTTCAGCATTAGCCAGGTGCTGTAAACAGGTACTTTTGCCACATTGCCGAATACCTGTCAACAATACAACTTTAAAGATCTCCGATACTTCTTTGATGACTGGCTCGATAGTCCTGGTCAAATATCCCTGTGGTATTGGCATTTTAAAACCTGTGATTGAAATGATAGATGTCTACAAAGGATGTTTTTAACCATTCCCTTTTCTTTCATCTTTTTTGATTTTATCGAAATCTACTTCTGATTTTATCAGAACTCAACATTGATTTTTATCCAACTTAGACTTTCGATATTATCCAAACAGCACTTTTGATTTTATCCGAACACCACTTTCTGATTTATCCGATGCACTTGACGGCACAGCCTGACTTGGCCCTCATGATTCGTTAAGACCGATGACTTGATGCTGATGCTTCTTTTGTCTGCGATTAGCCATCGACAGTAACACTAGCTCTCCTTACGACTAAACCTTGTAGCATCTTCATAGTAAATTAGGCGCGGAAACCTCTGTCTTAATGATATGGACCACCCACCCGATGCCTAGACAATCGATTTCCGAAGAACGATGATGGGGTATCAGACCCCTTTATGGAGTCAATATCATGGCTAGAAAGCGCACCCTGTCTACACTCGACACATCGATCTCATACGAAGCTGTCGGCCTCGACCTTGCCAAGGAAGATGTGGCCCTAGCCGCATTTGATCCTGATCACAAGGAACCCTACCTCATTGACCGGATATCCTACGATAAGCTCTATGCGCTTCTGGCCGACATGGCTCCAACATTGGTCGCCATGGAGCCATGCAGCGGTGCTCATCAGATTGCCGAGCAGATTGAGGCGCTCGGACATGAAGTCATGATGATCAGCGGGCGGCATGTTCAGGCGTGGGTCAAGGATCATTGCAATGGCCAAAAGACCGACCTCAATGACGCGTTCGCGATCCTGAATCTGGCCTATGATCGCTGGCTGACGCCTATTCGAGGGAAGACGCGTGAGGAATGCCGTTTGCTCGCCTTGAAAACCGCCTATCGCCAATTAAAAGGGCAACGAACGAAGACTATGGTTCACGTCAAGGCTACGCTCCACGGATGGGGGTTCCCTATTCGCACGGGGTCCTTCAATCAGAAGGTTCTGCATGAGTTGCTCGATGCCAACCGAGAGACTTTCGGTGATGAAGTAGCTGAGGCTCTTCACCTCATGATCAATCGGGTACGTGATCTCGATCATGACATTGCAGCAGTGCTGAAGCTTCTGACAGAAGCTACCAAGCGTGATCCTCGGGCTTCCTTGCTTCGATCCATACCCGGATTCGGTGTGATGACAACGAGCCGTTGGTGTTCAGTAATGGGAGATGTGGCACGGTTTGAGAGTCCCAAACAAGCCATGGCATTTGTAGGCCTTGTACCTAACAACAAGATCACAGGGCATCACACGGAGACGTCTTCTGGTCGTGAAGCACGAGGGCAAGGAAAGATGTCCAAGCGAGGAGACAAGATGCTCCGATCTTTATGCATCCTAGGTGCAGGCTCCTTGTGCTTAATGGTGCGCAATGGCCGTTTGCCTGACTGCCTGTTCGTAGCCTGCATCAAGGAGCGCCTGGCGTCGCCTCGACCTTGGTTCAAAGTACTTGTTTATGTCGCAGCCAAGCTGGTGCGCATAGCTACAGCTCTCCTCAAATACGGAGAGACGTTCAGCTTCGAGAAAGCTGGCGTATCGAAGGCGGTACTGAAGCAGTGGGAGCTTGAACAAGCCAAAGCTGCATAAGTCTTTACCGCCTTAAAGCGAACAGTCCGACCTCAAGCAAGATTAATTCATGAGATGCCTTAAAGGCGCCGTTAAACAACCATTCCCGTCTGATTGCAGATACTTGTATTCGTCTTTTTCTGGTACTGACGGCTTCCTATAGTTCATGGTGGGCATGGAGTTCCGAATGGAATCCCGACAGCCCTAAGAGATTGGTGGATGGGTCTCTCGCGTGAAAGTAATCTGCTTGTTGAGAATCCGCTTGTCCTCTGTAAGTGATGGAGGGCAAAGGGTGGTATATTGCCTTCGTTTTACCGAGTGTCAGTCGCTATCTCAATTAGGTTGATGAGCAACTACTGTGCGCAAATCAGTCAAGTTATGCGAGCATTTCGTAAACGCGCTTTTACATCAAGATGGATGTATTCAATAATACTGCATTAGACAGCGTCATACACATGCCAGGGTCTTTTTGTCTTTGAGCGTCTTGACTTTATCTCTTAGTAATGGTGCGCGGCCTTGGCCGCGCTGATGGGTAAACGGCGCTCAGAGGTGAGCGCCTGGGGCTTGCGCCCAGAAAATTACTTGCTACCCCTTGACAAGAGTGGGTGGTCCAGAGATCAGACAGGGGAGGAAGCGCCGTTCTCCTTTCTCAATTCGGTTAAAAAAGTCTTTCTCTTTTCGAGAATCGTCAGTTTCTTGGCATGGATAGCGGGTGACAACTGCTTGCCACTCAATGTTCTCACGTCAAAATAGCCCGAAGCACGCCGCCCAAAAATGAATCCTTCTTGATCAAGACACCTCACTTTGTCAAAAAGTCGGAAGCCATGCACAAGGTGTGGCGCTTGATTGCGCTTGCGAATGCCACCTTTCAAAATCGAACACTTGTGAATTTGGCGATTGTGTTTACGAGTCTGCTTTTGATAGAAGTAGACACCTGATCGCTGGGCCTTGAGGTTTCCTGCGATACAGAAAGCATCAGCACAATGGGTCTTAGGTAACCCCAAAGCAATGCGCTTATGCTTCGTCAAATAGCCAAACGTGTTCTCTACAGGCAGTTGCGGATGCGCTTGACGAACTCTGTCAAGCAATGTCCGGCGCATGATGTTCATGAAGGCTTCCGCCTTAAAGGGCTTTCCACGGTTGATTTTCAACTTAATCTTTCCCGCATGAAAGGCCTTGTGACAGGTCTCGCAAAGTGTGATCAAGTTGTTCGGCGCATCACCGCCTGTCTTTCGGCTTTCGAGATGGTGAACATTAAGAACCTGATCCTTCGAACGGCCTCGACAGTGCTGACATACATGACCATCTCGCCAAAGAACATACTCACGCACGTTCCAAAAGCCGAGCTGATCACCCTGCTGATAGCCTTTGCCTTGAATGTTAGGATTCTTAATCTTCTGTATGTCAAAGGATGCTGTCTCAATCACAATCTTGGTGACCGGCAAAATCTTACACACCACATCAATACGTGACTCATGCGCCTGAGTGCGGTTCTCTACGCTTGGCGCAAGCCAGCCTTGGCGCTTAGAAGCCTTGCGGTTATCGAAGCGAGGCGCACGGTAGCGCGTCTTGCGATGGCGACGACCACGACGAAAAGTCGCACGGTCGGCCTGAAGCCCAGAAACATCTTGGCGAAGTTCAACTTCAGACGCGTACACTTCGGCTTTTTTTGTAGTCGCGGAAAGACCGATATGTTTCGATCCCGCGTCCACACCCAAGGTCACGTCCTGCTTCGTTTCGCCGGTGGCGATACTCAACTGGATCGTGAAAGGTGTTCTGTGCTTAACCTTCGCTTTGTTAGCCTTGAGCAAGTGTCTCGCTTTCGCAGGAGAACACGGCATCAAAGGCTGACCGCGCATATTTAAGACATAGACTTTTAATTTCACTTTCAAAGTAATCTCCTTAACGGATACCCGCAGGTTCCGTTGTCTAGGCCAAATGGCCTTGTCAACATCCTTCGCCAATGTTGGAATGGGTTTCTAGCCTGCAACACCGCTCCTACCTCTCAGAGCTTTTAATCACAGACCGCAGAGCGTGGGACTAGGATGTACATCCCACGGTGCCTATACATTCCAAACCAACGTAGTTCACCTTCCGAAGAAGGATCACTGAGGCTAGTCAATAAAGGCTTTTGCAAGCCTCTGCCTTTAGGCAGGGGTTATTGACTGTTGATGAATCGCAAATCAAAGCGCATACATTGTCATAGCCGTCACACCCAAACTGTCTTAACGTCTTCTTGCCAAAATAGTTTGCTCTGCTAACTTCTAAGCTTGTATTTGCTCCGGTGTTCGTCCTTGCAACGAGGCAATGGTGTGCTGATATCCGTTCAAAAACAGTTGTGCATAGCTTGAACAGTTACCGGTCTCGTAATATTCAAGCACACTTGCTTGATAAGGAATAATTTCCTCCACTCTCAAGAGAAGTGGCATAATTCCTCTGTCTGCTAATACAGCAGTTTGCATCAACCGTGCAGTACGTTTATTGCCATCCAAAAAATATTGAAGATAAGCCAAATTGAGATGCGTATACACTGCACGCTCAAATGCATCATCAATAGAATTGGCGACTTTTAATAACACCTCAAGCTCAGCATCCAACAATGCTTCGCCAGAAAGAGGAATGTAGTCGCTACCCGTAATAGAAACATTTTCTTTACGCACTACACCGCAACGCTCCTTGGACAACAAATCATAGCTGACTGTTTCATGTATCCCATACAAGAAGGGTTTTGAGAGAATAGGATAGAGCGTATGTTTTCTAGTACAGATTTCATCAAAAGCCAGATGGATGTTTTTGATCATCAAAGCATCACTAAAAGGTTTCGAATCTGCTGTATATCCAAATTTAATCAGATTAACCGTATCTTTTAAAGTGTACGAATTTCCTTCGATTTTACTTGAGACAAATGAATACTCGATGGATGAGTCTTGAAAATGTCGCGGATTATCAATAAGGTTTTGCAACGAATATTGCTTTGAAAGTGAAGTCAGTTGTTCTTTCTCTTCACTTGTGAAAATGGGTTTATATGTCAAAAATTCCGGCTGATAGTGCATTCTCTTTCTCTTTTATGTTCATATTTCTTATCTTGACTCATAGTATTTGAGACATAGTGCGCGGCTTGAACTTTACTATTATTTATAGACAACTCTGAAACACGTTATGTGATTTTGAGTGCTTCGAACACCAAGTCTTACCTACTGTTACTCGCCCTCATCTTTCCGCTGATGTGTGTGATATCTATGCGCCAAACATTCACTTGATGAATGCCAGCATCCATCATTTTTCGCCGCTTTTCTAAAGACTCACTTGACGCCCATCTACTGCAAATTAACCAAAGCGCGTGCATTTTCTCAACCTGATCCGTCACAAGTGTCGCGTGACCTTCGAAGATAGCACTACGATAGTTCATCGAAAAAGCTGGTTCATCAGGCGAACTCTCACTCACAAAAAGCATGGCACAACGAGGATTGCTAGAGAGAATTTCGAATTTGCGTCCGACATCAGATGCGGCATGAAACCAAATCACATTGCCTTCTATAACGGGCGACACTGGCACACCGTATGGTTCTCCATTATTAGTTGCCGTAACAAGCGTGCCATATGGCGCATCCATAGCAACTTGCCGAGCAAAGGCTTCAGAAGTTTCGCGGTCTGTACGACGCATAGGTTGATTGGATGTTTTCTTTATCATGATGAAAAACGAAATAATTCACAAAAATCTTCAATACCAGCATCATAGCAAGTATGGTTACCAACTGTTCTGTTACTGTATCGCGCGGTCAGACTATACAAAACTACGGAAAATCACCTGATATCGTTGCTTCAGTATCTCTGGTGCACTTTCGAGGATCTTTTGGCCGTGCTTTGCACTCGCTTTTCCAAAAAGCACATAACAAACAGTCTCCCAGGCAAATTGCAAGACTTCTTCTAGACTAGCCTCTTTATCTTGAGTCGCTTCATCAAATTCGTCATCATCGTCATCCTCATCGGAGGAAAATCCGCTAGGTACGATTTCCTGTAGACGCTGTTTGGCCTCTATCAACGCATCAAGACTGCTTGCATTTGACATCCATGAAGCATAGTCCTTGGAATACTTCATATTTTGCATAGATAGAACACCGCGAACGAAAATCGGCACTGTTTCTTTATTAAAACCGAACTGTTTCACGTACTCTCGAAGAAACTTCTCCTGCAAGCGAGAGTGTTCATCATCACAAAGGTCTAAATAGTCCCATACCAACTGTCGCCAGACATCTCCCTTCATGCCTAAAGCAAACACCGCAAAACTTCCTGAAAGTCCGCTTTGTTCATCATTCAGATTGGTGTAACTTTCATACTGTCTCATAGCTAGTCGAGCGTAGCGTTCGAGCAGAGGATGAAGAGATGGATATGCGACAGCGCAGGCGCAGAGCTGATTGATGCCTTTTTTAGGGAGACCGGTGATCGGAAGGTACCTTTTTTCGGGTCCCTTGAACTCCACAGCATAACTACGAGGAAAGTCTTCCTGCGCTAAAAGTTCACACAGATAATTCAGGACTTCGCCATAGCATGCCTCGGTGCTGTCCTTAGCAGTAATACGAATCACTGCAAACGCATCATTGGCCGATGCGGTGAAATGTTCTGTTTTCCTCCTTTGGAGGTTTAACGGCAACCTGCCCGTGCCCTCTTCTTTGAGCTTTTTCACCATATCCGGACGCACTTTCTCCACCAAACCAAAGAGGTAGTTAGTGTCCAAATACTGAAAGTCCAAACCATATACCTTATAGCTTACCGCTACATAGCAGGCAAAACGCAATAGCGGCTCTGGGATCTGCTCTTCACGAATACCGGGTTTCAGGGAGTACTCACGATTCCAGAAGTGGTCATCTTCATTGCCTGTCGCAACAAAATACTTTTCCTGCAGCTCCCGTTTGAGCATATCAAAAAGTGATGGTCAATCTCACCCCACCGGCTCTGTCGGCGCAGGTTTTCGCTGAAGGCAATGGCCTTATCCGCATCCAGGGTCTCAGCCTGCTGCGCTTCGGTCCATGTCCGAAGTAGTTCCCACACCTCAAAGGGCGCTCCTTGACTACTAACCACTACTGGCGGCCAAAGAGAATCCAAACGCGTGATTCTCCCGTCAATAGCATCCTGGATGCACTGGTCAAGGAGTGGTTTCAACACCGTCTCGACCTCAGGCTTCATCCAGTAGTAACGCCCATCGGCACTATTACATTTAGGCAAATCCAAAGTCTTTTCCATAACTCACCTCAACCAATAGTCGAATTTGACCGCTGAAAAGTGATTGACAAACATCACCAAATGAGCACATAAAACAAGGTGACTATCAGTACCACAAGTCCCATATTCGCCTGTACCATCAGCCAAAACAGACGCTCTCTCGGCAGCTTTTTCATTTTCTTGAGCATCGTTCTTTGAACCTCTTCAGAGCCCATAACTTTGTGTTCTATCCAAAAAGTCAACCCACACATCACGGCAAGGAAAACGAAAAAGCCAATACCGTCACCAAACGTCAAAAGATCAACAATGACGCCGCCGGGCAACCGCAAAACAAGCACCATCAAAAACAGTGTAAAGAGTGCAAAAAACGGCACAAGTGCTTTGTGTGACTCAAAATAGATATGGTCCTCTCTTTCACGGTTGGCCCGTTTTTTTGGAATACTCAAGTTCGACAGCCATCGTAGCCATCGTGGTGAATCCGTCAAAAGCCATCGACAAAACCGATCAGCATAAAATAGGACAGCATAGAGACGTATGCGAATACCCGTGAGTAGACTCGTCATCATCGTCACTCCTTTGTCGATAAGCCTCTCACCATTGGTCCAAGTCAACAAAGGGCACATAAACACCGCAGACTTGTCCATTCGCGTCGTAGCCAAAATACGTCGGATAGACACCGTCACCTAGACCTGATGTAAAGACCACCAACCGTCGGTTCGTCTCTGGTGCAGTCCAAGCACACCAATCACCATCGGAACTTTGATACTGAGGATATTGCGCCGCATTCTCTTCCAGCAGATCAGCAAACAAATCGTTATAAGGATCAATGCCCTCTTCTTGAGCTTCGCGTTGCTTCCAATAGCTGACGAATGCATTTTGCGTGAGGACGTCTGTGAGTGTGGCAAGCCCTGTGTCGACACAAAAGCCTGTCACCTCATCCTTTTTGAAAGCCTCACCCGAGTTTTCATCGCAGCAGAGACCTAACTCATATCGCACGGGTTTTGAATCAGAAACGCTGAGTTTGGCACAGGCATACCGGACGACTAAGGTATCAGAGACACTAACAGCCATCGTTAACGGATAGCGACCCGGTGGAATGCGTTGTAAAAACGGCTTGGCATCCATTAAGGACGTACATGGGTCACATGCGACAAGTGATCCAGATGAACATTCAAGTTCGCCCAATGACAATCGCGTGAGAGATGATTTGCCGTCGTCAGTCTGATCAAAATACGCCTCTAGGTTAAGACCGTTGCAACGTGTCGTTTTGAGTGACGTGTTGTCGGATGGCGATTGATGAGGCACATCGGACTCAAAGAGATCGATTCGGATGATCGGACGATAAAAATCGAAATCACCGTTTAGCTCATCGGTATCATGTTTATGAGGTTTCGCATGTGGTGAACATGGCAAATAACCAAACAAGATGCCTAAACCACCACAAATATTTCGACCGCCATCACCACCACAGGTGGTTAATGTGTCAGCTTCGACCACCTCCCGTTTATAGGGATCATAGGCGATGGACAGTCCAAAAAAGTTGGGTTCCTCCATATCGAAGGGTTTGTCCTCATCCTCTGGGCTTTCGAAGTGGTGCAGGTGCAAGGAGTAGTCCATTCCATCCCCCCAGGGGAACAGGGTGCGGCACCCGCCGCCGCACAGATAGGCCCACTCGTTCGCTGTAGGTAACGCAAGCCCTTGCTTAGCCAGTCCGTCATGAAGCGTATCGTAGTCTGTCGGGTTATAAATGGCTATCTCAAAGCCTTTTTCTGTACGTTCAATGCGTGCTGACTTGTGTAAAGTCAGGCTATCCTGGTCGCTCCAGATAAATTCACGGAATTGATTCAACCAGTCTGGATGAGAAGCTAATCTAGAATCGCCTACCTTAACAGGCTCCCAACACAATGTCTCGAGTTTTCGAGCCACCAACATTGGACCAATCGTACTCTGCCGAATGGGTGACATGCTTTCACGGATCATCTCCTCAGGGCTCTGTTCTATCTCCCATTCTTCGCGCAGATAATCCAATTCTGCCTGGCTTTCTCGATTTAAACCCAAGACAAATCGATCCCATCCCAATGTCACTGACGCACCAGGCACAAAGACGAACTCACGATCGTCCTTCTTAAAGCGCCCTGTGACACAACATTGCCCCCACTTTTCAAAGGTTTCCAGCCCCAGGAAATCGAGTCCGTACCGAGCAGCCAAACGCGCCATGAGCGTCGTTCGATCAGAGAAACTCAACGTATCAAAGACTGGCCTGATCAGCCAATCGGCACGGATAGCTCGATCTTTTGACTCTGCCTCAGAAGAGGCGCTTACCGGTGACCTCTCGGGAAGCACGAACGGTATGTTTGGATAACATTCCTGATAATCACGCCAGGGTTCAAGTTGGCACTTTTTACCCGATTCACGAAGGAATCCCCAAAAATCTTTGGGATATAGGAACACAGGGCCAACAAGATGTCGCCTGACGACAATGACAACGGTCCCATCGGGCAAAATCCCAAGATGCTGGAAACGATCCTCGCCAAACATCCCTGGCTTAATCCGAAGGACTTCTCGCGTTGTCATATTGATGAGTTGTGCACTATCGTAGGCTCGACTCTCACCATGGGCTTGAAGCAAAAGCCAATCTCGAGTCAGCCATCGACATCTCACATCTTCACCTATACCTGGCAATGCCGCAATTCGGCACTGTCCGGTATCCATATCCAAATCCAATAGACAGGGATCATCTATCCGTCCACGACCACTGACACAATGGATCATGAAAATGTGGCTCGTTCCAGGCACAGGTACGGCATCTGACAAATGGTCATAGCCAGACAGCTTGAAGGGATGCTCAACGACTTTACCGGCCTCCCAGCGATAAATCTTTCCTTGATACCATTCGTTCGAAAAATAAACTCGTCCAAGCCCATCTGAGACAATTCCAGCATGGTAACTATGGGCCCAACCGTCTTTAGGCAATATCCAGTTATGAACGGCTTTAGAAGTTCCGTTCTCGGTTAATTCGATTTGAGTAACATTACATGGGTCGCCGATCCAAAGCGAAGACCCAACCCAATGAGACGATTGCGGCGCATCATCATATCCAATCTGAGACGGTTCAAAAAAGTTGAGAACAGACGGATTCTTGCCGACCATGACCCGGCCTATCTTGCTGGGCGTCGCTCGTGAGGCCGCATAAACCTCAAGGTCGGGTGAATACGATAGATTGCATAAGCCTGCGTGACTGCGAGATCGAACCACGCGCGGTGGTCGATGACGAAGGTCAGCAAAGCAACCATTCATCCAGCTGTCACTCTCTGATGGCTTCCATTCACCCGACGCATAATTCCCCGCCAGGGAATTAAAGAAATAATCATATGCAGTATCGTCCTCTAATCGATACTCATCGCACGGCATGACCTTCTCAACTCGTCGTGGCTTAGCTGGCTCCCCCCATGAACGTTTGGATTGCCGTAGAAGCTTACAAACCTGTTGGTGAGCTTCACAAAAAGCTTGGAACGCTGCTCGTTCAGTCTCTGGAAGAATGGTGAGACAGTGAATATCCTCGCCATCCAAATCAAAGAGTGCCAGCCCAACTGCCGACATAGCTTGACCTAATGCAAGCAACCCTTTGTCATGCGTCAAACGCATGTATTGTTGGCAAACCAGATCAAATTGTCGATCCAACAATATGTCCATTGTCGAGGCGAAGTGTGTTCGCAATTCGGCCAGGGTGTCATCAACGGCACCCTCATCTGTGCGAACTTCCACGGCTTCATCAATCAGCTTTTGAAAGTCTGTCATGATGAGTCACTCCATCAGGTCGCGTGCGTAAGCCTTGACTCACGCACGCACACGGTCTCGGTGGTTAATCGTCTTCGGGCTGCTTCATCATTAAGCCCGCAGCCTCACGGAAGAAGGAGTGGAAGCCAAGCCTCACTACGTCGTCATGCGCTTCACCGAACTCATTAACAACTTCTAGCACCGCAGGCAAATCCCAAGCGAAGAACAACTCGTAGGCGAATTTTCGCCCTTCAATTTGTCCAAAGCTTTCATAGGCATGAGGTACCTTTTCGCGTAATAACGCACGAAGTTCGTCGCGAAGTTTGGCGCGAGAAGTCTCATCAAGATCCTGACTATCGACAAACAACATCCCAGCTGTTGCCCCAGCCCGATGTAAAAGACGCATCACATCTGGCTCATTATTGAAATACGCTGAGATAAGTGCCATGACGGACGATTGCCCGTGTTTTGCGTCGAGCAGATAGTCACAGTCATCGTCTGTATCGAGATTCCATTGGAATTGAAGCACGTCGTCTAAGTAATCATCGACCGTATCAACCAACTTCTGTGGTGCACACTTATGGACATACCTCACATATTCAGGCAAGGAAAAACCCACACCCTCTTCGGGTTTTCTTGAAAGTCGAATATTGCCAAAGTGCTGCATGCGTGCCACTTCGCCGAAGGCGTGATCAAGCAACAAATTCACTGCACGGAATGCGTCTTCAACTTCTTCTTCATTGAGTGTTTCAAAGGGTTTTGAATAAATGGTGAGACAGAGCGAACCATTGTCTCCGACCGATTCATAGATATAAAGATCCTTCGCGGCGTACTCTCTCAAGCCAGTCTTCAAAATAAGCTCAGCGCACGATGGCATGGCGGGTCGACAGAGCGTCATCTGCCAACATCCTCTAAGACTGTCAGGCATCGCACGCACCATAGCGCGAAGCAGATAGAGTTGCAAATAATTGCCATCCGTTGAGAGATTGACCTCCACAACACCATCCGTCGCCCCTAAAGCCACAGCCGTATCAGGCAGCGCCTGATGGATAGCTTGCTTCATTTCGTTCAGCACAACTGGGCGCTCTTCGGGTTTGATTAATCGCTTTTGCCAATCCGTCGTTTTTTCTTCAAACGTTTTCCAAAGCGATTCAACACGTTGAGCAAACGGCTCTACGAATCTTGGATAGCTCATTTGTTGTCGACAGGCGCGCATTAATTCAAGCGTATCTTGGTCACCTTTACGTAATGCTTCGGCTTGTTGGAAATAAGCAAGCGCCTCATCGTCACGATCAAGGTAAAAAAGCGCATAGCCCATGCGGAACTGCCATTCGTAAGTCTTCTCGAAGTCGTCTTTCACGGATTGGAGCAAGGCAACTGCTCTTTCTAGCCCTGGCCCCAACGCTGGAGAGGCGTTATTGTGAGCGCGTGCCAACTCTAGCGTCAGTATGGGTTCACGATCGTCATCCGGAATCTTTTCAAGCATTTGGATGATCTCGTCGTAGGCCTCCTCTTCATTGAGACTCGCCACGCGATCTAACATCGCTCGAATTTCAGGCGTTAATTCGGAAGCATTCGCATAAGCAGGCCTTGCACTCTCATTCGATAGGCCACCATTAACCTTGAAGCGAACGACACGACCTTCGCCGCCTTCTTCTTCAGGCTTAAGTACAACGTGAATCGTACGATCGAGATCTAACCAAACCTCGACGATCTCTTCAAATTGGCAGTGACCATCTTGCAAAAACTCTTCGAGCGCATCTTTAAAATGCTTGACCCATGTCGGTGCGAGATGACTGAAACCTGCTTCATTCATGCGGAAAACGACATGTATTAAACCAACTGAAAATGGCACCTCGGCACTAAGACAAGCAGGGGCATCAGGCTCTTCTTGAAGTCCGTCAATATTGAAGGCATTCTTGATCGCTTCGAACCCTTTAGGGTCTTTAATCAGACATGTTAGCGCCAACTGTTTTTCCAAAACAGGCTGGAGATCCATTTGAAGATTTTGGAGTTCGGCATCACTTTCAGGATCGATGTAGTGACACAACATGACCGGCAACGGCACACCCGCTTCAATTTCTTCTTGCAACTGCAAAAATTCAGGATCATCTGGTACAAGGTCAAGCCCTTTAGCTGCCGCAGCTAAAGCACCAACTTTATCACCAAAATGGGCCCTAAGCTTTCCTAAATGCAACCAGCCCCACGGATAATCGGGTTCTGCCAGAACGCCCTCTTCGGCCACCTTGAGTGCCTCATCGAGTCGACCTGTATGTGTGAGGCCACAGGCCAATCTGTAATGCCAAACACCACTGTTCGTCGCTGACTCACGAGCCTTTTCAAGCGTCGTGACCACTTGAGCATATGAAAGATATCGATCGTCCTGCAGTAACGCAAAAGCACGATAAAGCGCAGCCTCTAAATCGGCCTCAGCCTGTTCCTTTGTAAAGCGCCCTTCTGCAATCCCTTCCTCTTCCCATTGATCCAAATAACTCAGCATGCGCCCGATAGCGCAAGTACCATCTTCATCACACGCATCTAAATACGCACGATCTTTATCCGTCAACAGCATGATGCTTTCTCCTGCATGCGATTGGTCAATCGCCAGCGTTCGAAAATAGGCTTCTCTGTCCTATTCTCAAACTTCACTTACGCCTCGTATACAGTTTAATTACAAGGCATAAGATTCAGTTTGAACCAAAGGATAGGCATTACACAATCGGGAAAATACTTAGACACAAATTAATGCTATGGAGAGCAAATTGAAGGCACGTCTCAAAAATTCAACATCAAACGTTGCCATAATCTTATGGCGAGTGAAAAAAGCGGCTTACATCAAGAACTGAGTTTGTTTTTGACTAACTGAGCCAAATCGTCTTGCCTTTCCAAGAGATCCTCCAATTTTTTGGCTATTGCTTCTACGATGGCATGACACGGATTTTTATACCCGATCACCTCGAGTTTCTGAAGCTCGACACAATGTAGCGTGCTATAAAAACTCAACATGAAATCCGTTAGCTCGGCAATCATCAAATAACCGACCCGATTATCGATATCAGTATGACCTTCCTTAGCAGTCATCAAGCCAATTACGCCAACAGCAACGGTGAAGGCACCACAGCACGATTGCTCTGTCTGCATACCGAGTCCCATCACCGAGAACATTTTCCTTGTCTCCTCAGACAAGTTCAGGTTGTAGTACTCATTACAAGCCTTGAACATCGCCTCAGCACAAGTCAAGTCTGTACCAATGTGATATTGGTTAACCAGTTCATAAAGCTTCATTGTTCCCATATTGAACTCCACTTAGCGAGCATAAAAAACAGTATCCCCTTTCACCGTCCATCGAAAAGTCACGATAACCAAGCTATCGTCCTCATAGATCAGCGAGTTGTTCTTGGTGTCAGGTAAGGTTGTCGTTAACATCCATGTGCTTTGAAACCTGAGTTTCGGATTTATGCTGTTCATCTCACGTTTCATACAACTTCACAAGCAACTTCACGATCCGTTCTCGGTTCTTTGCGGTTTTCATGAAGGTGGGAAGATGATCAGCCTGGGTCTTTTTAGGACCATCTTTAGGCTTCTCTCGAAGAACAGCACTGAGATATTCAATCAAATAAGCTAGGTGTTCGCGATTTATCGCCCAAACCCACTTACCTTGAAACGAAGTCAAAAACCAAAGTTCAAATCCGAAATAAGGCTCTCGACCATCCATGATCTCAGCAGTATAGGAATAGGCTTCGGCTGTTTTATGCACTTCTCCAGACATGATGACTCCGCAATAGGGACACGCCACATGTAAAACAGAGAAACATTGTTTTGATTCGTCTTCGATATCGACACGATAGTATCGACCACAATTTTTGCACTGGTTATGGACATCATAGCGATAGATCGTCCTGTCTCGGGTCTCCTGATGCCCACAACTCATGCAACGAAAATAGGCATAGTTATCGTCCGCCGTCACTACACCTTCAGCACGACACTTCGGACATTTCACCTGAATCCCTGACGTACACGCATTGTATGCACTAAACGTCCAATAAGGTTTATCTACGATACGTGCCATAAAACACCTTCAAAACGTTCGAAATTCTTCAAACTTCTCTATCAGAGCTTCTTTTTGGAGCTTATCATCGATCAATCCATTCAAGATAGTGCATAACAACACATATATTTCATCCCGTTTTTTTGGTTCTTTTTTTTAAATCTCCCTTTTTCAGACGCTTCCAGCCCTTTTCTTCCAGGCCCAAGCCGTTCCATAGGAAGTCCAAAAGTTCCTGAAATATATCTGCCGGGCGTTTTTGTTCCATAAAATCCTCCCAACCGCTTATGCTTGTTCCTCACTTTTTCCAGTCACATCCGCTAATTGAGCACTGACAGTATCTATGTAGAGATACACCCCATCCCGATCACAGTGGTACAGGTTTGAGTAGCTTGTACTCTCATTAGGGCGGATAGGG
>CALEAW010000080.1 GCA_937943605.1 uncultured Sutterella sp. | reverse complement strand
ATACATCTTACAAATTAAAGATGTATATGAAATACTCACGCAAAATTCAGGCTAGGATGGTATGGGGATTCGTGGTTCTCTGGAGCCATATCACGGAATTTGTGCCCGTTTCTTCGGTAGGGAAGAGGCGGGCCTTTTTTTTTGGTGTGTCGTTGCGTGTGGGAGGTGTTTGATATCTTTAAATAACATCTTGGTGAATGTCTCGCACTGGCACGCTGAGAGGCAATCGCAAAGTTGCTGTGTAGGTTAATAACCTCCGGTCAGAGGCAGAGGTTTCCATGCCTAATTTTCTATGAAGTTGGCGCGCAAACCACGTAAAATAGGCTCGCGTTGTCATTGAGACAACGTGCTTAGGCTGTGTGTTTAATTAAAAGTTTGCTTGTTGATTCTCGTTAGTTGTCGTGTTTATGAAGCCTTATATAAAGACTTTGCTGGTCCTTTTGGGGTCAGGTCTACTTTTTGGGACGCTGTGGCCCATGCGTTATGACTTAATCATGATGTTGCCCTCGACCCCTGCGTTAGAGATGACGCTTGAAGACGGGTTATATAAGGGTGAAAGAGGACGTCTTTTTAATGGTCGTATGTTGACTGCCCAAGGAGAGACACTCACGACGACACCGATGACGGATGGGCTTCGTGATGGATTGGCGATCACGATGTCGAACGGCAAGCTTGTCTCTCTCGTCCCTTGGGTGAATGGCCTCAAAGAAGGGGAAGCGAAGTTCTTTGACCCGAAGACGGGTGTTGTGCTCGAACTCATTGACTACCGCCGAGGTGTGATGGATGGCATGAAATTAGTCTTTCGCCCAGACGGCTCTTTATTACGTCGTGAACTTTGGGTGAAGGGTCAACAAGAAGGTTTGACGACCACCTATTTTGAAGACGGTACGGTCGAAACCGAAGTGAATTACCATCTAGGCGAACAAGCGGGATCACTTAAAACCTATAACGCTAAAGGCGTCCTGATTTCCGACATCATGATGGCGGGTCAAGCCCGTCACGGGCTTTTTACGCTCTATTTTGAAGACACTGGGTTACCGGCCGTGCGCGGGACGTACGAACATGATGCCTATCAAGGACGCATCACGACCTGGTCAACGGATGGCTCGTATGTTGTTGAAACCTACGATAAAGGGCACCCTGTGGGCCTCAAAGAAGCTTATGACGCCAACGGGAAACGTCTAGAAACAGAATTTTTCGATTCTAAGGATACAACATCCGATGGCGCTCAAAACGCTAGCCCTGTACCCGAAACGCCCGCGGAATCAATGGAAAATGCGGAACACCTTGAAGTGAACGAGGTGTCCTAAGCGGGTGCACAACCTGATTGTGAGGTCGTTTAACGGTCAATCTCGCTTACAATCATGAGCGTGAATTTCTCTCAAACGGGTACACATCTTCTCTAAAAAATTAGTAAATCAGAT
>CALEAW010000079.1 GCA_937943605.1 uncultured Sutterella sp. | reverse complement strand
TTTCGATGGCGGTCTTAAAGACGTCACGGACTTCCTGCGGGAGATCCTCACGATGCTGCACAGAACCATCATGCGCAATGATGTCAGCCCACACTTCTTCGGTATCAAGCCCGCGCTTAGCAAGCTCAGCCTTCAAGAAACGATTCTTCAAAATGAAGGCGCCAGAAATCGTGTCCTGACGATAGATGTTCGCACGATAGGGTTCAATCGACGGACTCGTGCCACCCATGATGAGTGAGGAGGACGCATTGGGCGCCACGGCCATACGATGCGAGAAGCGACGCTGAACGCCAGAGTCCGCCGCATCGGGACAGGGACCGCGTAAGGCGCAAAGGCGCTCGTCAGCCGCTTCAACGCAAGCGGCAATATGACGGAACATCGCACGATTCGTAAACTTGGCAGCGGCCGACTCAAAAGCGATGCCACGCTTTTGAAGGTAAGCATGAAAGCCCATGGCACCCAGCCCCACAGAACGCTCACGCATAGCAGAGTAACGAGCACGCTTAATGCCATCGGGCGCGTGGTCGATAAAGTACTGAAGCACGTTATCGAGGAATTCCATCGCATCGTCAATGAACTGCTTATTGTCTTTCCAGTCGTCGTAGTATTCGAGATTCACAGAAGACAAGCAGCAAACGGCAGTACGGTCTTTGGAAGTCGGCAAGAAGATTTCGGTACAAAGGTTAGAACCATGAATCTTGAGACCTTTGTCTTTGAGCCAGGACGGCAACGCACGATTGGCCGTATCCGTAAAGACCAAATAGGGTTCGCCCGTGTGCATACGCATCTCAAGAATACGCTGCCACAAGTCGCGCGCAGACACCGTTGCAACGACCTCACCCGTCGACGGATGACGAAGTTCCCACGAATCATCCGCTTCGGCATCACGCATCGAGGCTTCAATCTTTTCCATAAAGGCGTCCGTGATGTTGACACCATGATGCAGATTCAAAGCCTTGAGGTTCTGGTCACCCGTCGGCTTACGCATTTCAATAAAGGGAATGATGTCCGGATGGTCAATCGACAAGAAGGCCGCATAAGAGCCACGGCGAGTCGACCCCTGACGGTAAGCCAAGCACGACGCATCGTAAACCTTCAGATGCGGCATGACCCCAACCGACTTTTCGTCCGCCGAACGAATACCAACGTGAACGCCCACGCCACCCCCTAACATCGAGAGGCGATTCACTTCAGAGAGCGTTTCAATCAATCCGTCGGCGCTATCGTCCATATAGGAGAGGTAGCACGAGACCGGCAAGCCACGACCCGTACGACCAAAGGCAAGCACCGGGGTCGCAAAAGAAAGCCAATGACGGCTCGCGTAATCATAAATACGACGAGCATGTTCGGGATTTGACGCGAACGTTTCAGCAACAAACTTAAAACGCTCCTGCGGACTGGTCTCTTCAGGGCGCATGTAGCTTTCACGAAGACGCATGAGGCCAAGTTCGTCAAAAAGCGTATCGCGACTCAGATCGATTTGGACGGTCATGAGGGGAATCCTCTTATAAAAGGGCTATTGGGATGCGCCTGCGCATATGAGCGGGCACCCACGATATTTAGTTCGTTAATCTCTGTGGCAACACTAGAATTAGTGTCACAATCGGCACGGGCATACTACCGAAGAATTCAGATTTTCGCCAATAGACTAAACCTAATAACGGCATAGAAAGTTTCTAATGAAGAACCCGTTAAGGCGTTTTGAAGCGCTTTTTTGGGCGCATACCGTCAATACGTGAGTCAAAACTTCGGACGTGGATACAAAGGTTTACGGTTTTGCATAGGAAACGCTCTAAAAGTTTTTGGAATGTCATTAGCCTTTGTGCTAGAGTATTTCTAACAGAAGAAATGATCGGAATCTACTGATTCCCTGCTCTATATAGGAGTACTTAACTATGTCTAACATCGTTCTCGTCAACGACGAAAATGTTGAAGCCATCGTGGCCGCGAATGAAAAGCCCGTCATCCTCGCCATTGGTGCAAGCTGGTGTCCTGATTGCCGCCGTGCTCAGCCGTTCTTTATGCAACTCGCCCAAAACTACGCTGACCGCGCCGTGTTTGCCTCTTGCGACTCTGAGTCGAGCCCGCAGGTCGTGGCAAAATATGAAGTCAAGCACATCCCGACAATGGTCGCGATCCGCAATGGTCAAGAAGTTGACCGTATTGTCGAAGTGAAGACGCCAGCTGACCTCAAGGCTTTTGTGGATCGCAACATTTAAGAAGCCTCCACAAATAACCCATCCGACCCGGGATGCGATGCAACGATCGCCCCGGGTTTTCTGTTTTTTTGGACGAACAAAATGTTAATTCAAATACCTTCTGATGAGATTTGGACCACGATGACAGGCGGTCCAGCGATTTTTGTGACGTCTCGTAGCGACAAAGGCGTCGACGACGTGATGGCCTGCGCATGGTCGACGATTTGCAATATGGCTCCGGCGCGCTTCTGCGTCTCATTGATGTTGCCTCACCAGACGACAGAGAATCTCATCAAGACGGGTGTCTTTGGTATCTCGATTCCAGGAACGGACCTTCAAAAGGCCCTTTTGGGTTCTGGCTGTTGCTCGGGTCGCGTCGTGGGCGACAAGTTCGAGCATCTTAAGTTAGGCAAAGTCGCTGGCCTCACCTTGCCCGTCTCTTTTGTCGAAGGCGCCTTGGCGCATATTGAATGCCGCGTGGTAGATCCGAACCTCTTAAAACGTACTGGACTTGCCATTGGCGAAGCGGTCGCTGCACGCGTCAACGATCAATATTGGGAAAATGGCTGCTTTACGTGTGACGGTCGCCCGCAAAGCACGATGCATAGCGCTGGCGAAACGATGTTTACAATGCGCGGCCCTCGAAAAGGCTGGGGCGAAGATTAATAGAGAATTCATCAGCCAACCAAGGCAAAACCCGCGAGCGCCACAAAGATCACCGCGCTCGCGCGGTTAAGCCAAGCACGCCAACGTGGTCGACAAAGCCAATCAGCGGCCGCCCCAGCTAAGCATGCAAGCACTGAAAACACAATCAGTGTTGCCAACATGAACGTAGCTCCCTGAATCAGCATTTGGCTAGCCAAAGCCACACCTGTTGTGCCAGGCATAACGAACTGCGGAAAAAAGGCCAAAAAGAATATCTGCACTTTTGGATTCGTGACATTCATGATAAAGCCGCGACGCCACAATTGAATGGGTCTCAAAGCGACAGCCTGAGCACCATTGACGGCATCGTTCGCATGCATCCATGCGCTCCACGCCAAATATAGTAAATACGTAGCACCGACTAGTTTGATCGTCCACAATAAAGCGGGGACCGCGACAACCATCGCCGCCACTCCGCATGCAACGAACACTGTATGCAAAACCAACCCGGTGATGAGTCCGAACACCACGCACAGCCCTGCACGCACGCCATAGACCGCACTTTGCGTCATCACGAAAAGATTGTCAGGACCAGGCGCCACCGCCAAGAGCAAACTTGCAGAAAAAAAAGAAAACCAAAGGGCAAACGACCCCAAATTTTGCAAATCTAGTTCAGTAAGATCTGACACCTAAACACAAAGCGGC